>PKWH01000059.1:26027-27888 GCA_003131985.1 Acidobacteriota bacterium | reverse complement strand
TATCTGGCCGATAAAGGGATCACCGGACGAGCTATCGCCGTCGTGGACCGGGCAGGAAAAATCGCCTGGTTCAAGAACTACGACATCCCGACCTTGCCGGACATCAAAGAAGTCTCCGAAGCGATTTCAAAGTTAAAAAACTAATCCCTCGTCGCGACTTCCCCGGATTTCGCGCGCTTTTACTCGTTCGGCGCAGCGCCTGTTTATGGTGAACCGGAATTTGCGGCAGGCGCTGCGCCGCCGGCAGGTTTTCGGGCCAGCGTGCGAATATAATCCACCAATTGCCAGCGTTCCTGCTCGGTAAGCTTTTCCTGAAAAGCGGGCATCGGGCGCCGCCCGTGCGAGATCTTCCAGAAAAGCTCGCCGTCGGTCATCTGGCCCATCGCGTGTGCATCCGTGAAATCCGAAGGCGCGATGGAGAGTTTTTCCGCGCGCTCCCCTTTTCCATCCCCTTTCGCCCCATGGCAACTCTGGCAGTGAGTCGAATAGTTCTTCATTCCGGCCTCAAGGGAATCACCCGCAATCGGCACAGGGTTCTGAAGATTTTTCGCCGCCGCCGGAGCGTTCCAATCTCGCGTTGCGTACAGGACTATAGAACCCGCCGCAGCCACGATCACAAACGCAACGGAAACACCCAGTAACAATTTCCGCTTTGGCGGTTCTGTGTTCCTATCGAGGTTCATAAAGAGAGTTCAAACGATTGCGCAAGTTCCCCACATGCAATCCGCGATCAATGCACCGCGTGGAACGCGCGAATCACTGATACCAGGACAATTATCAGCATCACCACGACGTAAATGCGCAAGCACCAGAGCATTGCTCGCACTCCTCGCGAAAGCTTTTGCGGCCCGAAACGCATGTGCTCTTTCGCCGCAACCACCTGGTCCGCTTCAAGAAGAGACAAGACCACGCGAGGATCTTCGAGGTGTGGCTGCCCCGCATCCACGGCGACGGGCTGAATGCCGCTCTTGCTAACCTCGAGTTCTGAGTAATCTGATTTCAATTCCGGCCCCATGAATGCAACAGCCTTTCACAAATAATCGTAGCTTCCCACAAAAACTCAGCCTCCCAACCATTTTGGAAAGACGGTCGCAACACCAAATCCGATTCCCGCACAGATCAAGAGTAGCGTCACAACTATACCCGCGACGTTCGCCCAAGTCCCATTCACGTGCTCTCCCATAACCTCTCGATCGTTCACCAGAAGCAAAAGAAATGCCAGCGCGGGAGGCATGGCGAGAACGGCAATCACATTCACCGTGAGGACCACAAATTCAAGCGGAAAGCGAGGTATCAGCACCAGCGCCGCTGCCGCAGAGGCGGAACCCAATAGAACTAAATAAAAAGGCCATGCGTCGCGCAGCGGACGATTCAGGCTATGCCCCGTTTTCAGAACCTCGCCGAACGCATAAGCCGAAGAGGTGGAAATCGCAATCGCAGCCACAATCCCCGCTTCGAAAATTCCGAGCGCAAAAAGGGCTGCGCCGGTGTGTCCGATCAACGGCTGAAGCGCTTCCGCAAACTGCGCGGCTTGAAAATCCGCGGCATTGATACCGTGATGAAACAGCGGCGCAGTAGCTAATATCGCCGCAACGGCGAATACAGACGCCAACAAAACGCCGAGCATGGTATCCAAGCGCCCCACGTTGATGTCGCGCGGCTGCATGCCCTTATCCACCACAGCGCTTTGCTGAAAGAAAAGCATCCAGGGCGTCACAGTCGCGCCGATCGTTGCCAAAATCAGCAGGAGTATCTCGTAGCGGTTTCCATTCGGCAGCGGCATCCACGTCACCAATGCGTTGCCCACCGCATGCCAATTCGGTCGAGCCAGAATTGCCGCTGGAACAAAGAGGCAATTGAA
>PKWH01000059.1:12676-25937 GCA_003131985.1 Acidobacteriota bacterium | reverse complement strand
CGGTGCGTGACGGCACCTAGGCGCACCGTCATTTCCTGTACGATAAATCCCATCAAGAACGTCAAGACGACGAATGGAATGAAAAATCCAATTCCGTAACGAGCACCATCTGCCGAGTAGGAAAGCATGCTCGGAGCATCATTCTCGCCGAGAAAAACCAGAATCCCGGGCCCAATCAGAAGCCAGAGCAAGCGCACACCGCGGAATTTCTGCGCGCCTCGGCCCTTTCGCCGGGCTCGTGCCACTTGCCAACGGTCGCGGGCGCGGTCTACATCCTCGTGTGTTAAAAGGGTGGCGAGCTCGGGCGCTGCAGAGGAAGCGGCGGCAGATTCTGTGGTCGGATGCGCGTGAATATACGGGACAGCGTTGGGATCGTTTTTCGAACCATCCATGGGTTAACCTAGCTAAACTCTCTTTATAAACTACGCTTAACTACTTTTCAGGTCAACTGCTCCGCCCATATTCGTTCCAAAAATCTCCGGGAAGCGTTTTCTCGCCTCTGCTATAGTAAAAGTGGTTCCCAGGAGGGTAGTGATGGCTGAAACGCCGAAACCGCAGCAACAGCAAGTCCAGATCAAGGCCGACGAGAAGGAATTGCTCGGACAGTATGCCAATCTAGTTGTCGTTCACCACAATGCGGAAGAGTTCACCCTAAATTTCATTTATCTTTTTCCCAGCGTTCCTCATGGAAAGTTAGTCGGTAGCCTGATCCTGAGCCCTGCGCACGCGAAGCGACTGGCAAAAGCTCTGCAGGAAAATGTGTCTCGTTTTGAAGAGCAGTTTGGAACGCTTCCGGAAGGCCCTGGGCCCGGTCCAGAACCAAACGTCGGGTTCGTGCAGTAGTTCGTGCAGTAATCAGACCGCGGACGCGCTGCCTATAACCCAACCGTCCCTCGACTCCAGGAATTCGACTCCGACGGCGAAGCCCGCTTCCGGGACGAGCTGGCAATACGCCACGCGCGCTATCGACTTGAACGACCCGGTCAACGTGGCAATGGTGAGGCGGTCGCCCGGTTTCCACCGGCGAGTGCTCCAGACGCGCGCTCCCCCTGCGCTTACGTTTTCTGTGAAGGTGGTTTCGGTGCCAGGCATCGCCAGATGCCCGGTAATCTGAACTCTAACTTCCATCGGAGTACGCGACTCGCGTCGCCCCCCTGGCGTCTTTGGGACCCCCATCCCAAATCGCATCGCGTCACCTCCTTTCTTACAGACAGGCCGCTACATGCCTCAGGCGGAATTTCTTTTCACTGCGGCCCTTCATACCGTAGAGCGCGCGATCCGCTGCGCCCAGCAGCTTTTCAATCGTGGTCCCGTCGTTGGGATAGACAGCCACTCCCGCGCTGACCGTCACCGGCGGTTCCTGGCCATCGCGTGCNNATCAGCACGAATTCATCGCCGCCATACCGCGCAGGCGTGTCGATGCTCCGGCAATCTTTGCGCAACGCCGCACCGAGGCGCTTAATAGCCCGGCTGCCCGTTAAATGCCCAAACCTATCGTTGATCTTTTTCAATTCGTCGAGGTCGAACAGTAGCACTGCAAAGCTTCGCCCCGTGCGCCGGGAGCGCTGGATTTCGTTCTCCAGAACTTCTAGAAGCCGGCGATGATTGGCAAGTCCTGTCAGTGAATCAGAGGCAGCCAGCCGGCTGACCTGATCAAAAAGTTGCGCGTTATCGAGCAGCGTACCGCCCAAAACCACTACGTAGCTCAGGTCCATCACCACGTGCGCGACGGTGAAAGCGGCATCGAAGACATGTTGCGACTGGCTGATCGTGATATGGCAAATCACATTCATCGCCGCCGCGATAAACAATGCGCGGTCCAGCGACGATCCAGAATTCTCGCGGCGCAAGCGCCATGCGAATCCCACGGTCGCCGCTACATAAATCGCCGCCGGCAACAAATCCCAAGGCCTCGGAATAATTGCGCCAGGATGAATCTTGGGAGCGCTCGGCAGCATGAAATAAAAAACACTGGTCAAATATGCCGCGGCCCCTACCAGCAGCGTAGAGCCGGCCATCTCCTTCCCAGGTTCTCGCGCGACAGGAATTCGTCGCTCCACCGCCAGAGCAGCCAGCAATAGAATTCCCAGCACTGTGCGCCCCGCGAGCCATCCAAGCGAAATATCATTCCCCGGAGTGGCCGTCACAAGCATGCCCCGATAAAACGTCATGCTCGTCCCCGCCTCGATCAGTCCGGCCATCACAAAACCGAATGCCAGAATCAGTGAAATTCGATCGTGCGTTCCGCGAAACCGCACCAATGCGTTCGCGGCAAAGGTGAAAGCGATAAGGCTTCCAGCCATTTCAAGATAAGTGTCAAGCAGAGGATCGGCGACGTACGAAGAATTTCGAAGGATCCAGAGTAGGGCGAGATACGACGCACCGGCTATCGTCCATACAAGGACGAGACGAAAGCGATGCAGAAAACCCCAAATATTGCCCGGACGGCCCACCACTTCCCCCTAGAGACGAACTTCTGCCCATAGGAAAACTTGCAACTAGTGTACCGTTCCGGAACATAGTTTTAGTACCACTTAAACTATTGAAATAGATGCTCTTATATACCTACTGGGTATTCTCTGGTGGGATGTACTACGTATATAATTATCAGGGGACGGGTAAAAATGTTACATACCCACCATCGAGCTGCCCACAAGCTTGATTAGGGTTTAGGCTGCGGAGGCGGGAGTTCGTGGGCCTGCACCAGGCTCTGAAAGTTGGATTTCTTGTGGGAACCATCGCAGAAAGGCTTGCGCTCGGAGGCGCCACACCGGCAAAGTCCGATCTTGGTTCGCCCTCCCAGGCCGTAAGACTTGCCTTCCTGATCGACAATCTGCACTTCACCATCGATAAGCAGCGGTCCATTATTAACCACGGTCACCTTGATGTCTGACACTCGATCCTCCGATCGAAGCTTGTGAAGTTTTAACGCGGTTTCTTTAGCGAGGTCTGATGATCTCGGAACCCGTCAATACTTTGGAACAGAGGCATCCACTTCATCCGACCATGCAAGGATACCACCCTTCAGGTTCAAGACCTTGCGGAAACCCGCGCTTCGCAGAAACTCAACCGCTTCCGCAGATCGCTTGCCGCTGCGGCAGTGCGCCACGATTTCGCGCGAACTATCCAGCTCGTTTACGCGCCGCGAAAGCTCGCCTAGCGGAATCAAGTGTCCGTCGAGATTGCAGATCTGATACTCGTGCGGTTCGCGAACGTCCAGTATGAAAAGATCGTCGCCGCGATCGAGCCGCGATTTCAGTTCGCGCGGAGAGATTTCCGGCACCGCCTGAGCCGGGCTCGCAGATTCTTCCCCGCGAATTCCGCAGAATTCTTCGTAATCAATCAGCTTTGTAATCGTCGGGTATTCGCCGCAAACCGGGCACTCTGGGTTTTTCCGCAACTTCAATTCGCGGAACCGCATCGCCAGCGCGTCGAAAAGGAGCAAGCGTCCAACCAGTGACTCGCCTTTGCCGATGATCAGCTTCAAAGTTTCAGCGGCCTGTATCGCCCCCACGATTCCCGGCAACACGCCGAGAACTCCTCCTTCTGCGCACGAAGGCACCAGTCCCGGAGGTGGCGGCTCGGGATACAAGCACCTGTAGCACGGCCCGCCCGGATAGGCGAAAATTGTGATTTGGCCTTCGAAGCGAAAGATCGAGCCGTAAACATTGGGCTTCCCCAAAATCACGCACGCATCATTCACCAGATAGCGCGTGGGAAAATTATCCGTGCCATCCACCACGATGTCGTAATCTTTCAGGATGTCGAGCGCATTTTCGCTCGTCAGTCGCGTTTCGAAAGTGTCGATCTGAATGTCCGGATTTAGATCCCGCAGGCGATTCGTCGCCGCTTCGATTTTCGGACGCCCGATGTCGTTCGTATCAAATAGAATTTGCCGTTGAAGATTTGTCAGGTCCACCTTATCGAAATCGACCAGGCCGATTCTGCCCACGCCCGCAGCCGCCAGGTACAAGCCCAGCGGCGCTCCCAGCCCGCCCGTGCCGATACAAAGAACTTTCGCCTGCTTCAGCTTGAGCTGCCCGTCCATCCCGACTTCCGGCATGATCAGGTGGCGGCTGTAGCGCATTATTTCTTCTTTCGAAAGCGCCGCGCTCGAATTTCCCGCCTCCGGCGAATTAGGAACTTTTATTTTTGAAGCCACGAAATCTCTCCTGATTTACTTGCGCGCGCCGCCCGCGATCGAAGGCACGATACTCACGATGTCTCCATCACGAAGCTGCGTTTCTTCCTTCTCCAAATACCGCATGTCTTCGTCGTTCACATAAACGTTCACGAAGCTCCGCAGCCGCCCATCGTCGGAGTACAAATGTTTTTTCAGCTCTCCAAATCGCGTAGTAAGCCCAGCAAGCGCTTCGCGTACGTTGCCCGCCTCCATCTCAACACTTTCCTGCTTGCCTGCGTAAGGCCGCAGCGGCGTAGGAATAATTACCTTCACTGCCATTCGCTGATCTCCTTCTTCATTGTTCAATTAGATGCTTGCAGATTGTGCGACGGATTCAATCACTTCCGGGTCGTACGCGGACCGATCGTCCCGCAATCGCCACGATTTTGTGTCGCGCGGCCCGCTTGCTTCCACGCTAACGATCACGTAGCTGTACCACGGCCAAGCGTGTTCGCGATCGAATTCACTGGGACGCGCCGGGGCATTCGGATGCGAGTGGTACCAGCCTATAACGTCAACCCGCATTTCCCGCGCCTTCTTCTCCGCCATTTGAACGTCGCTCGGTGTTACCTCAAAACGATTGCGCGGCGAATCATCCCGCCGATTCGCCAACGGAAGCAGCTCGATAACTTCGCGGGACGTTTCGCTATCCCTTCCCAGCATTGCGCCACAGCACTCGTGCGGAAATGTCTCCACGCCGTGCGCCTGAATTCGCCGAAGCAGCGCGTCCGAGATTCGCAGCGGGCTAACGCTCACTCTTCGCTCCAAAAACGGTCACTCAGATATTTTTCGCCGGAATCCGGGAACACCGTCACGATCACCGCGCGCTGGCCGCTTGGCAGCTTCCGCGCCACCTCAAGGCACGCCCAAAGCGCGCCTCCCGAACTGACTCCCGCCAGGATTCCTTCTTCCCGCGCCAGCCGTTTCACCATTCGATGCGCATCTTCCGTGCGTACCGCTATATCCTCATCGGCAAGTTTCGGGTCGTAGATGCTCGGCACAATCGCCGTGGCCATATGCTTCAGTCCTTCAAGCCCGTGAAATCCGGAGTCAGGTTGCATGCTGATACAACGAATCGCTGGATTCAGTTCCTTCAGCCGCCGTGTGGTGCCCACGAAAGTTCCGCTTGTTCCCAAGCCCGCCACAAAATGTGTGATCCGGCCGCGCGTCTGCTCCCAGATTTCCGGAGCCGTGCTGAAATAATGCGCTGCCGGATTTGCAGCATTACTGTATTGATCGGGATAAAAATATTTTGCGGGCTCCGCTTCATAAATTTGTCGCACGCGCCGAATAGCTCCATCGGTGCCTTCATCGCCGGGCGTAAATGCAATCTCCACGCCGTAAGCCGCCAGTATCTGTTTGCGTTCCGGCGAAGCGCTTGACGGCAAGCACAATTTCACTTTGTATCCCAGCGCCGCGCCAATCATCGCGTACGCGATGCCGGTATTTCCGCTCGTCGCATCGAGGATCACTTTGCCCGGCCGCAACGCACCCGTCCGCTCGCCTTCCCGGATCATGGAATANNTGCCGATGCGCTCAAGCAGGCTCTGTCCCAACCGCGTCTCGGCGCTCGAGCCTTCTCGCGACAGCGTCTGTTTGTTCACCGCACTCATAGTTCGTTTGTCCGCCAAGTTCCCTTTCTCAACGCCTCGGCTAATTCCGCTTCACGGCGTCACTCCGGTAATCGAAGTGAACTCAATTAGCAAATTGGATGCGGAGAAGACCCCCGCGTATGCAGCAAATTTAGAACAGTTTAGCAGATGCCCGCTAGCTTTAACGCAAACCGTTCCAAAGGAATCCGCGGCCGCCAATTTTTAACTTTACAGAAGCCCTGCGGACTCAATACTCTGGATCGGCATGTGGTACGTCAACAAACTGTTCGACCAGTCGCAGGTGGAATCGCTCGCGGCCAAGGGATTTCTTGTCCGCAGCTCCGGCGGAGTCGTCCGCATCGAGAAGTACAATTGCGGCGCGGAGCTTCGCAAGACATCCGGGACCGGTTTTCAAATGACGGAAATTCCCTGCATTATGCTGCAAGGTCAGTTCACCGCGCTGTGGGACGCGGGCTATCAGAAATTCCTGCTTTCCCATGACAAGAAAAAATTCCCAGCGCACAAAAGCCAGCTCGTTGACCTTCGCAAATTCAACGAAGAACTGCGCACCGCCCTCGGCGTGCCCACCTATTACAACGAAGCCATCGGCTCAACCTGCCAAATAAGTGAGTACGACCGCGTGAAAGGCCGCCAAGGCGATGTGCCCGACGAGGGCGTTGGTGTAGAGCCGGAAGAAGCAAAGCACTAGCTTCCGCGAAGTTCCGATCTACGCACACCCGCCAATGATGTATGGAATTACGAATCCTTCGTCTGTTCCAGGCGGTGCCGCAGCAGAGCAGGATCGATTCGATGCTGCGCGAATAACAATGCGCCGACGAAAATCACCGGCACGTCATCGTTATAGCGTTCGAGCAGGATCGGATCGTCGTCGATATCCACCTCGTGAAGCTTCGCGTTGAACTCAGCCAGCAGCGGCGTCATTACCGCTTTCGCTTCGTCGCACAAGTGGCACCCCTCGCGTGTGTACATCGTAATCTCGCGCGGGCCCGCAACGATCAGCCTCCCGCTTTCTGTGCGGCTGTAGTAATCGGCTCCATCTTCGTGCAGCAAACCTCTCTGCGCCAGATCTTGCACCGCATCCAGCACCAGCTCCCGTTCTGCCGGCTCATTGCCGCCGACAAACTCAAACAGCGTGTGCAGGTCCAGCGAATCTTTTTCGAGTTGATCGAAGGTAGAAAGAATCTTCTTGCTGATTATGGTTTCCATCTGCTCGGTCGCTCCGTCTGGGTTACGGTTTGATCGTATAAAAGCGTTGGAAAGGCCCGATCGACGGAAAGAAGGCGCGCGACCGGAAAAGCTCCGCGATCTGCCGGATGTGGCCCAGATCGTGGAACGCCCATTCATTCATCAGTTGCCCGATTGAAATCTGACCGATTTGGCTGTGTTGTCCCGTGCGCCCGATCGCATGAGCCGGCACGTAACGCAGCATCGAGAGCGTCCGATCGCGTTCGTGGCAGAATGTTTTCAGATTTTCGCGGGCCTTGTTGTTCGAATATTTCCCCGCCGCGTAGGCTGCGTTTTGATCGTAGGGCTCAAGCGTCGGATTGTTCTTTGCGAGCATCTTCTGAATCCGCTCGCGGAAGCCCACCACTTCCACGTCGGCAAGATGTGCCAGCACTTCGCTGATAGACCAGCGCTCCATCGACGGCTTCCAGTGCATTTGCTCGTCATTCGCCGACCAAACGATTTTCTCGATAATGATAGGCGTTTGCTCCAGAACCGCCAGTCCCGGCAACGCATCCGGATTTGACGGCGCAGCCATCAAAGCCTCCGTGTAATTCGCAAGCTGGTCATTTATACCCTAGGCCCTGGCCGAAGTGGAAGAACTGAACTTGTGCAGTCGCGGAGTGCATGATAAACCGGAATCAGAGGTAACGAGCTTGGCGAACGTATTAGCGATGGTAGATGATCTTTTCTTCCAGGCGAAAATTGTCGAGACCGCCCGCCATCTGGCAGTCGACTTGCGCATTTGTGCCACTCCGGACGCGTTACTCGCGGAAATTTCGAAGGAAACTCCCAAGCTCGTAGTGGTGGACTTGAATTCGCGCAACCAGCCGCTTCAGGCCGTCGAACGCATGCAAGCTACAGCTCCCGATGTTCCCCTGGTTGGCTTTCTTTCCCATGTCCAGACCGAGCTGGCCGAGCAAGCACAAGCCGCCGGTTGCCGCGAAGTGATGCCTCGCTCGAAATTCACGAAAGACCTGGCAACCATCCTGGCCCGCGGGAAATCCGAGTCGAAATGAAGAAACGGTTTTTTCTTTCCGCCACACTCGCAGCGGCCACAGTAGTCTCGTCGGCGCTTTCCGGTGCTCCCGCCGTACAAGCTCAAGCAGGCTCGGATCCCACAGCCGCTCTCTCTGCGGCTATCGTCGCCGCCTGTCGCAACAATGAAACGCAATTTTCGAATTATCTCACTGCCGAAAACGCTGCCGCCTTCCGCGCACTGCCTGCCGAACAACGCTCGGCGTTTTTGAAAAGGTTTTCGCTTTCTGATATGCCCGGCAAGCCCCTGCGTTCAACGGACCAGCAGAATCAAGCATTGATTCTTTGTCAAACTCCAAGCGGCACCGTCCAATATCGTTTCGGCGCAGCGCGCGTTCATGAAAACCTCGCCTTCATTCCCGTCGCTGTAGTGGACGGCGAGCAAGCCGAATTCGGACTCGTCCGCGAAAATGGAGGATGGCGTCTTCTCTCGCTCGGTCTCGTTCTTCTCGATATCCCCCAGCTCGCGAAGCAATGGATCGAGGAAGATTTGCGTGCCCGCGAAGACGCTGCCATGGACGCACTCCGCACCTTGGCAGAAGCGGTTCAGACCTACAACCGCGCATTCGGAAAGTTGCCGGAATCGCTCGCAGATTTGGGTCCCGCTCCCAAAGGCGAAATCTCAACCGAGCAAGCGTCGCTCGCAAGTGCGGAACTCGCTTCCGGAAAACAAAATGGATATCTCTTTCGNNAAAATTCACGCTGCTGACAAGCACGGAGCCGTAGCAACCTCCGATGATCCGCTCGTGGAAGGCGAAAAGACGCCCTAACAAACCATCCCCGTCAGGTATAATGGCCGCCAGATAATTTGATCCTTAACCAAAATTCCGAAAAGGAAGCGGATGTCACAATCAAAAGTTCTCGCCGATAGAATCTTCCCGGCAGAAGGTCTCGCTGCGGATGTAGTTCGGATTGCCGCCGCAAATATTCTTCTCGTGTTGTGCGCGCACATCGCCTTTCCCTTGCCTGGGACGCCTGTCCCCGTTACCGGACAAACTTTCGGCGTTCTTCTCGTCGCCATCCTTCTAGGCTCCCGCCGCGGAGCGCTTGCTCTCGGGCTGTATTTGCTGGAGGGAATCGCAGGCCTGCCCGTTTTTCAGCCGCTCGGCCTTCCCGGCCCTGCGCGATTCCTCGGTCCCACCGCCGGTTATTTGCTGGCGTATCCACCCGCAGCATTTGTAACTGGCTGGGTCGTGGAGCGCGGTACCTCCGGCGCGCGCACTCAGTTTGCGAGTTTCAGAGCAGATGGCGCGAAACTTATCGGCGCGCTCGTTTCCGGCGAAGCAATAATATTCGTAAGTGGCTGCGCGTGGCTGGCCCTGGTGACCCGCGTTGGATGGACGAATTCCTACCACATCGGCGCGTTGCCATTCCTGCCGGGAGAAGTCATCAAGATGGCGTTGATTGTTGCAGCAGTGGGCGGGTTGGAATTCGCGCGTCCGAAAAAATCAAACTGACGATTCGTGTTCCATGATCGACGAAACATCCCGGAATATCTGGATTTCGGGTTTATTGTAAGCCTTCACATCCAACATTGAGCCTTCGACGTGTCGACCCAAACAACGCCGCAAAAGCAAACTCCCGAAGACGCTCTTCGCGCCGCAAACACCCGGTTTTATTCCGCCTTCGAATCGCTTGACCTCGCTCAGATGGAAGCCGTCTGGGCACACGACGACGAAGTGGAGTGCGTGCATCCCGGTTGGGAGCTTTTGCTCGGATGGGACGAAGTGCGCGAACGCTGGGTTCGCCTTTTCGCCAACGCGCGCCGCGTCCGCATCGCTCTGAGTTCCGTCTGGATACGCATCGAAGGACGCGTCGGATGGGTAGCCTGCACCGAGCACGTCACCACCGCGTTTGCCGATAGCTTCGACGACGCCATGGTTCAAGCCACGAACATCTTCGTGCTCCAGGAAGAAGGCTGGATGCTCGTAGCTCATCATGCCTCGCCTCTTCCGAATCCCGCTCATTCCACAGTCCAATAGCGCAGTTTGGAGTTCTTCAGGGCGTCGGAACCCTTCAGCTGATTGGTCTCATGACATGCGTTACGAGTTGTATCAGGACATCCGTTACATCGTGTATCGCCATCAAGATCAGCGCCCGGGGGTTCGCCTTTCGTAGCTCCGGCGTCCCGCCGGCTCCTTTGACTTTCTCCCGGCGAGCTCCCACGCGTATTGCCGAAGCAACATCCCGTAGGGGCGCAGCATGCTGCGCCCGCTGAAGCTCCGCCCAGGCGCTCCGTGCCCTAGTTTGCTCCGAAAATGTCCACTGCCACAGTTCTTCAGGGGGTCGGAGCTTCAGCTCCGACAAAAAGATCGGCGCGCAGCGCCTTCCTTTCGCGGCGCATTTCCCGCGAGCTGTCGATTTTGCGGCTCGCGTCCAAGCACGGGCATCATTTTTCACCCCCGCGCCTGTACGTAAACCAGTACCGTGTGCTATTCTTTCCCTGCACTATTCGGCACTCACGCCGGAACGCCCACACCGTTCGTACTTTTCGTTGCAGCGGGCACCAGTCTCTACGGTCTCTCTTCAGCCCTAAGCGAATGTAAGCGTTTCCGTGAGCGCCAAGACGGACCCATCATGTCCACACCGGCAGCTCTACCAAAAACGGCGGAGATTCATCTCGCGCATTCGCCCGACAGCGACGATGCCTTCATGTTTTATGCCTTGGCAACCGGCAAAGTCCGCTTGCCCGGCGTCAAATTCAACCACGTGCTTTCCGACATCGAATCGCTGAATCAGGCTGCGCGAAAAGAAGTCTACGACGTCACCGCCATCAGCTTTTACGCCTACCCTTTCGTCGCCGACAAATATGTCCTGCTCGATTGCGGCGCAAGCTTCGGCGAAGGCTACGGCCCCATCGTCGTCGCCGGACATCCGATCAAGAAAACGGATTTAGCCGGCCGCAAAATTGCCATTCCTGGCGAACTTACAACTTCGTATCTCGCTTTGAAGCTCTTCGAGCCCAACGTCGAAACGGTGACTATGCCCTTCGATAAAATTTTAGGCGCCGTGCAAGCCAAAGAAGTCGAAGCCGGCCTTTTGATTCACGAAGGCCAATTGCTTTTCTCGCAGATCGGATTGCACCGCGTCGTGGACCTGGGCCAATGGTGGCAGGAAACCACCGGGCTGCCGCTTCCGCTCGGCGCAAATGCCATTCGACGCAAGATAGGTCCCGATCTCGGCCGCCAGATTGGCCGCGTCATCCGCGAAAGCATTTCCTTTGCGCTGGAACATCGCGAAGCCGCGCTGAATTACGCTCTGCAATTCGCCCGCGACATGGATCCGATTTTGGCCGACAAATTCGTCGGAATGTATGTGAACCGTTGGACGCTGGATTATGGCGAGGAGGGACGCCGCGCCGTTCGCGAGCTGCTCGCGCGGGGCGCCGCAGCCGGCATGGTTCCCAAGTCCGTGCCCATAGAGTTTCTGAGCAGCGCCATTAGCGAAACCCCATCGCGACCCCAATAAAGTTGTAAGTTCGTCCCGCAGCGCGATTCCTTACGGCCCCGCTGCCGCGTCCCCTGCTAGAATTCTTCTAGGAATATTTTGCTGGCATGAGGAACCTCATTCAACAGGGCTTGGCCCTCCGGGAATTATTGCGCGAACGCATCCTGATTCTGGATGGCGCGATGGGCACCATGCTGCAGCAAGCGAATCTCACTGCAGCGGATTTCGGCGGCCCGCAGCTCGAAGGTTGCAACGAGTATCTCGTCGTCAGCAAGCCCGAGGTTGTGCTCTCGATCCACCGGAAATATCTCGAGGCCGGCTCGGACATCATCGAAACCAACTCCTTCGGCAGCACTCCTGTCGTTCTCGCGGAATACGGCCTCGGCGCTCGCGCCCGCGAAATCAGCCGCATTGCCGCTGAACTGGCGCGCCAGGCGGCTGACCAATTCTCCACCCCCGCAAAGCCGCGGTTCGTGGCCGGTTCCATGGGTCCCACCACAAAAGCCATCAGCGTCACCGGCGGCATTAATTTTGAACAGCTTCAAAATAATTATCGCGAGCAGGCACGCGGCCTCATCGAAGGCGGCGCAGACCTCCTTCTCCTGGAAACCTGCCAGGACACTCGCAATATTAAGACCGGCATCCTCGCCATCCAGCAATTGAGTCAGGAACTAGGCCAGCCCATTCCCACCATGGTTTCCGTCACCATCGAAGCGATGGGAACGATGCTTGCCGGTCAAGGCATCGAGGCGCTGTGGTCTTCGCTCGACCATGTGGACTTGATTTCGCTCGGCCTGAATTGCGCCACGGGTCCGGAGTTCATGACCGATCATGTTCGCACCTTGCAATCGCTCACCAGCGGCTTCGTCTCCTGCTATCCCAACGCCGGCTTGCCCAATGAAGAAGGCCTCTACCAGGAAACCCCCACGTCGCTCGCGCAACAGCTCGAACGTTTCGTCGATCGCGGCTGGCTGAACATCGTCGGCGGCTGCTGCGGCACCACCGAAAAACACATTCGCGCGATCGCACAGATGGTCGAGAAAAAGTCTCCCCGGCGTCCCCCTGATTCCACTCATCGCGCCGTATATTCCGGAATCGAAATTATCGAGGCCGAAGAAAGCACGCGTCCCCTAGTGGTCGGCGAGCGCACCAACGTAATTGGCTCGCGCCAATTCAAAAATCTTGTAGCCGCGGAACTTTGGGAAGAAGCCACCGAGATCGCGCGGCGCCAAGTGAAAAGCGGCGCGCACATCGTCGACGTTTGTCTCCAAAGCACCGACCGCGACGAAATGGCCGACATCCCACCGTTCTACGACCAGCTCATCCGCAAAATTAAAGTCCCCATCATGATCGATACCACCGATCCGCGCGCCGTCGAACTTGCTCTCACCTATTGCCAGGGCAAAAGCATCATCAATTCGATCAATCTCGAAGACGGCGAAGAAAAATTCGAGCGCATTTGCCCGCTCGCCCGCTCCTACGGAGCAGCCATCATCGTCGGTTGCATCGACGAAGATCCGGTGCAAGCCCAAGCATTTACCCGCGAACGCAAACTTGAAATCGCCGAGCGCTCCTACAGCCTGCTTACCGAACGTTTTGGCATTCACGCAGAAAACATTATGTTCGACCCGCTGGTTTTCCCCTGCGGCACCGGCGACAAGAATTACATCGGCGGCGCTCTGGAAACAATCGAAGGCGTTCGCCTGATTAAAAAACAAATTCCATACGTGCGCACGGTTCTCGGAATTTCCAACGT
>PKWH01000059.1:4291-12612 GCA_003131985.1 Acidobacteriota bacterium | reverse complement strand
CGCTCCGCCTGATTGGCGCGAACAATCGCCGGAGCAAAAAGCCGCCATCAACCAATTCCATATCACCGCCATCACCGATCACTTCCGCGCATCCGGCTCGCGAAAAAAAGAACGTGCCGCCGACCTCCCGCTCGACCAGCGACTCGCCAATTACATTCTCGAAGGTTCCAAAGACGGTTTGGTTGACGATCTAAATCGCAAACGCGCCGAAGGAAACGCGCCTCTCGACATCATCAACGGACCGCTAATGACGGGAATGGCAGAGGTCGGCCGCTTATTCAACAACAACGAGCTGATCGTCGCCGAAGTCCTGCAATCTGCCGAGGCCATGAAAGCCGCCGTCAGCCATCTTGAACAGTTCATGGAGAAGGCCGACACCGAAAAGCGCGCAAAAGTTATGCTCGCGACGGTAAAAGGCGACGTCCACGACATCGGCAAAAATCTCGTCGAGATCATCCTCAAAAACAACGGCTACGAGGTGATCAACCTCGGCATCAAAGTTCCCCCCGAGGAATTAATCCGCGCTCATCGCGAACATAATCCCGACGCCATCGGCCTCTCCGGCTTACTCGTGAAAAGCGCGCAACAAATGGTCATCACTGCCACGGACCTCCGCGAAGCTGGTATTGACGTGCCCTTGCTGGTCGGCGGCGCTGCGCTATCCGAAAAATTCACGCGCCTGAAAATTGCTCCGCAATACAGCACCGCCGTCTGCTACGCGAAAGACGCCATGACCGGCCTGCGCCTGATGAATCATTTGAGCGATCCCGCGCAACGCCAAGCCGTCCTGCGCGACAACACTCACGCCGGAACCGTCGCCGTGGAAGAAGCCGCACCGGGCCCGCTCGGCCCTGCCGGTGAAGAGCGCTCGCCGCGTATTCGCACCGACATTCCAATTCCGCCCGTCGCCTATCTCGACCGCAAAGCCCGCTCCATCCCCGACCGAAATGAAATTTGGAGCTACATCAATCCCTACATGATTTTCGGACGCCACATGGGCTTCCGCGGAAATTTCGAAAAAGCTCTAAAAGAACGCGACCCGCGCGCCCTCGAACTTTTTCACAGCATGGAAGAAGTGAAACGCGAAGCTGAGTCGTTCATGAAAATCTCCGCCGTCTGGCAATTCTTCGAAGCCGAACGCGAAGGAAATTCCATTGCCTTGTTCGAGCCTGGAAAACTTTCGCCAATCCACAGATTCCATTTTCAGCGCCAGCGCGTAGCGGACAAACTCTGCCTGAGCGATTACATCCTGCCCGCCGAGCCCGCCATCGCCGGTCAAAACGGTACAGACAAAAATCCCGCTCGCCGCGACCATCTCGCTCTCTTCGTCGTCACCGCCGGAGCCGGAGTCCGCGAACGCGCCGAGGAAGCCAAAGTCGCTGGCCGTTATCTTTTTTCCCACGGTCTGCAAGCGCTCGCAATCGAAACCGCCGAAGCCTGCGCCGAATGGCTCCATCGCCGCATTCGCGAAGATTGGGGCTTCCCCGATCCTCCCACGTTGACCATGGCCGAGCGCTTCACTTCGCGCTATCGCGGCAAACGCTACAGCTTCGGCTATCCCGCCTGCCCGAACCTCGACGACCAGGCCGGCATCTGGATGCTCCTCCGCCCCGAAGAAATCGGCGTGCATCTCACCGAAGGCATGATGATGGACCCCGAAGCCAGCGTCAGCGCCCTCGTCTTCCACCACCCCGATTGCACCTACTTCTCCGTCGGCGACCAACCCGATCCGCAGTAGGAAACCTTTCGTTTGGCAGACAACATTCTTAGTGAAATGAACTGCCTTACAGAAGTGAACTGCAAATTGCGGGTATGTAAAAACTATTTCTGCTGCTGTGCTGTTCTGCCGTTGCCATCTGCTGAGTGCGCCATGATGGATCGCAATACCGACTCGAACTTAGCTGCATTGGCAGTCTGTGCCGCAGGAGCGACCTTCTCATTCGCGGTCAAATCGGAAATTGACAATGTCTTCGTGCCCCGCGCGGAAATGTATTCCTTTCGCGAATCGCTCTCGAGAGCGCGGAAGATGCCGGCCTTCAGGTGCTCGAACACTTGC
The DNA here is from genome assembly GCA_003131985.1 of Acidobacteriota bacterium. Taxonomy (GTDB): domain Bacteria; phylum Acidobacteriota; class Terriglobia; order Acidiferrales; family UBA7541; genus Palsa-295. The sequence goes on along the minus strand of PKWH01000059.1, from coordinate 10,556 downwards.
TCTGCATCCGCCGAAGCTTCAATCACCTCAAATTTATATTCTTCGCTAAGTCGGTCGAACTCTGCCATCAGCGCAGTTTGATAATTGCAAAAGCTGTCGTACATGTCGCGTCCCGGATAGACGTCCATCCCCGATTCCCAATAGTCGAATCCGCGCGAGAAAACCACGCGGGGAATAAGCTGGTCGATGCTCAACCGCAAATAAAATGTCGCGTCCGGCTTGAGCGCCACGCTGTAAATGCTGCGAATCCATTTGGAGTCCATTCCGCGAACGAACGCTCTCGCCATCAGCGAATAAACGTATCGGTCGGTCAGCACGATGAATCCCGATCGCAGCGCCGGAACGATTTCGTTCTCCAGCCGGTCGATAAAATCCGTCGCGTAAAAAAGGCTCTGCGTCACCCGCCCCAGATTGTTTCCTTCTTTCGCGCGCTTGAGTCCTTCACCCGCCAGCGTCGAGCGCGCCATCCCCGTATCCAGCACCGCGTGCCCCAATTCTTCGAGCCATGGCTTCAGAAGATTGATCTGCGTCGAGCGTCCAACGCCGTCGGTCCCTTCGATCACGATCAATTTGCCGGTCAGATCGGAAATTCGCATTCCCGGGAGAAGCTTTCCGTATGTCTGCCTCATCGTTGCACCCTCACGTTCGCGGCTTTCTCAAGTTGTGTTTTTACGATTTGTCTCACTTGGGTTTGCTGCACCTCAATCGGCAAAGTGGCGTCGATCACTGTCAAGCCAAACTCGGAAATCATTTTTTCGTATTCCTTCAGTATCAAGCCTTGAAAGAGCCGGAAACTTTCTTCAGGATCGTCGCTCAAGCCCAAGTCCATCCCCGCTTCGTAATATTTCAGTTCATCGCGCCCGTCCATCAGCCGCCCAATGGCCGTCTCCAGCGGCACGCGAAAATAAAATGCCACCGTCGGCTTGACTGCAAACCCGTAAAGCTCGCGTACCCATTCGCGGTCCATTCCGCGAGCCACATCTCGCGCAAACGCCGTATAGATGTAGCGGTCGCACAACACCACCGCCCCAGCTTTCAGCAGCGGCAGAATGCTCTTCTCCGTCCTGTCCGCAAAATCCGTGGCGTGAATCAACGAAAACGTCGCCGCCGTCAGCATCTTCTTTTTCTTGCCGAATTTCGTCGTGTCCTTCACCAGCGGCGAAGAATTCCACTCGCTGAACACCACTCCATACCCTTTTGACTCCAGCCATTTATGCAGCAGGCTTAGTTGTGTGGATTTTCCCGACCCGTCGATCCCTTCAACGATAAACAATCGTCCCGGAAATCCATCGTCGCGGTGCTGCTGAGTTTCCCGCCCCAGTGATCGCACGGGAAGAAGCACTTCGAAAGTTCCAAATCGGCTGCCCGGAGTAATTTCCATTGCCCTCTCTCGACGCAGATCTACGCTTTAATCCGCTTTCTGTATCGCTCCAGGCTCTGAGTTCCAGGTGGCGACCCAACAAAATCCTCCATCTCGCCCCACTTTGCAGCAATATTCTGAAATCCGTGTATCGAACTGGAGACTAGCCCTTCGCCTCTGCAAGTAATTGCCGCCGGCCCGCTCCATTTTGTTCTTGAGTCTTACTTTGTGGAACAGAAGCGGGATCGCCTCAACGCCGGCGGAGCTTGAATTTCGCACGCATTTCTTCTTGACCTCTTGAATGTGTATGCAGTATACATACACAGTACATTGCAATGTTCCTGACCATCAATACCAACGACCCGCGCCCCATCTATCAGCAGGTTGCCGATGGCATCAAGGAACTGATCGCGCGTGGCAAATTGCCCCAGGGCGCCCCTCTGCCGCCCGTCCGCCAGTTGGCGGCGGACTTGGGCGTCAACCTCAACACCATCGCAATCGCCTATCGCGAGTTACAGAAAGACGGGTTAATCGTCATCAAGCACGGATCCGGTTCGGTCGTTGCATCGAGCACAACCACCGAACGCAGCCCGGACGATCTCCGGCGGCCCTTGCGCACAGCGCTAACGGAGTTGGTCCTGGCGGGATTGTCCTCGACCAAGATTCTAAGCATGGTGATACGAGAACTGCGCACAGTGGGGAGAGGAAATAAGTGATGCACACAGCCACCGAGTACCTCGTACTCTTTTACATTTTCTTTTGGGTGGTCCGTATCAGGGGCTGCGTCCGGCGCGGACGCCAGCCGCTTCTGCGCGGGCCGGAATGGTTTTTCAACGTTCACGTGCAACCGGACTTTTACACCGGCGCGGGCAAAAAGATTCTGTACCGTTACTGGATGCGGATGCTCATTCCCTTCGTGCTGGACATCCCGATTACCGTGGCCATTTTCACCCCCAGTTACCTTGACTACGCGCCTTGGCTTTTGATTGCGCAGGCGGTCCTGATCCACATCAATCACGTGTACTCTGTGGACAAAGCGGAACGGGAGGCGCGGCCTATTGCGGTCCCGGAGACCGAGCAGCCTGTGGATTCGATGGCTTTGTCGCTGACGCCCCGACGGCTGCGCGATTATGCCAATCCCAAAGTGGAATGGGCCTTGGCGCTCGCCAACATCGTTGCTCTTGCGTTGCTGTTCCGCCACTACTTTGCGGACCCGCAGCACCAAAATTGGCGCGTGGTATTTGCGGTGCCTGCGTTTTATCTTTACTTGCAGGTGGGCATGCTGTTCGTGAAGAGTGTGGTGCTGGCGTGGCGCACTCCGGTTCCGCAAACGCAAGCGACCGAGCACATGGAAGCGCGCGAAGAAACTCGCAAGTACTACCTCAAAATGTGCGATTGGTACCGCGCTTTTGTGGCCGCGGGAATCGTTTTCTGGTCGATCGTGATAAGGATATCTCCGGCCGAGTTTAATCGCGTATCGCGCATCTGGCTCGCAGCCTGGCTGGTGATCACCGTAGTAGGCACCTTTTTGGTGGAAATCAAGAGAAAGCAGCTAGTGACGGTGGCATTGCGCGCGCGTCCCGTGAGGATGCCGGACTTCCTGCATGAGTCAGATATCGCGAGATGGCCGGTGTGCTACCAGCCTTCCGCGCCAATGCTAATACTGAAGGGCGCGCATGGTTATTCACTAAATCTGGCGAATACGCTCGCCCATCTCGGCGCAGCTTACTTGGCCGGCTTGGTAGTGCTGTTTGCCTTGTTGCGAATGGGCCGTTAGCGAACAAATTCTGGAAAAAAGATCGGAGAGGAGAAATTCGATGAGATCGCGATGGGAACGATATGCCTTAATCCTGCTCATGCTGCTAGTCGGAGCTTCGCTGTCGAGCGCGGCAGCTCAGCCCTATCCTCAGGCAAATCCAGCGGCCCCAACCACTCAGGCGCAAACCGCCGACGCCCACAGCGTTACCGGCGAGTGGCAAGGAATGGTGGCGCGTCTTCGTTTGATCGTGAAGATCGAGCAGGCAGCCGACGGCACTCTTACCGGCAAACTTACCAGCGTGGATCAGGGCAACCTCACCATCCCCATTGACGCAGTTTCCTTCGCGCCAAGCACCGGCTTGCGGCTGGAGCTGAAAAGCATCGCCGCGGTTTACGAAGGAAAACTCAATGAAGACGGAAGCGAGTTGGTCGGAACGTGGCAGCAGGGCGGCAATTCCATCGCCCTCTCATTCCACCGTCCCGGTGCGAACGCCGATATGCCCACGCTCAAACCAAGAACTATGGGAAGCGTTCCGCTCCAGCCATGCCGCACGGTTGACGGCAACACGGAAGGCCTGTGCGGAAAGTATGAAGTGTACGAAAACCGGCGGTCGCAGAGCGGACGCAAGATCGCGTTGAACATCATCGTGTTGCCGGCAATTTCCGATAAGCCCGCGGCTGACCCTTGGTTCGCTCTCGCCGGCGGCCCGGGCCAGAGCGCCGTAGACGCCTATCCGCTGACCGGTTACACCACAAAGATACGGCAGCAGCGTGATGTGGTGCTGGTGGACCAGCGCGGCACGGGCGCGTCGAATCCGTTGGCGTGCGAGCTGCGCGATCCAAAAATCGCACAGGAAATGATCGGCGAATCCATGGTTGCGGAAAAAGTGCGCGCCTGCCGCAGCGACCTTGAAAAAAAGGCGGACCTCACGCACTACACCACCTCCATTTTCGCGGACGACCTCGACGACGTGCGCCAAGCCATGGGCTACGACAAGATCAACCTTTTCGGCGGCTCTTACGGCACGCGCGCAGCTCTCGTGTACCTGCGGCGACACGGAGATCACGTTCGCACCATCGCGATGGAGGGAGTAGCTCCGCCCCAGTACCGAATTCCTCTGGCGTTCCCCAAGACGACGCAAGGCTCGATCGATCAATTGATCGCTCGTTGCGCTGCCGACGACGCCTGCCGCAAAGATTTCCCCAACCTGAAGAAAGAGTTTCAAGAGATCGTCGACCGCCTGGAGAAAACTCCCGCGCACTTTGAAGTAGATAACGGAGCCGCAGGAACGCAGCCAGTCACGCTCACGCGCGGCATGTTTGTCGCCGCCCTCCGGCCGCTGCTGTACATTCCGGGAATCATCAGCGAGTTTCCCTACATGATTCATCGCGCCTATCAGGACGATTGGAGTATTTACGGATCCGCGGTAATCCAGGTGAGGAACGCAATTGATAAGCAGATAGATCGCGGCATGAGTCTTTCCGTCATCTGTGCGGAAGATATTCCCGGGACGACCGAAGCAATGATTCGGCGCGACACCACCGGCACTTACTTGGGCGACTCCCAGGTGCGCGCGTACCAAAAAGCGTGCGGTGATTGGGTTCAGGGCGCGATTCCCAAGGATTACTACGCGCCGATACGCTCGGCTGTCCCTGCGCTGCTGATTTCCGGCGCGCTCGATCCCGCCACACCGCCTGAAGCATCGGCGCAAGCCGCGAAAGATCTGAGTAACAGCCGCGTCGTCGTAGTGAAAGAAGGAACACATGGCACCGGTTCCCCATGCATCGACGGGCTCATTTCCGAATTTGTGGCGCAAGGTTCGGCGGCGGGTCTCAACATTTCTTGCGCGGACCAGATCCATCTCCCTCCGTTTCTGACGCAGGCGCAAATCGATCAGCTTCGCCAGAAAGCAAACCATTAGAGATTGGCTTGGGACGACGCTGCTAAATCCGGCGGCCTGTGGCGCCCCGCCGCTGATGCTCGGCGCGTCACAGCGCGAGGAGGACGGCATGACAAGGGCGATGAGGGTTCCGCTGAAGCTGGGAGCAGTTGTAATTACCGGGGTGTTCGTCTCCCGGCACATACCACCGTCGGTTAGGTCACACTTGCAATTTCCGCGAGGGATGTTGCTGGCCGTGGCGCTCTTGTGTCTCTTCTCCATTTACTGGAGCATTGCCGCAAAAGACAGCAAGCCAACAAAGTCCTCGGAATCCAAGTGGTCGCGCGGACTGCATCTCGCTTTGGTCAACGGAGGCGTCCTCTTGCTCATCTTTCCTGTTCCGGGCTTGACGCGGCGTTTTCTGCCCGCCAACCATTTCGTCGTCGCCGTCGGCCTGCTGATCGAAGCCGCTTTCATTCTCCTCGCCGTCTGGGCGCGACGCCACCTCGGCACCAACTGGAGCGGCGAGGTCCGCATCGCCGCGGGCCATCAACTAGTCCGCTCAGGTCCTTACCGGCTCATTCGCCATCCCATTTACACCGCAGTGCTCGGAATGTATTGCGGAACAGCCATCGTCTCCGGAGAGATTCACGCGCCCATCGCGCTCGTGATCGTGGCTCTGGCGTACTGGCGCAAAATCCGTATGGAAGAACGCGCCATGGCCGAAACCTTCGGCGCCGATCACGAAGCCTATCGCCGTGACACTTGGGCCCTCGTCCCCTTCCTGTTCTAAGAACATCACGCCAACTCATGCATTCTGCCGCGCCCGGTTCGCTGGATCTTCGAGTGGTGCCATTAGGCACCGCACAAATTAGTTTTTCACGCTGCCAGAACCTGAATGTTGCACAATGTATTGCAAGAGGGAGTGGAGTACGGGAAAACCTCGGCCCTCTTGCAGCCGGCACCTACCCAGCCTGAAACGCCGCAGCAAGACGCGCCGAGTCCATTCTCAGGCGTAATATAGTTCCATTCCTTGGAAGCTGAAACGCCAGCGCTCGGGCAGCACGCTGCCGTGCAGCGCTCGCAAAAACGCGGGGGATCAGATGACCGAGGCCGCCACAAAACAGATAGGCCAAGTCGTCGACGGAAAATTCCGTCTCGGCCAGTTCGTTGGCGGAAATGAACTCAGTTCCGTCTTCCTCGTCGACTATGATGGACAGCAAGTTCCCAAAGCCGCCATCAAACTAATCCCCGCCGATTCGGTCGA
>PKWH01000059.1:0-4233 GCA_003131985.1 Acidobacteriota bacterium | reverse complement strand
GACGCCCTCGCTTACGTTCACGCCGAGGGCTTCGTTCATTGCCGCCTAAAACCCGCGAACGTCATGGCCGATGACGATCTTCTGAAAATATCGAGCGATGGACTTTGCCGCATCGGCGAATCGAGCGGCGCCGCGGGAAAGCCCGGAGCCTACGACCCGCCCGAAGCAGCCGGCGGAAGAATTTCTCCGGCTGGCGATGTTTGGTCCCTCGGCATGACCTTGGCCGAAGCTTTGACCCAGCGTTTGCCCGTGTGGGAGAGAACCAACCAGGCCGAGCCGGCGCTGCCGTCAAACCTCCCGCCCGAAGTTCTCGATTTGGCCCGCCACTGTTTGCGCCGCGACCCGCAACTCCGTTGGACCGTCGCGGATATCTCCTCGCGCCTCCAACAAAACTCGCCCACGCCCCCGAGACAGATCACGCAAAGCTCGCAAACTTCTTTCGCGAACCCGCGCGCCATCGGTGGAGTAGTGCTAGCCGTTGTGGCGTTGGTGGCAATCCTCGGAGGCCTTCTTCTCTTTTGGAACCACTCGCGAAATCAGCCGTCCGCTCCAGTCGCAGCCGAGCCGCCCTCAGTTCACAAAAATGTTCAGGGAACGGTTCAGCCAAAACCTCAGCCGCCGGTGCGGTCAAAAGTTCAGCCGCCCGCGCCGTCAACAGCACAGCTAAAACCGGAGAACAAGCCAGCGCTCTCCGCCAAATCGTCTTCTCCCGTTCAGACGCCGCCGCAACAGTTTGCGGCGCCATCAAGGCAACAAGCTCCGCTCGTTGCAAAGTCATCGCAGCAGTCGGCGCCTCCGCCCGTCGCGAAGCCAGTCCCGCAGCAACACGCAGCGCCGTCGCAGCAACCTCCGCTCGCGGTGAAGACAGCGCCTCAGCCCGCGTCGAATTCCACGGAGCGCTCCCTCAAGAATCCCAGCGAGAACAAACCTGCAGCGAGCGCCACTGCTCTGTCGCCAACTCCAGTTCGATCTGGGACGCCAGCGACGACATCCGCTAGCGGCGTCGTGCGCGGCAAAGTCGTTCAGCAAATCCTGCCCGACGCGCCGCAAAAAGCCAGAGACACAATCCGCGGCAAGGTTCGCGTCAGCGTCAAAGTTCACGTCAACGAATCCGGCACCGTGACCGAAGCCTCGTTCGCTGCTCCCGGCCCCAGCTCATATTTCGCCGACCGCACCCTGAAAGCCGCCCAACTCTGGAAATTCACTCCCGCGAAACTCGACGGCCGCAACGTCCCCAGCGATTGGCTCCTCCGTTTCGAAATCGACCCCGCCTCCATCAGCGTCTACCCGGCAGAAACAGCTCCGTAGGCAACGATAAATACGTCATTGAGGACTCAAGGAAGGCGCGGAGTCTGAAAACTAATATCAATTTTCTGCTCTCCACGCTCGACCTTCAGAGTAAATGCTGTGCCCTCCGCTGTGAGCATTTGGTGAAACGACTCAAACGTGAGCGTTGAGCACAGCACGCCATTGATTCCAACAATCCTATCTCCAGGCCGGACGCCGGCAGTCGCCGCCACCGACCCGTCGGACACATGCATCACGTCAAAACCATGCGCGGGATCGGATGCTGCATCCACTCCGATGCCCGTCATGTTTGCCGTAAAGGGATTGCCAAACGAATCGTTCGGTTCGAGGATCAGCCGGTGGTGCGAGTAGTCGAAAATGACGGTGAAGCGCTCCATGAGCGCATTTCCAACGAATCCGTCGTCCTTCCTAGAAGCGAGGCCGGGATCCGGCGGGGTATCCACAAATTCCGCAAGGGGCTTCTCGATCTTGAATCCGGCGAAGCCTACCGAAGGCAAACGCACCGTGCGTTCGTGGTATTCTCCGGCGAATCCGATAGCGCCATCCAGCACCTCAGGCTGCTGCGCTTGCAATACGTGATGTTTCAATTGAAACGAGGGCTGAAAGTCGATTATCGAGCCGCTTCCAAGATCAAGCCCCACAGTCGCTTTCACGGTTCTTCCATCCGGCGTAAGAACTTCGGCCTGAACAGTCGCTGGAGCGCCAATTTTCAACGGGACAGTGCGTCCCTGCCCGCTATAAACGAAACTGCCGGGATCGTAGAGCATGAGTTGGCGCTTTGCAAAATCAACTTCGACCACAAAATTCAGGAATAGCCGCGAACCGATTATGCAGTCTAAAGATCGCCCCAATTCCTTTTCCAGCGCGGACATGTCGAGAACTAAAACAGTTCCGGTCAATATCGGAGCGCCTTGTACGCGAAAAACAATGCCATTTTCTGCGATAAAAATCTTTGGTCCGCTGCCTTCGCCGAGCCCTTTCATATTGGGCCTTTTCCCGCCATTCGGATAAGTTTTTATTCCCATATCGCGCGCAACCCGGTCGGCTATCACGACGGCATTGGACCCGTTGTCCACCATGCAGGCGTGTGGGCCGGAGTCATTGATCTGAACCGTGACAAAAATGTGTTTTCTAAAGTATTCAAACGGAAGGGATGCCACAGGGACATTCTCGGCTGTCTGTGATGCGAGGCGCGGGCTAGATGAAGCGGCCCTGCTGCCTCCAAACCACAAGAGCGCAAGCCCCCCAAAAAACACGAGCAATTGAAGGGCGGCAGAACCCCTCGTCTTGATGGCGTTGCCGGTTAACATGAGGACAGCGCGGATAGTACCACACCAACAGTTCACTACTTAGTTCCCTCGCTCCGCCTGGTTGCTGACTCCTTCTTGTCCCCGAGGCGGGAAGGGCCGGTGTGGATAGTTCGGGTTTTCTCTCCGAAACACCCCCGTAACTTTCACCCTTCGATTCTCGAATCTCGCATTTAGATTTCCGCCGTTCGATTGCATTTCCTTGCTTCCCGCGCCCAACCTGATTACATTCTAAGTTTGCTTTATGAGGATAAAGGGTGGCTGATGGAAGCTGTTCAAAGCAAAGACGTGGCTGATAAGGGCGCTGAAGGCGTTTTTCTAACCAGTTGCGCCGAAATTAGGAATCGTGCCTTCGTCTCGCTCGAAGCGAGTCTGTCCAAGACTGCCGCCGAGCAATCGCGCGACAGGTCTTCGCCCGCGAATGCGAGAACAACTCGATCACAGTCGCTACTACCCAACGAAATGAGCCATTTTTGCAGCAAGTTAAATCGCCAAACTCCAGAAGTAGAAACCACTCTAACTTCCAGAAAACAAAGAACGGCGAACAGCTCAAATCGCCAAAAAATCACATTTTGCAAATCCGAAAATCCGAGCTCCGCTTTCGCCAAGTCTTGCCCAGAGCCGTTCTCGCGGCGGCTTGTTCGGATTGTGTTTCTCGTACCGAATCGACCCATTTCTAATCGAGAACTCTTAGTATTAGAAATTCCGCAAAGTGCTGAAAACAAACACCGACCCACCGTTCTAATCGAGAACTTTGAACCAAACGACTCCCGCGGTTTCCGAGCCTTTGTAGCGGCCGCCTTTAGGCGGGCAGCCTTTGCTTGTCAGTCCTCGATCCAAGCGGGAGAATCAGCCAACCGGGAAGGTCGCTCCAAATGAACCCCGCTCCAGGTCTCTATCTTTCCAGCACCGGAAGCTACCCGCGCATCGGCGATTCTCCCGAGTTGCAAACCCTGCGCCGAACCATCGCCGCGCTCGACCGAGGCGACCGCTCCACCGCCGACCTCCTCGACGTACAGAACGACGTAACCCGCTACGTCATCGGCGAACAAGTCAAGGCCGGTCTCGACGTGATCACCGACGGCCTGATCCGCTGGTACGATCCCATCTCTCACCTGGCCGGCAAAATCGATAACATTCAAATCAAAGGCCTCGTCCGGTTCTTTGACACGAACACTTACTTTCGGCAACCTGTCTTCACCGGAACCCCGCTCAAACGCGGACATCTCGCCGCCGCTGATTACAGCTTCGCCCGAAACGCCCTCGGCCATTCGCGCACTCCCCCCGGCAAAGCGGGAAAGCTCAGCATCAAGCCTGTGCTGACTGGCCCCTACACGCTCGCGAAATTTTCGCTTGGCGAGCAAGGCGGAAATAGCTCATCGAAACCATTCGCAGCTCTCGAAGATCGCGCCCAGGCCTACTCTGAAATCCTTGCCACTGAAATTGACACGCTCGCGCAGTTGGGCGCCGAATTAATTCAAGTGGACGAGCCCGCCGCCATCAAGTATCCAAATGATTGGTCGATTTTTGAGGCTTCGCTCGCTCCTCTCATTAAGGCGCGCGATAATTTCACCAAGAGCGGCCGCAAACTTGAGCTTGCTCTATACGTTTATTTCCA
>PKWH01000257.1 GCA_003131985.1 Acidobacteriota bacterium | reverse complement strand
CCACGATCATCGTGTTGATGCCTGCGCACTCGGCTGCCCAGTCGTCCGGCAAATTGACACCACCGGCGCCGAGTCAATCTACCGTCCAAGTTCCTACGCAACCGGCCTCAGCAGCGCAGACGCCTGAAGCGCCGCCGCAAGTGGTTCAGCGCACGGTCACTGTGACGTTCGATTACGATTTCTCGGTTTTTCCGCCGTGCTCCGCCAAAGTGACCAAAAAGTGCATTCAGCAATTTAATGTGTGGGAAGTTTCCGCCCCTAAGCCCATTTTTCTTTTTAGTATTCCAGTTTCGCCAGACGCAAAGGGATTGGTGAAGGGAATCACCGGGACCGCTACAAAGAAACGCGCGTTATTCACGGGGCCACACCGGTTTGGAGTATCGGCGAAAATGCCTCCACCGGGTGGCGAGTCGAATCCGTATCAATGCATGGTCTTCGCGCAAGTGCTGCCTGACACTCCGGCAGCACCCACACAGGCACCAGGCAGTTCATCTTCGCAAAAATAAAATCGCTTCGCACGCCTGCCTTTACGACGCCGGGCATTCAGGCCGGCGTTTTTGCTTTTCACCTATGTGGGACACGTCCGCGCCAGCGGAAAAATCGACGCCTGCGGGACTCGAACCGGCTTGGCGGAGGGCGTGTCCCGCTACCCATTCGAAGAAAAATCGGAAAATGCTGGCGGGGCTACGAAAGTCAGGAAAAGACGATGGCTGCTGATAGGACGACGCGGCCGGCAAACCCGGAAAAGGGCGTCGACGCGAAGCAGCAGGCCGGTAAGAAGCGGAAGACTCCGAATGTCGCGGCTCAAAAAACCTATGATCGTTCAGACGACGACACTGACACGCGCCTAAAGAAGGTTGGGCTTGCAGAGGCACTGCGCGAAGAGGGAATTGACGAGAGAAAGATCGCGCGAGGTTACGCGAAGACGCATAACACACTCGGCGACAGCACAGACAAGGGTGACATCAAGCTTTTCGTGGACGTCCTGAAGGAGAACTCGCGCACGCTGGAAGCCACTCGGGCCCCAGACCGCCGCGGCGCGGGCGACGGTCCTGTCACCATAATCATGAGGCATAACGTTCCGCGGCCCGCGCGATAGAGCTAGGAGACTTTTCGATGTTGACGGTTACATCCGGTCTCGAGCGTTTTGCTAGCGACGAAGTTGACCTGGGCTACGAGCCGTTTCCTAAGCAGAAGGAATTTCATGGTTCGCCTGCGAAATACCGGCTATTCGGCGGGGCGGCGGGGCCGGGGAAATCGAAGGCGCTGCTGATGGAAGCGGTGCTTCAGGCGCACGAGCATCCAGACGTGAACACGCTCTTGTTGCGGCGGACATTTTCGGAGCTGGAACAATCGCTGCTGCTTTATTTTCGGCGCGACATTCCGCGCGAGCTTTATAAAAACTACAACGAGTCAAAGCACCTAGTGACCTGGTGGAACGGTTCCACCACGCGCTTCGGGTATTGCCAGAGCGAAGCGGACGTTTACCAGTATCAAGGCGCCGAATTTCTTTTTATCGGAATCGACGAGCTTACCCTCTTTACCCTCCGCCAGTGGCAATTCCTCACGTCACGTAACAGGTGTCCCGTGCCGGGCGCGTTTCCCTGCATGGCTGGTGCTACCAACCCCGGTAACATCGGGCATGCGTGGGTGAAGTCGCTGTGGATCGATAAACAACCCGCGTCCGGCATGGAGCATCCCGAAGAATTCGACGCATCGGATTACGATTTCATTCCCGCGCGCGTGTCGGACAATCCGATTTACGCGGGCGACGAGAATTATTTGAAGACGCTGCGCAGTTTGCCGTCGCATTTGAAGNNGCGGAGCAGATTGATTGGAAGCCTTGGTGGGCGCGGTGGATTTCGATTGACTGGGGATTCGAGCATCCGGCCGCGGTTTACTGGCATGGGCAAATGCCCGCAGGGGCAGCACGGCCTAGTCGAGCGGCTTCCGCTGCGGGTGCGTTGGGTGGCGTGGTGTCAGCGGGCGCAGCATGCTGCGCCCCTACGGGAGTTTCGACAATTGCGTCCGGCGGGGCTAATGAAACGCTTTCAAATGAGGATGGTCGAAGGATTGTTACGTATCGGGAATTTGTGACGCATCGGACTTCGCCGCGGGATTTGGCGAAGGAGATCGTCGCGCGGAGCGTGCTGAGCGGGGACTTTGTAGCGCCGCCCTTTAGGGCGGCATATTCCTCAGGGCAGCAAGAAGACCAAAAGCAAGATGCCGGGCTGAAGCCCGGCGCCACGAAAGACAACTGCGCGCGAGAGAAGATTGATGCGATTTATCTTTCGCCGGACGCGTTTGCGCGGCGGACGGACGAAGCTTCCATTGCGGATCAGATGGGCGATGTTTTTGTCGCGGCGGGGTTTCCGCGTCCTATTCCTGCGGATAACGATCGCGTGGGCGGGTGGATGTTGATGTACCAAATGCTGGACGGGGGGGAGTGGTTGCTCACGGAAAATTGCGTCGAGCTGATTCGCACGATTCCGAACCTGGTGCGCGATCCGGTGCGGGTGGAAGACATCGAAAAAATGGATGGCGACGATCCGGCCGACGCCGCGCGGTACGGGTTGAAGTCGCGTTATGGCGCGGGTCGCTCGCGGGAAACACGACCGCCAATCGAACAGCGGGTTGCGGAGCGCGTCACGTCAACGGATCCAACGGGCCGGGCGATGCAAATGCGCAAGTTTCAGGAGGAAGAGAAGCGTCGGGTGCAGCCGGTTTCATTTTTGCATCATCACCGCCGCAGATAAGCGAGGTTGGATGCTAGAACGCGCTGTGATGACTTAGGGCGGCAGCGAGCGCGAAAAAGAAATATGCCGCTGCCACGAACGCACCAAACAGGACGGCTGCCATTAAGTCCCCGGCGCTTCGAAATACCTTGTCCGTCGGAGAACGAATAAAAGAAGGGTCGAGTTTCGCTTGAGAATACAGTTCGTGAAGCCTTTGGAAAATCTGATACGCGCGAAGCCACAGAATCATAGTGGACGCGGCAGCAGCGCCCATAAACATAATGGCCATCGTTTGCAATTCATTCCAATGGCGCACGAGAATACTAGAACCGATAGCAATGGCCACAAGCATAGAGATCGTTGCTGCGATAAATTGATACGATCGCTGCGGTGGCCGGCTGAAGTAATCTGACTCCGCGACGCGCGGGCCGTTCGATTCCGTGAGGACATCCTCTAGCGGCTGCATCGGCTGCCTCCCAATTCTTACTCTCTGGAGATATTACCATCTGGATTACCACTGCTCAATAAGTGCCTATCTCCTAGGTCAGCTATTCAACAAAGAGCGAGACCGCTCGCGTAAGGCGGCAGCTACATAACCTATGAACATTCAGACAATTTGGCGGCGGATTACGGCGACGCGCTATACGCAGGCGCTCGAGGCGGACGTGGCGCGGTTGCGCGCGGAGAATCGGGCGCTGCTGAATTCGATTCTGGGGATTGCGGGCGTTCCTCCGATCACGGTGCTGCCTGATTCGGTGTCCATAGGGTCACAGGATGCGCGGTCTCTGCACCTCGAAAGCGGCCGCGGAAGTGTGGTCGCTGGCGCCACGCAACCCAGGCTTCCTTCCGCGAAAATGAATGCGACGAACGGGAAGACGCAAGGCGCAAACATGGTCACGCCGATGCGCAAACGCTCATGGCACCAAATCTATCGCATGCTTGAGATTGATTCGGCGAGGAAGAAACCGCAAGAGGAAATAACGATGCCGCCGTCGCATTTGTAGCGGTGACCTGCGGACCGGCGGTTTGCCCGACAAAACAAATTCGTCCGCCTAAAGGCGGCCGCTACATAAACGTCTCGTCGCGGAGAACCAGCTAACGCTCCGGCGGAGACAGTCAGCCGCTGCTGATCTTCGACATGCTGCGCACCACGGTAGCTGCGTTCGCGCCAGCTTCTTGCACACAAACCAGCTTCATTTGTCGCAATATTTCGATTTAAAAAACGGGAGGGAATATGCCGTTCATTCGAGGGCGTTACCACATCAATCCGATTGCGGGGAAGGCGCTGGAAGCGGCGCGTGCGGCCGAAGCGGCACTTTCTGAGCTGGAGGAAGAGGCACACGGCGCGCTAGCCGACTCTGCGGACTCGCAGGGCGACGCGAGCGGGGAAGATGATGATGAGTTTGGCGGTGGCGCTTCGCAGGGAGATGCGGGCCCCATCCATCGCGTGGAAATCGAAGCGGCGGAGCTGGTGCCGTCGCACTCGGGCCGCGCGCAACGCGGGTTTGTAGCGCATGTGCATCGCGAAGGCGGTGGTGCGCCCGGGATGCGCAATGGCGTTGCATCCAGCTCGCCGCGACTGCCCGGCGAATATCGATCGAGTGGGTGCGCGTCGCGCCCTCAGACACACGTGTTCGCCGGGCATCGCGACCTGATAAGTTTTCTACGCGATGAATTCGCGAAAGATTGCGCCAAGTAAGACATTAAATTTCTGCGCTTGCGGCTGTTTGTTTTTTTGCTACAGCGCAATCCAAAAGCGGCGGCAAGCCGCCGCACTCCAAAAGGGACCAGGGCGTTCGTTCATGCTGTTTTTTCTCAGTGGCTAAAGCCCATATTTTTCCCGGACTCGGAATGTCGGAGCTAAAGCTCCGACCCCCTAAAAGCAATAATGACGAGCGGACGCGGAGTGCGGGAGCTCGCTCCAAACCCTGACTAGCTGAAAAGCGAGACATACATGTCCACACAGAAGCAAATCGTGCAAGCCGATCCGGCGATTGTGCCGGTCGAAGGGCCGACGCAAGCAGCTAGTGCAGGAACTGGATTTGCGAGCGCTGCGAATTCGTCGCGAGAAATGGCGGAGCGCGCCGGGATTCCCTTCACACCTGCGGCGAATCCGTTTGGGGCGAACAACGAGCAGTTGCCGGAGAAGTTGCAGGAAGCGCTGCGGCGGCTGGTGTTTCAATTCTCGACGGAGTCGGAATCGACGCGGCGGCAGGAAGTGCGGCGAATCAAGCAGGCGCACCAATTCTGGCGCGGGCTGCAATANNATTTATCAGGCGTTTGGATTGTCGCTGGTGTCCGTGCTTTCGCAGGATGTGCCGCGCGTGCGGTTTTTCCCTTCGTCGGCGCAAGCGGAAGAAGATGTGGCGGCAGCGAAGGCAGCTACGGAAGTGGCGGGGCTGGTTGAGCGCAACAATCGCGTTGGGAATCTGATTGTGGACGAGGCGTTTCAGCTTTGGACGGATGGGAAAGTTGGGGCGTACGTGCGGTTTGTTGTGGATGGGCAGCGGTTTGGGTTTCATCCGGAAACGGAAATTGGCGCGCGGGAAGTAAGGATCGGCGGGGATGTTTACGTTTGCCCGGAGTGCAGCGCGGAGACGGCGGCGGGGGGCGGCGTGGATGCACCCGAGGGCGAAGATCAAGAGGAGATCCCTAGCTCAGCTCGGAATGACAGAAGAAAGGCAGGAATCGCGATTAGCGGCAACAGTGGTGCCAGCAGCGCAACGTCCCAGCCTGACGCGGATATAAACAGCGGGCGAGACGCCGGCGCTACGAACGACAGCGCGGTGCTGCAATGCAATTTCTGCGGGGCGCTGCTGACAGAAGAAGATTTTGTGGCGGCGGAGACGGTCACGGTACCCTCGGGGCAGACGCGGTTGCGGGTGCCAAATGGGCAGGAAGTGATCACGATTGTTGGCGGGCTGGAACTGAAAACGCCGCCGTGGGCCAACGAGATGCACGAGTATCCGTACTTGCAGTGGAATCTTGAGGTGCATCAGGCACGGCTGCGCGCGGCGTATCCGCATGCGGCGGACAAAATTGGTTCGCCAGTTGCGCCGGGAGCGCAGCAGTACGAGCGGCTGGCGCGGCTTTCGCAATCGCAAGGCGGGCCGCTGACCGAAGGCGGCGACTTTAACATTAATCTGATTACGTTTCAGAGGACATGGCTGCGGCCTTGGGCGTTTTTCGCGCTGGACGATAAATCTATGCGCGACGAATTGTTGCAAATGTTTCCTGACGGCGCGTATGTGGCGTTTGCCGGGGATGCGTACTGCGAATCGCGCAACGAAAATATGGACGATCACTGGCGCGTTCTCCATGCGCTACCTGGAGATGGGTCGAGCGGACGTCCTGCGCTGGGCGACGCATTGATCAGTGTGCAGGAGCGATTCAACACGCTTTCGAATTTGCAGATGGAGACTTACGAGTACGGAATCCCGCCGATTTACGCGGACAGCGAAGTGTTGGATTTCGATTCGTTGCAAAACCAGACGGCCGAGCCGGGTTCGCATTATCCGGCGCGCGCGAAACCGGGGCAGTCACTCGCGGCGGGATTTTTTCAGCCTGAGCCGGCGGAAGTTCCCGGGGATCTTGCCGAACACGCTGCGAATTTGATGGGGCCGATCGCGCAATTTCTTACCGGCGCGTTCCCTGCGCTTTTCGGCGGGGCGATGTCGAACAATGACACGGCTTCCGGCTACGCTATGGCGCGGGACCAGGCCATGGGGCGCATCGGGCTCGTTTGGCGGCGGATGAAATTCTTTCATGCGGATATTATGCTGCTGGCTGTGGATTGTTTTCGGCGCAACCGGCCGAATGATGTGGAGGTTACGCTGCTTGGAGCGGGCGCGGCGTTTGAATCGCAATGGATTCGTCTCGCCGACCTAAAGGGAAATCTCTTCAGTTACCCTGAAACGGACGAGCAGTATCCGACGCTGTGGTCGCAGCAACGCGCGGTCTTGCTGCAATTGATCGGGAATCCCGACCCGCAGATTCAAGCGGTGCTGGCGCATCCGGAAAATATGGCGCTGGTCAAGCGGTTGATTGGACTGGAAGAATTTGTGATCCCGGACGANNACGTGACTGGAGCGGTGAATCCGGCGTTTAAGGAAGCTGTGGCGAGCGGGGTGGACGCAGAAATCATCTTGCCCAGCATAATGCCGGATGAGTTTGCGGACAATCACGCGGTGGAGCTGGAAATTTGCATGCGGTGGTTTTCTGCGGACGCGGGCCAGGTGGCGAAGATCGAGGCACCCTTGGGTTACGCCAACGTTCGCGCCCACGCTCTATTTCATCGTGATTATTTGCAAAAGCAGCAGGCGGCCGCCGGGGCGTCGCAACCACCGCCGGTGGCGCAGCCCCGCGCGCGCAGATAGTGCTTGTCCGTGCTACAGCGGCCGCAGCATGCTGCGCCCCTACGGGCGATGCATGATTGGGCGGAGATTGCCTGCAGCGCTCAACCCGGGGAGTCCGCGATTAGGAGGCTGCCAACGTGCGAATGCATTGACGTTACGGCTTAGGGATTAAAGGTTGTTCTACAAGCCCACTATCGATGAACACAAATTCTACGCCTCGGCTGAGGCCGTACCACCACAAAGTGCCTACGACAAAAATCCAGGTGGTCGCAATGGCGGGGTGTTTCCAAGCTAGTGCGTAAGCGACGACTGAAATTGGAAGGTCCAACATAAGGATGTATGTAAAAGCGATTGCCCAGTACTCCAAACTTGGTATCACGTAACCAATCATGCTTACAAAGCAGGCGCAAAGATGGAAGACTGGGAGAATGTAAACCCAGCGTCTGACGCCGTTGCGAATCAATCTCATGTTCTTGTGCGAGCCAGGCTAAACCTACAACGTGCGCTCGACGTTGGAGGCGGAGCGGGAGCTGCCGTAGGCGCTCTTGTTTTGCGGCGGAGGAGCGACCAGGCGGACGACGTGCAGAAGCCTTTCGGGCTTGAATGGTTTTGCCATACAGACGACTGCGCCGAGCTGATGGCTGGCGGCATAATCGGCGGGCTGTGCGGCTCGCGTAAGCAAAATGACCGGCACGTGCTGCAGGCGATCGTTGCGTTTGATGATCAGGCAGAGATCGTGGCCGCTCATGTCCTTGCCTTCCACTTCCGCNNTCGGATTCGACCGCGAGCACAACTGACGGCTGTTTCTTTTGCGCCGCCGGAGTTGAGGAATTCTGATCGCCTGCAGCGAACGGATCGCCCTTTGCGGCATCCTTGCTGTCGCTTTTCTGCGCGGCTTTCGACGCGGCGAAGTGAACAGCTACTCCGTAATTCCCACCATCTTGTTCAGCGACGCGCACCACTTCGGCGCGCTGCGCCGTGTTCAACGCAGCTGCGGCGGTCGAGTACGGAAACGTGACGTCGAGAATCTGGCCTTTCCAGTAGCCACCTCGCGTGGCGGTGAAAAGCAGGCCGTCGCGCGAAACGTCTATGCTCTTGCAGACTTCTTCAAAGGGCTCGGGAGAATCCACGGCGCGCACGTGAACCTGCGCGGAAATTTTCGCGCGCTTGCGGCGGCGGCGTTCTACTTGAGCGGCGGTCTCTGCGGCGGCTTTAGCTTCTGCGGAAGTAATTGTCGTGCTCATGCCACACCTCAGAATTTTGCGGGCGCGTTGCTCGTCCGGGCGAATCAGCGACGGCGCCTCAACAAGACTTAATCCGCGCTGGCATATATAGATGTACAGACGAGTGGCGGGGCGGGGAATAGTACCTTCGTTTCAAGCTTAGACGATTTGAGGGACGAAAATTTGGCGGGCGGCGTAAGCCTTGGACTTGCAGCAGCTTAGCTGCAGCTATACCTGTACTTGGACGGTTACCTGTAAGAATCATTCTGGAAAACTTTATGGAGGCAATATGGCTGCGATTGCAGCGATCAGTGATTCGCAACAAACCACATCCGCTGATCCGCGCGTGAACTCACCTGCGCGATCTGCAGCGGAGCCGGCGCGTGTGAGTTCCAGTGCAACAGATGATGAAATTCTCGGCCTGACGACCAACGTGCGGCGAAGAGATTCGCGTGCGGTTCGAAGTCCCACTGAGGCTGCGCGGGGAGAGCAAGATCTCGATCAACTCGAATTGGATTTTGCCAGCGAAAATCGCCGGCGGAATGGCCAGACAACAAGCGGTCCAACTACAGCCGCATCTGAGACACGGAACGCCACGAAAAACGGCGACGCTGAAATCAGCAACGATCCTGCGGGAGCGGCGGCTGAAGCGGTCACTGCAGCCGGCATCGCAGAACCCGCGCATCTGAAAGCTGCGTTGGAAGCAAACCCTGAATTGCTTGCGGCGTGGCGAGAGGCGAAAGCTTATCGCGAAACTTTTGCAACGCCGGAGGCAGCGCGCGCCGCGACCGGGATGCTCGCGGACCTGAATCGAATGGATGCGCTGTTTTTCTCGCGCCGACCGGAAGACCACGCGAAGCTCGCACGGGCTGTAGCAGACCTAGACCCTAATGCGTTTGCGTCACTCGCACGCGCGATGACACAAGTTGCGCATACTGCCGGCGCCACGTTTCCGGCAATCGTTGCGCGATCGGCGTCCACGGATCGGGGAACTGCGCGGTCCGCTCCCGCCGACTCGTCCGCATCGCTGCGCTTCACCGCAGCCTCTTCGCTTTCTCCCGCAGGATCACAGGCCGTCACGACGGATGTTCGACATGCTGTGCCCGCTGCAGAGTTGGGCAGTTCCGGACCGCAACAGGCAGCAGTGAGCGCATCGGCTGCCGTTACTCCCGCCCAAGAGCAATTCTTCCACTCAACGAACGCGGCGGCCGTCGAGGGCGTGGTGGAGGCAATCGAAGCGCAGGTGGAACGGCTGCTGCCGGAAGGAATCTCGAAAAGCGCGCGCAATCGGGTGGTGGGAGAAATTTACCGCGAGCTGGATTCCACGCTGCGCGCAAACCGCACATTGACCCAACAAATGCGCGACGCATTCCGCTCCGGCGCGCTCGACGGAAGTCACCAGAAAGCAATCGTCTCGTTGATCACCGGCCGCGCACGACAGGCTTTGCCTGCTGTCGCCAAACGGGTGTTGAACGAGTGGACCACCACGGTTGTTTCCGCAAATCAGCAGCGTCGGGAGCGCCAACGCACTGCCGAACGGCGCGTGGACATTGGCGGAGCCGGCGGCGCGGGGAACGAAGGGCGCCACTCGATGGGTCCTCGCGAAATAAACTACGCGCGGATGTCCGACGCCGATATTTTGAATTTATAGAGAGCGCCCCAACACTGTGGCCGATAAGCAATTCACTCTCAAGTCCGGCTACGAGTGAGGGACACGGCACTCTGCGTGCCTACAGTATTCCGCGACCGCAACACCCGTTCAGCGCTCAGAGTGTGGCGCGGTTGGTGGAAACTTTGTAGGCGTAGATGGCTTGCGCTATTGAATTGACCAGAGTTTTTACTTGGGCGGTCGTGTGGTCGGCTGGAAGGTTCATCAGGCCGGCGCTCATTAAATTATCGACGGCGGCGCTGAGATTTGAATCTACCAAGGTCCAGTTCACCGTCCCGTTCGACGTGCCGGTCACGATGTAGGAATCGATCATGCGCAGACCGACACCGGGCGTAAGCATCTGCAGCATGCCTTCGTTGTCATTCATAGCGGTAACGAGATCGAGTGTGAACCACTGGAGATCCTGCACCGTGGTGCCCGCCGGCGGAGTAACGAAATCGCCCGCAGCTGCGGCGTTCACAATTTGCGATACCGCGAGATCCTGCGCAGACTGATTCGCCGAACCGTTCGCATTTGTGGGGGGTATGGCGTCTGAAATCGCGCTGGCGATTCCAGTGAGCAACAGATAGCTGTGGTGCGTCTGCACAATCAGCGAGACGGCCACACCGTAGGCTTCAAATTGCGGCAGAGTCATGCCGTATCGAGGCGAGGTGATTTTTGTGGTGACCGCGTTGGCCACGAAGCACTGCACGGCGGCAGCTTGCGACGCGGTACAGCTTTGAGCGTACACCGAAGGCGCTGCGGATGCAGCGGCGCACAGACACAATCCCAGCAAAGCAAGGTTTTTCAGTCCCATGGTAAACGACACCTCATTGTGAATTTGTGACGCGGTCTCTTTGGAAGGGGGGCCGAAACGAGCGCAGAGCCGCTCGCCTGCTTCCTGACGCGTGAATCTTCTCTTGCGGCCGGAATGCGTTCAACTGGCCTGAGGGCCAGTTAGCAAACAGTACCATTGGCCAGTATTTATCAGCCGTCCTTGAGTGAGCGCTTGAACGCCGCGCTTTTCTTGCGTCGCAGGAAGTATTCTTTCGCCGCACAGATTTTCTCTCGCAATCATCCGAAGAGGACATCCCCGCACTAGATCAAAACCACAATATTCGACGATCCCGGCGGCAGTATCTCGCAGCGGCGCAGGCTGCTGTGCCCCTACGAAGCACGAACGAAGGCCACGGTTTGCGGATCACGGCGTCAGGCGAAACGCCAAGTAGCTCGCCGCACGGGGAACCAAATATCCGCTATTGCGAGCCGTCAGGATCGTCAACCCAAGGGAGAATTCAATCACATGGCACAAATGCAAAATGCGCAATCGGTTGCGCTGCAACTGGAAAAAGTCCGGGACAAGCTTCCGCTGCTGTACGAGCGCGACGACATCCTGCTGACCATGATCCAGCAGCGCGGCGACGTGGAACGCGTCAGCTCGCGAAACATGCGCTTGCCGCTGCAAATCCGTCCAGGAGGCAAAGCAGGGTTGGCCAATATGGACGGCGGAGATTTGGGTCGCGGTTCGGGAACAACCTATGACGTGGCACAAGTAACGCCGGTATTTTTTCGGCACGCGGTGGAAATCACGAAGNNCGTTTCTCGACAAGGTGATGCAGACCAACGGCAACGGAGTACTCGGTACGGTGGGCTCGATCACTACTACGGGATTACCCGCCGGAGTCGCGGCGCAATTCGGGATGGCAAAGCCGCCGGGCGCACAGCTTTTCTATTACAACCAGACGGTACAGGTTTACGATCCGACGCTGACAACGAATCGCGGCTCAGCCAACGTTTTGCTGGTGGATCCGTTCAATTCGCTGATTCAGGTGGACGCGTTGCCCACGGGGACCAGCGTCAACGACCTGATCGTTCACGACGGGCTCACCGGAGCGCAGCCTACTTCGCTCTTCGGTATTTTGTACCATCAGACGAACGCGACAACCGGGACGTGGCTCAACCTGAACCGCGCAACATATCCCGTAGAACTCGCGACACCGGTAGTGAACGGAAACAACTCCGCGATCACGCCAGGTGCCGTCCGTCTCGCCATCAACAAAGTCCGTAAGGCCTTGGGTTCGAATCAGGTTTCGAAGCTCATCGCGTACACCGCGTTGGAGCAGGAACACCAGTGGGAGCAGCTCGGCGTCACGATTTCGCAAATCATCAAGGAAGGGGCGGGAGGGCGCGCGAGCGATCTCGATCTTCTGTTTACCGGCGAAAAATCAATGGCGGGCGTGCCGATCAAATCGTCCATCAATGCCAATCAAACGCGTGTGGATTTCCTGGATCTTTCGCACTGGGGCCGCGCCGTGATGCAGGACATTGATTTCTACGACGTGGGCGGACAAACCGTGTTCCCGATTTACGGCGCAAGCGGCGGTATTTCTGCGGCGTACATCTTTTACTTCGTCACCGGATTCCAGGTGTGGAACGAGTCGCCTCGCAGCGGCGCGTTCATCAACAACCTGGCGATTCCGACGGGGTACTAGTCGTCAGGAAGCACAATTCACCACAAGAAACCAAGGGGCGGCCGGCGATCAAATAGCGTCCGCCCCGAAAGTTTCCTTATTCTTTTGCAATCGCTTGAAAGCTAAAGGTGATGGTATATCCACCGCAGACGGACGCTGTCATGATCGACAAAGAGGCGTTAATTGCCTCAAACGGTGTCAACCGGCAGATTCAGAGATTGGAGCTTAAGTCTATGGGATATCAGGCCGCCGATAATTCACGAGACTGCAACAGGCGCGTAATATTTAGCAAGATTCGGGTGGTAGGATGGGCGCGTTAGGCTTTCCGTTACGGGAACCGGGGAATAAAGAAAACGAGGACGCTATGCTGCCACCTAAGTTGATTCTCGCACCGATCGACTTCAGCGACACATCGCGTGCGGCGCTGGACGTGGCGGCGGACATGTCTTCGCGCTTCGGCGCTGAGTTATTGCTGGTCCATGTACAACCCGCCATCCAAGACTTGCCCAGTGGCGTGTCAATTTTCAAGGAAGGGCAGTATGACCAGAGCCTCGACGACAAGGCCGCGAAACAACTTAAGGATCTGGCCGCTACGGTGGCGCAAAAGAATGTAAAAGTGCGCACGGAGCTTGGGACGGGGAATGACGTGGGCATGGAGCTGNNGGCTCGGTGGCTGAAAAAGTCTTGAAGCAAGGGGGCTGTCCGGTCCTGCTGCTGCGCGCCAAAGCAGCAGGGAATACGAACGACGAAGATAAGAGCGCTTCCGCTGCCTCACGTTAGTTTCTTCCAGAGATTTATTCCGACGGCGGTTCACGCTGAATTAGAACGATCCGCCTGACCTGGTTACGATTGACGCGCTGATCAGTCCCTGCAACGCGGACAATGACTTCGGTGGCGGACATGGATTGCACGTCTCCGCTCAGAACGGAGCCGTCCCGCAGTTCGAGAGTGTCGTGAGCGGCCGTTCCAAGTTCGTAGCTTATGCTACCTCCCGAAACATCGTCGGGAGTCGTGTCGAGCGGAAAAGTCCCGCTATTAAAACCCTCTTTGGTGAAGGTCAACACGTGTTTTCCGGGGGTCACTTGAACGATCTTGGGTGTCGTTCCCGCCGAAGCGCCGTCGATTTTCACGTCTGCTCCCTGAGGCACGGAGTTAACAGTGATCGAAATCGTCTTAACCGGAAGAAATGATTGCAACTCAGTCGGGAGAACTTTTGGAACAAGTTCTAATAAAGCGATAGTTCCGGACGCGCTAATAAAGGTCTGGAATTTAACTACTCCGCCTGGGCTTACATCGTTAATGCTGATATATCCGTCTCCGATCCGAATTTTGGCCTTGTCATAGACGTAAAATGTGAATTGCGCTTGGGAGATTTGCTTGCTCCAAAGATTCTCAGCCGTAACATCCGAGGTATAATTGTGTTGCTTGCCAGCCGCGCTAGTCTCCTTGAATTTTGCAAAGCTAAACCGCAGAACAGGTGGCCCTGAAGAAGGCCAGACTATGACCTGGGCCGGAGGCTCCTTCGCACTGGCCGCGACGACAAGAACAAGAGCAACACACCAAATCGCAATTCTGGGTACGCGCATGGATTCCCCTTTCCCGGGAGTATAAACCGAGAGACTTGATTGCGCAGCTATTTCATCTCGGATTGTTTACTTCGCGAGGATACGCAATCTACGAACGCGGGTGACTGACCTTTAGCGCCCCTTCGTCATGCAAGGGAGCTTTCCTGAAGAAACCCGACCGCGGCTGCTTTAGAATAGGTAGCCTTGGCTACTGCGGCGCAACTCGAGCGTGTGCACATCGTTCTGGTGTCGGTGCGCAATCCTTTGAACATCGGGGCGGCTGCTCGCGCCATGAGCAATTTTGGGTTTCGCCACCTGCGCGTGGTGAACCCGTACGAGCCGGCGTTTCGCGAAGCGCGTTCGGCTGTGGGGGCTTCGTC
>PKWH01000137.1 GCA_003131985.1 Acidobacteriota bacterium | reverse complement strand
GAACACTTGTTTGTCTAACGGATGCACAGTGGTCGGGAATCTAGACGGGAATGCCAACCAGCTCTTTTTGGTGCGGCCCGCGAAGGGCTTGCTTCCGCAACTTCTTGCGGGAGTGCTGCAACTGGTGAATGGAATTCTCGACGCGGAACCCGACCAGATTCTGGTGATTCCACCGAATGAAAACAATCAAGCCACGACTTCCACAGCTCCGCAAGGATTGTGGGACACGACGCCCGTGGATTACTACGGGAACACCGTAACAGACGGATATGTGAATCAACCCGCTGCTCAGATCATCCGCGTGGCACAAGCTCACAGTGCCTTTGGAGTTAGCGGCGCCGGAATCGTCGCGGACATTGATACAGGTGTGGACCCCAACCATCCGGCGCTGCAGGGCGTTTTGCTTCTGGGGTACGACTTTACGCGGAACCAGCCTGGTGGCTCGGAGTTGCTGGATGTCTCGCTCTCTGCTCCGCCTCCCTGCCAAACGTGTGCAGCCGCATATGTGAATCAGCACACGGCGGCGATGCTGGACCAACACACGGCTGCCATGCTGGACGGCTCGCAGTATGCGGCGTTCGGACACGGCACGATGGTGATGGGTATTATTCACTTGGTCGCACCGACTGCGAACCTTCTGCCTCTGAAAGCGTTCAGCGCAAACGGAAGCGGATCCCTTTCGAACATTCTGGCCGCGATTTATTACGCTGTGCAGAACAATGCGAACGTCGTAAACATGAGTTTCGACTTGACGACTAGCTCAACCGAGTTGCGAACTGCGATTAACTACGCCAACAATCACAACGTTATTTGCGTGGCCTCCTCCGGAAACGATGGCGAACAAGAAATGGTTTATCCTGCCGGATTGCAGTACGTGATGGGCGTAGCATCCACGAACAATGAAGATCAGCGTTCGAGTTTTTCGAACTACGGGA
Source organism: Acidobacteriota bacterium (assembly GCA_003131985.1). Classification (GTDB taxonomy): domain Bacteria; phylum Acidobacteriota; class Terriglobia; order Acidiferrales; family UBA7541; genus Palsa-295. Next base: position 1,653 of record PKWH01000137.1, on the reverse strand, counting down.
ACCAGATCGTGTGGGTTGCGGCACCCGGCGAAGGCGTAATCACCACTTATCCGTTCGCCACTTACGCCGCAGGTTGGGGAACGTCGTTCAGCTCACCCATGGTCGCCGGAACTGCATCTCTGATCCTTAACATGCAACCTACATTTGGCGAAAATCAAGTCGCATGGTCAATTGCTCACGCCAAATGGATCGGACTCAATATGGGTAACGGACGTCTGGACGTTTACGGCGCTCTGTCATCGCTGAAACCCATCCAGTCGCTGCTGCAGTAGGGGCGTCCAATGCGGACAGACAACATCGAACGAACAGGCGTCATTGAGTGGGTGGCTCGAATCCAGGATGTGACGGAAGCGCGAACATTCTCTGCCGGCGCTCTCCCGAAACTTTCGCATCACTGGGCTCCTCCATCTTTGAACGTAAAACTCGTGGAAGAGCAATTGACAGCGTTACGTAATTCTCTGGTCTGCGCCTTCAATCAGCTCCTGGATTTGAAGGACCTGAATACAGGAGTTCACAGCACGCGCTTGGCGGAATGGGCACTTCACGTCGCTGGAGAACTTGGATTGGATCGTGACTGCCTGGGCGACATCGAGGTTGCAGCGCTCTTGCACGATATAGGAAAAATCGGCATTTCGGATGCAATCCTAAACAAGCCAGCCAAGTTGACCGCCGAGGAATACGACCTCATGAAGAAGCATCCGGAATACGGCTGGGCCGTCTTACGCCAAATCCCCGGGATGGAGCGCGCCAGCTTGATAATTTTGCATCATCATGAAAATTATGATGGCACTGGCTACCCTGGCGGGCTGAAGGGGGAAGAAATTCCGATTGGATCGCGCATCGTGTCCGTGATCGATGCTTTCGATGCGATGGTGTCCAACCGACCCTATCGCCAGGGTATGCCGTTCGAAGAAGCCGAACGACGATTATTAGTTGCGAGTGGCACGCAGTTCGATTCTCGTGTGGTGAATAGCTTCCTCCCACTGGCACGAGCGGAAATGTCATCCGTGTTCGCTGCCGCTGGTACCGCGGTTACTGCTGTTCTCTGACTCTATTTCTGGGTCCTCCGAAGTTTCTAGCTAGTCCGCCTTGATTGCGTGATGCGTGTCACAAGCTGAGAAGAGTTCGTGGCATTTGCAACCCTCGCGCCCGGATGCTCAAAATCACATGTTTGTGGGCAAGACAAATTTCGGACTTTTGCAGCGCCTATCCGGAAGCTTGGATCCTTTATGCCCTGGTTTTCCTGTGGCAACGTGCTGCAACATTCGATCTTCGAAAAGCGAAGCGCACGCTTCCCGTGATTTTTGTTCTAATGCTGTGGAGTATCTTGGCGAGTGCCGTGTCAAATGTAGGTGTGCCACAGCTCTCCAACGAAAAATTTCAGGAATTTCGCTACCGCCTGGACGGACTCGAAAGTGTTCTCGGCACCCGTCACGTTCATCGTTTTCACAAGGTCGGCCAGCTGTTTCGCGCCGAGCCGCAGAATGCCCGCACCTACGATAGCGCCGGACGCGTCAGCCCCTTGGTGGAGCACGGTGTAAAGGGTTGTGGTCTCCTGAAGCACTTCCGGACCATGGTCATGCTTTACGAATTTTTTCCCGGCAAGATAGTAGCGTTGAGTGCCAAAGAGAAAACCGAGCTCGTAGACCATTA
>PKWH01000097.1 GCA_003131985.1 Acidobacteriota bacterium | reverse complement strand
TTGGGGCGGTAGAGCCAGTCGACTTTCGCGGCGACTGGGGCTAAGGGCTCGGCATTTACGGCGGCGATGATTTCCTCCACGATCTGACGTCGAGGGGTTAACGTGCAGACCGGGTCGGTGACTGCGGGATCGCCGGCGAGAAGAAAAGCTTGGCAGCGACAGCCGCCGAAATCCTGGGCGCGGCGGTCGCAACTGCGGCAAGGCTCCTGCATCCACTCCTCGCCTCGAAATTTTTGAAAGGCCTCGGAGGAATTCCAAATCTCCTGGAGCGGGTGGTTTTTTACGTTTTCAAAGCGCAGGCCGGGGATGATCTGCGCTGCGTGACACGGGAGCACGTCGCCGCCGGGCGTGATCAACATTAGCTTACGTCCCCAGCCGCCCATGCACGCCTTGGGATACTTCGCGTAGTAATCCGGCACCACATATTCCACGCGAACTTTTCCGCGCAGCCGAGCTTCGGCTTGCTGCAGCAGGAAGATCGAACGGTCCACCTGATCGCGCGTAGGCAGGAGGCGTTCGCGATTGGCGAAGGCCCAGCCGTAATACTGGACATGCGCGAATTCCAAACGACCGGCGCCGGATTCTTCTCCGAAAGCGATCATTTCCTCCAGGCGATCGAGGTTCTGGCGATGGATTACAAAATTTAAAGTCAAACCTATGCGGTGCGCTCGCACCCATTTGACGACTTGGAGTTTTTGGTCGAGAGCTCGAGTGCCTGCAATCTCACTGGCGGCATCTTCTTGTAGGCCTTGAAAACTCAATTGCAGGTGATCGAGCCCGGCATTCACGAGATCTGTAAGGCGGCGCTCATCCAGCGGCAGGCCCGAAGTGATCAAATTTATATAGAGTCCTGCGGCCCGGGCGGCGCGGACGAGTTCGACGAGATCGGGTCGAGCGAGCGGTTCGCCGCCGGTGAAATCAACTTGCAGCACTCCTGCTTCGGCAGCCTCTCGCAGCACTCGCGACCAGACTTCCGTGGAAAGCTCTAGTACACGAGACTGCAACTCTAGAGGATTCGAGCAGTAGACGCAGTGCAGAGGGCAACGGTGAGTGAGCTCAGCAATGAGCGCGAGCGGCGTGGGAATCGTGGTAGTCATTTCCGCTCGGCGGCGTCTTCCGCCGTGAACTCCAAAGCGCCCTGCTCGTGAAGCAGCGCTAGATACCCGAGGATGTCCTTCTCCACGCGCTCGGGTTCGGCTTTCGAATAGATCTTCTGCAACTCAGAGATGATGCGCTGGACCGTGCGAGTGCCGTCGCAGCGCTCGACGATCTCGAGGCTTGGCCCATTTAGACGAAGCGCGCGTTCCGGCATCTGCAGCATGCGCGGCGTGCGATTGGGTTCGCTCAGCCTACATCCGGGAGCTAGCCGTGGCTGCGCGTGCATTTCAGGATTCATAATTTAGCCCGCCTGAGGTTGAAAAGCCCCCGGCGGGGGCCACCCGGGAGACACATAAGCAAAATACAGGGCATCGAGTTGGGCCCAGAGAATATTGCACTTCGCGCGCAGCGCGGCCAGCGCAAGCTCCTGCTGCTCGCGCGTTCGAGCATGGTTCACCACCCAAGCTAGCGCAAAGTCCGCGTCTTCGGGCGCTTGCGTGAGGCGGCCCTGAAAATAATCGAGGCCGCCGGAGAGCCAGGGATAGTAGCGCCTGAGCGCGTCCATGCGCAGAGCAATGAGCTTGCCGGAAAAAAGTTCGGTCAAAGAAGAGGCCACGGCTTCGAGAAACGTCGCCGACCGAACGAGTTCGAGATAGGCGTCCACTGCATACCGTACCGCCGGCAGAATGGCGTCTCCCCTCAGCGCCTGCTCGCGTGCGAGGCCTGTCGCCTCTACCAATCGCAACCACTTCTCGATGCCGCCGGGGTGCGTGCCGTCTCCATCGTGGTCGAAGATGCGCTTCCGCCAAGCACGGCGAAATTCGGCGTCTTCACTGCGCGCGAGAATCGTGGCGTCTTTTATAGGGATACGGCTCTGATAGTAATAGCGGTTGAGGGCCCAGGCCTGCAGTTGGCCGCGCGTGAGTTTTCCTTCGTGCATCAATAGGTGGAAGGGATGCTTATGGTGATAGCGCTCCTCTCCGATGGCGTGAAAGCGCGCTATGAATTGGGCTTCCGGAAGAAACGATTCTGAGGGCGATACATTCACAGGGCAAACTCCATACCATCATGCGCGATTTCCCATCCCATTTCACGCACCTGGCGATACTCGACGCTCTCTTCGTCCAGGATGGGGTTTGTGTTGTTGATGTGAATGAGGACGCGGCGGCCGCGACCGGCGCCGGAAAACTGCTGAAGCAAGCCGTCCGGGCCCGAAAGCGGGAGATGACCGATCGCGCGGGCAGTCTTGCCGGATCCTGTTGCGCGGATGAGTTCGTCGTCGCTCCAGAATGTGCCATCCAAAAACACGAGGTCGCTGGATTCGGCTAGCTTCTTCCATTCCTGATTTTTCCCCGAAAGAGAAGGCGCAAAGAATAAGCGCTTCTCGCCGTGCTCGACAAGTAATCCGACGACGGCTTGGTCCGCTGACAGCTCGCCGCGCAGAGCATCGCTCACGTAGTCGGGATACGTTCCGCCGAGCGGAACCGCCGAGCAACGGAAAGACGAATCGCCGGGGGGATCGCTGGCTACGCGAGCAAATTGCGGTTGCATGGAGATGCCAAGCCACTGCACGGGAGGCGTAGCCCGATCGAGAACGCGAAATATGGTGTTTTCTTCCTTGAGCACTCGCTGCACACCAGGAGTGGCGAAAATACGGAATGGCGTGAATTCGCGCAGGTGAAGCAGACCCATCGCGGAATCTATGTCGGCGCTCGGGAGGAACACGGCGTTTATGGGTGATCGGCGCGAACCCTCGGGAGGAGAAAGCTCAGGGGTAGCGAGGATCTGCATGCGCAGGTCGGGCGAGGCGTTCAGGAGAAACCATGCTTGAGAGTCGACCGAGAAGGCGATTTGCGTTTGAGTACGCGGACTTCCGTGCAGCTTGTCCGCACGCAGGCGAATGCAGTTGGAACAACCACAATTCCACTGGGGGAAACCGCCCCCGGCTCCCGAGCCGAGGACTTTAACGCGCATTCGAGCTAGAGTTCGGCGTTAGCGTAGGAGCTAATTTCGCAATTCAGGTTCACTTCTTCGTGCTGAGGGGTAACCCATTCCATGTCTGAACTCCCTGTAACGAGATCAAAACTGCTACCAAACAAGGATAGCATCAGGAAATGGCTGCGTCAATGGAGTATCGACTGCGTGTAGGAGGGATAAAGCCTTTATTATCATCACTGAAAGTAGGCCAAGTTAGATATTGAGGAACGTGCGGCGTTCGGAGAGACTAACAGTGCACGGCTGTATACTAGTTTGGCCGTTCGGAATACAGCTAGGAGGATTTGATGGAAGGGGCGTCGATGCGACGCAGCGATCGTGTTTCGTTGACCGTGCTACTGGAAGCTACCGGTATTGACAGCTTAGGGCAGGAGTTCAAGGACCGGGCACGCACGATGTTGATCAATCGAGGGGGAGCAGTAATCGTGCTCGATCGCGAGCTGAAGCCAGAACAGGAGATTCAGATTCGGCGTCAGGCGGGTTCCGATTCCCAGAAGATCGTTCCAGCCCGCGTGGTGGGCGAATTTGGACGTCAAAAGGACGGATATCTGTACGGCATCGAAATACTGAATCATGATGATGATTTCTGGAAGATTGAATTTCCACCGATCGCGGAGTCGACGGACGCTGTGGCGCGCATGCTGTTGCAATGTAGCTACTGCAAAAGCCGCGAGGTAGCGTACCTGAACGAACTCGAATTACGGGGATTCGAAATCAATCGAGGAATCGCGCGCCATTGCAAGACTTGCAGCGTGCCGAGTATTTGGACACAGGCCCCCCATGAAGATGAAAAGCAACGGGCGATGCGTGCCGCGCGCCGCACACGCGAACCCGATCCGATTCCAGAAGGCGAAGAGCAGAGGGAGCGCCAGCGCCTGCGGATCAAGACGCGGTTAACAGCCTGCATCCGGCAGACCGATGCGGACGACGAGCTGGCGGTTTGCGAGGACATTTCGCCGATTGGAATGTGTTTTCGCAGCAAACGCCGCTACGACACTAACACCACTATTCAAGTGGCCGTGCCCTATTCACCGGATGCAGCGAATATTTTTCTACCGGCACACGTGGTTTATTCAGAAGAAATGCCACGGGCGGGACTATTTAGGCACGGGGTGGAATATCGCAGGGTGGGGCCTAGGGCGCGGTAGATTTGTGCGCGGACTTGGTATTTAGGGGTCTAGGCCACCGGCACCGCAGAGCGCTCGCGAGTGCGTCGTTGAAGGTACTTCATAGCGATATTCAGATAAACCCGCCCGTTTGAAGTTTCAAAGCAGAGTACAGTCGCTTCCGAGTCATTCCCGGCCTTGTCGCACTGTTCTTGAGTGAGCACTTCCGGCGGAAGAACTTTAAATTGAAATCCGCGGTCATTGAGCTGCGTCACCGCGTTTCCGATAACCATATTGGCGAGCTCGCAGACAGTTTCCCGCACGATGGGTTCGCTGGAATCCACTTCCTTGCCGAACAGGCAGCCGGCGACGTGCGCCGCAGCAGCAGGGTCCATGTCGAGAATTACGCGGCCTTCAATTTGTCCGCGAAAAGTAACGACGGCCGCTGTGCCCTTACGACGGTACCCTTCGACTTCCATAGTGAGATCCACAATTTTCGCAGGCTCGTTCATCATCTCCGCCAACACGGCGTCAAGCGAGCCGATAAATGGTTGAATTAGTTCCATCCTCATCGAGATTTCTCCTCGCCAGCGCCAACCGTCGCAGTAACGCCGTCGTCGTTGAGAACGTAGCGGATGATTTCGTAAAGCGCATCCGGCTTTACCGGCTTCTGAACGAAATGGCGCGCACCTTTTTGAAGCGCGGCAAGAATATTGTCCTGATAGCCGACGGACGAAACCATGACGATGCGGGCGTCCGGATGCTGCTGGACGATACGCTCGACGGCCTCAATACCCTCCATCTGTGGCATGGTGATATCCATCAGAACGATGTCGGGATTCGTGCGCGAGTATTCGGTGATTGCGGTGCAGCCGTCGCCGGCTTCGCCGATAACCTGGCCGCCAAAGGATTCGATCATCTTCGCGAGGCTTTTTCGCGCGAAGACCGAGTCGTCCACGATTAAATATCGCACGGGCTCGCTGCCCTGCTTTCTCGTCAATGCTTCAAACTGTTTCATAACGATCTCCTTCGTAAGAATCTCACGCTGCTAATCTCCGTCACTCGTGATTCTGGCCACCACCGGCTCCGCCATTGGGCGTTCCGGCAAGCATTTTGATTGCAATACACTGGAAAGATTCGAGAGCGAAACGACGCGCGAGGCAAAACCGCGCTCGATTGCCGACCGTGGCATGCTGTCCACAACGCAAGTGTCGGGGCTTTGAACGATCGTAATGCCGCCCGCAGAGCGAACTGCCCCCATACCTGCTGCGCCGTCGTCTCCCATACCGGTCATCAGCACGGCAACAGAGTTGTTGCCGAATTCCTGCGCCACCGATTGAAACAGAACGTCCACAGATGGGCGGTGCCCATTCACACGGGGCTGGTCGACGAGGATGGCAACGTTGCCATGCTCCATTCGACGGACTTTCATGTGGCGATTCCCGGGACAAATCAAAGCGCGACCGGCCAACAACAAATCGCCCGATTGCGCTTCTTTGACCTCGATGGCGGAGGACTCATCAAGACGGCGGGCAAACATGTCTGTAAACCCTTCAGGCATATGTTGTACAACCAAGAGGCAGCCAGGAAAATCTTCAGGAAGCTGGGAAAAGAGATATTGCAAAGCATTGGGGCCCCCCGTGGAAACTCCAAGTGCCACGATACGAGAAGGCCAGTTGGGCATGGAGGCCCGCCGTTGTGGTTTACGTTTTACCGAAGGCACGGTGATGATCATTTTTGGCGCGCCGGAAGCGGCCGCAAACTTGATCTTCAATGCGAATTCGGCGGCAATTTGTTCGATACGGCCCGAAGGTGCGTCTTGCGGTTTGGCGACAAAGTCGAAAGCCCCCAACGCGAGCGCTTTCAGGGCGAGTGATGCACTGCGATCGGTCTGCGCGCTAAAAACAATCACCGGAACGTGGTGCTTGCGAGTAATTTGGCGAAGCATCTCGATTCCGTCCATGCGCGGCATGTCCAGATCGAGAGTCACGACATGAGGATGCAGTTCGACTATTTTTTTCAGCCCCATCTCGCCGTCCATTGCGGTACCCACCACCTCAATCGATGCGTCGCGATGAAGCACTTGCGGAATCAGCTTCCGCATCAGCGCCGAATCATCGACCACAAGAACGCGAATCTTCCCGTTCACGCTATGGCTCCCACGGGCTGGATTCTGGACAAGTAAGAAATCACGGCGGATACGTTCAAAATCAGAACAACTGTTCCGTCGCCAAGAATCGAGGCGCCGCTGACAAGCGGTGAAGTTACCAAGCGGTCTTCGAGCGCCTTGATCACGAGTTCTTCTTCGCCCATTAGACTGTCCACAGCAAGGCCAAACTTGCGAGTTCCCGAAGCAATCACAACGACAAAAACGCGGTTTCCGCGCGCGTGCTGCATCTGCGATTCGAGACGCTCCAGCCGAACCAGGGTCAAAACCTGGTCGCGCAATTGAAAGACTTCGTGATCGTCTACCCGGTGAATTTCGCCTTCGGTCACACGCGTGATTTCAACAACCGATGCAAGGGGAACGGCGTAGAGCTTTCCTGATGTTCGAAACAGAAGCGAGTGAATGCTCGCCAGAGTGAGCGGCACCATCAAACGAAATGTCGTGCCCCGTCCGAGTTCGCTCTCAAGCTCGATGGAACCTTTTAGATTGTCGAGCGCCGATTTGACGACATCCAAACCCACACCCCGGCCCGAAATCTCCGTGATTTCATCGGCAGTGCTGAGACCGGGAGCGAATATCAGGTTCATCGTTTCGGAATCATTCAGAAGCGCGGCATCTTCAGCTCGCAGATTGCCGTTCGCAATAGCGCGACTTAGAATTTTCTTTTGGTCAAGTCCGCGGCCGTCGTCGGAAATCTCGATCACCACATGATCGGCTTCGTGGTATGCATCCAAGCGCACGGTCCCGCGAACTGGTTTGCCCGCAGACTCGCGGTCCGCGGCAGTCTCGATTCCGTGATCGGCTGCGTTACGCACGAGATGGGCAAGCGGTTCGGCAAGAGCATCGAGGATGCTCTTATCGAGATCCGTGTTCTGGCCAGCGATTTCCAGGACAATGTCTTTGTTGCGCATCTTCGCAACATCCCGAACCACGCGGGGAAAACGGCGGAAAAGCTGCTCCACTGGAACCATGCGAATCTTCATCACCGACTTCTGAAGCTCATCGAGAACGCGGGATTGAAATGACAGAGCATCGGCGAATTTACCCCGCAGCGGATCCTTTGCATGCAGGCGTTCGAACTCCGTGATAGTGCGCTGCAACATAGATTTTCCGATGATGAGTTCACCAACCAAATTCATGACGGTATCTATTCGCTCCGCGTCCACACGCAGGGTATTTTCGGCTGCGGCGTGCGCCAAACCCGAAGGAGCCGCGCCGTCGCGCCATTCGTCCTGATGATCCGACGCAGAATCCGGGGCAGCGGCGCCAACTCCGGCGGACACAGCGGCCGCTTCCGACTCGATCAATATTTCAAGAAGGTCGCGCGGAGCGACCTGCGGCACGGGTACTTTCAGAACCGAGATCCGGGCCACCACAGAAGGCACGCGGCAATGCTCGCGAATCCAATCGGCCGGCTTTGCGCTGGAGATCGCTGCTTCGATCAGGTTCGTGCTGGCGGCTTGGGCCGCGCTCTCGGGATGAAGAATCAATATTTTCCCCGCGGTCTCCAGTGCTTTGCGCACCAGTTCGAAGACTGCCGCAGGAAGCAGCGATTCCGAATCCAGATGCAGCGCTACGTCGTACACCGATTCGCCGCGCCGGAAAGCCTCGGCGATCATAAGCCGCTCGTATTCGTTCCACTCAAATGTCGCTTCGCGCGAGGATTTTTCAGGCTCCGAAGCCGTTCTGTGCAGCAGCCGATTGATATGATCCCGCAGGGCGCCTCCAGCAGGCGGCTGCAGACCGTTGCGGTAGGCCGCAAGCATTTCGTGGAACGTATCAGCGGCGGTGAGCACGACCTCGGGAATCAGCCCCGCGTGTTGTCTGACCAGTTCCGGCGTCAAAACGTCCTCGAGTTCGTGGGCAAGTTCGCTGAGTTCGCGAAAACCNNGCCGGATGCTCTTCGAGCGCGAGGCCGGCATCATTCATGGCCTGGAGAATCTCTGCGGCACTCTCGAAGAAGAGTTCGCGGAGCTCGGATGCGCGGTCGTCGGGCAGGAAATTCACTGCGACCCCTCAATTTTCTGATACACGGTTGCGTTGTTCTGGTGGATCATGTGGAACTTTGTCGTGAGTCCAAAGAGACTCTCGGCGTGTCCCACGAAAAGATAGCCTTCGGGATTCAAACAACGATAAAACTTGTCGATCAGACGCTTTTGCTCAGGCTCGTCAAAATAAATCATCACGTTGCGGCAGAAAATGGCATCGTTGCGCTGCGGAAGATATTCCGTCTTCAGATTGTGGAAATCGAACTGAACCAAATTCTTCAGTGCGGGCTTCACCAGGTACTTGTCGCCGATCTTTTCGAAATAACGCAGCCGGCAGGTGTAATCAACGGTCTCCATCTGCGCTTCGGTGTAAATTCCCTGCTGCGCGGTGAGCAGCGCCGAGTAATTGATATCCGAAGCCAGGATCTCGACTTTCCACGGCGGGGGTATCAACGGTTTCGGCGTGGGCATTTCGAACGGAAGCGGATTCCTTAGATAGTAGTAGGCGAGCGCATCGCAGACGAGCAGCGCAAGGGTATATGGCTCCTGACCCGTGGAGCATCCAGCGCTCCAGATACGCAGGGACCAATCGCGGCGTTCCTGCTTACGTTTCAAAATGTCCTCGAGAATTACTTTCTGGAAGAGCTCCAGCTGCGGGCGTAAGCGGAAAAAACTTGTTTCGTTCACCGTAAGGTTTTCGAGCAGCGAGATGAGTTCCTGCTTACCTTCGCGGCTTGTAAGCAGACGATAGTAACTATAGAAGGAATCCATCTGGCAAGCCTTTAGTCGGCGCTGTAAACGGTCGCGCAGGAAATGAGTGCGACGTTCGTCAAAATACATTCCGCATTCCTGATACACCAATGTCTGCAAGAGCTTCAGCTCTGCTTCCGTGAGTGGTACCTGCGTCGCGAGTGTGGTGGACATTGTTCCTCGATGTCGTCGCTTTCCGGCTGCGCCTAGATTTCTCTTTTCGTGCTGCCGGCCGGACCGGCGCTGACCAATTCGGCCGCATCTTCCAAACTGCGAAGCTCACCGCGTTGCAGAATCTTGTTGAGATCCAGCAGGATTACCAGGCGCCCGCGCAATTTTCCGACACCGGTTATATAGTTCAACTCGCCTTCCTGGAAAACGTCCTGCGGAGCTTCGATTTCCGAGGGCAGTATCCGCAACACTTCCGACGCGGAGTTCACCAGCAGGCCGATGAGACGTCCTTCGACTTCCGCGACCACGATGCGATTCTTCTTGTCGCGCTCGGCCACTTTTTCCCGAAATCGTTTGCGCAAGTCCACCACCGGAATGATCCGGCCGCGAAGATTGATTACGCCTTCGATGTAGTCGGGAGCATTCGGGACGGAAGTTATTTCCGGCACCCGCACGATCTCGCGGACCAACGCGATCGGCACGCCGAAAGTTTCACGGCCGATGCGAAAGCCTACGACCTGGAGTTCTTTATCCATGTTGAGACGTATGCGCCTCTACGAGCGTGTGACCTCTGCATACTCCTGTCGCGCCGGCCGCTCTGAAGTAAGCGAAGGGCGCCGGGACGCATGGCGTCGGGTATCGGCGAAACCCTCATCGAGAACAAAACGGTCCATTGACTCCAGAAGCGCGCGGGAGAGTTTCGACATTTGTTCCGCTGCTGCCGCCAATTCGGTCGAGCTCGAAGTGGATTGCTGCACAAGTTCGCGCATTTTCTCCATGGCGCGCACCACGCCTTGCGCTCCGGAAGCTTGTTCTTCGACTGAAGAATTAATCTCCTGCGTAATTTCCGTCAGGCGATTGGTAGCTTTGGCGATTTGTGTGGAGCCGCTGGATTGCTCCGTGGTTGCCGCTCCGATTTCCTGGGAGAATTTGTAGACCTCGGAGACCACGTCGGAAATCTTTTCGAGCGCGAAGCTGAGATCCTTATTCAACAGCAGGCCTTCCTGCACCATGCTGGTGCTCTTTTCCATGTTATCGACGGCTTCGCGCGCTTCCTTCTGTATGCCTTGAATGAGCTCGGAAATTTCCTTTGTGGACTGCGTGGATTTTTCAGCGAGCTTGCGTACTTCTTCGGCAACGACTGCGAAGCCTAAGCCGTGCTCGCCCGCGCGCGCCGCCTCAATCGCAGCGTTCAATGCGAGAAGGTTCGTCTGTTCGGCAAGGTCGTCAATGACCTCGATAATCTTGCCGATATCGTCAGCGCGACGGCCGAGAACGTCAATAATTTCGGCCGAAGATTGGATCGCGTGGCTGGTGCGGTTCAGTCCCTCGGTGGCCTTGTCCATGGTAACCATCCCGGTTTGGACTTCTTCGCGGGAGCGATGCGAAATATCCACGAGCAGCTTCGCCGTGTCGGCTACGCGCTGAATCGAAGTGACCATTTCATCGATGGAAGCGGAAGTTTCGGCGACGCTCGAGGCTTGCACCTGGGTATTTTTGACTACGTTTTGCACGTTGATGCTCATTTCGTGCATGGTGCTAGTGACTTCATCAATCGCCGATGCCGCCTGCACGCTTACTTTGGCTGACTCATCGGAAGCGCTGGCCATCTGCCCGGAACCGCTGGCTACTTGCGATGCGCTATCGCGCACTTGCCGAACAAGGTCGCGAAGCCCGTGCGTCATCCGCGTGAACGCCACGGCCATGGTGTCCTGTGGGGATCGGGGTTGGACCGACATCGACAACTGGCCCTCCGCAATCGCCGCCGAGACGGCTGCCATATCCTTCAAGTGGACGATCATTTTGTTGAAATTTGACGCCAGGACACCCACTTCATCACTCCGATGGATGTCGATGGATTGGTCAAGGTCGCCTGTTTCCCCGATGCGGTGCGCCACTTCAATTAGGTGATACAGCGGTTCCTTAATGGACTTCGCCGTGGCGAATGCGATGAACCCTCCCAGCAGAATCGCAAGGAATGTGCCGACCGTCGTAATGATGGTGCTCAACGAAGTTGCGGCAGTAGCGGATGAGTTGGAATCGTCCAGCGCTTTCCGAACAGCGAGATTGGCCTCGTCCAAGACGGCCGAGGATTTATTGAACCAGGAATTGGGATCATGCTGGAGGTAGTAAATCTGCAGATCAGAAACCGTGGCGTCACCAGCATCTACCTGGTGGCGTTTGGTCACCATCGGCTTCGCAAAATCCTCGGCCCAACTGCGCTCTCCATCTTCCACCTGAACGAAGGCAGCCTTCAGGCTTGCATCGCTAACTCTGGACTCGGCATCCTTCAAAAGCTGCGAAAGATCGCTGACGCCCTTGTTGGTTTTCTCTTCATCGCGGAGATCACCACTGAGGAGGTAATTTCCGAGATACAAACGGTTTTCCATCATCTGGAAGCGCACCGTCTCAATCGATTTCACGTCAGAGAGGGTCGAGGCAACCGTGGAACGAGCGCTGTATTCGCGCCGCACCGTAAAAATATTGATGATAAACAAAACCAGCATGATCGCGAGAACAGCGCCAAATCCGAGATACAGTTTCTTTCCTATTGTCATGTGTGCAGCCTCCACTCCCCCGCTTGCCAGGACCCTTCACTCGCGTCCGAGCCGTGCTAGTTACTTGGCGCTCTGGCTGTCAAATTCGAATTCAACTATTTCCGTCGTTTCCTTCGGAGCTGCTTCGAAACGCCATTTCTTCACAGCGTCGATTGCGGAATTCACGAGCAATGGACTCCCGCCAATCACTCTTGTTGTGGTCACGTGCCCGTCTGCCGTAACCGTGGCTTCTATCTTGACTTTCCCTGTAACTTTCAATTGTTTGGCGAGCGAAGGATAATCGGGAACCGTTCGAACGCGTACTTTCCGTTTGGTTGCTTCCGTCGAATTTTCCTGTGCCGAGCCTTTTGGAGAAAGAGCGAGCGATTCACCCAGCATAAGTGCGAGCGCCAGTCCCATTAATCCCAACCTCAATTTCATTCAACTTCCTCCCCCCAGGGGATTACTCCAGCCTCGGAAATTGCACGAACGGTGCCATGCGAGGACTGATATTTCTGCTCCTCGCCAAATTGCCAATTATGTCGGGATGTAGCTGAGCCACAGTGTTTTAAGCCTAGTCGCATACCTGTAATTATCGGGCTCCGGCAAGCGATGTTGTCTCAAGTTACGCGCGTCGACGCCTTCCATCGTCTCAGCTTGCGACGTAACTGGGTGCCAGTTACGTAACACCCGGCGCCAGTTCGCTTGACTCAAAATGAGATCGGGCCGTAACGTCGTTAGCGATAAACAAGAATCGCGCGCAGCCCCCAATCCTCCATGCGTGCATTGAAACGAACCGGCGAAGTCTCTGCTCGTCTCGATGGCTCTTTTGAGAGCCTGTTGGCGCAGTTCTCCGCCGCCACGCTGGAACTCAACCCATCCCTAAACAAGCCGGAGTTTGCACAGCGCCTGACTGCCCGCGCGGCAGAAATGTTGGGAGCGCGATCCGCGGTCTTGGTATTGGCGCGCGAGTCTGACTGGGAGATTGCAGCGCTCAGCGGGCCAGCTCATCGCTGGGACGCAATGACTCAGCATCGTTTGGCCGGGATACTGGCTGAGCAGGCCGAAGGGCTCGGGTCTAATCTGCGGAGCGGCTTGGCAGAGCGGCTCTTGGGAGCTGGATTGGCTGAGTCACTTGGGTGGAAGGGATTGGTGCTCGCGCCACTCTACGGCAGCGAAGCAGAACTTCTCGGCGTTCTATGCCTTGTCGATTTAGCGCGCGAGCTTTATCCCGCCGAGCGGCAACTGCTGGAAGCACTTGCCAGCCACACGTCTGTAGCGCTGGAGAATGTCCGGTTATTTTCCCGGATCGAACAATCCCGAAAGCAGTGGGTGCAGGATTTTGACGCGATTTCGGATTTCATCATCGTGCACGACGCGGTGAATCGCGTACTGCGTCTCAACCGCGCGCTGGCGGATCTGCTGGAGCTTCGGCCTACGGAAGTTATCGGGCGCGACATGGGAACGCTGGAATTGCTTTCTTCAACAGCACAGGCCGGCTTTTGCCCGTTTTGCAGAAACCCGCAAGCGGTACACGAGGAATTCATTCATGAAACAGCCGACCGCACGTTTCTGGTTTCCGCTTCGCGCATACACGGAGGCCCCAAAGACGAACTGCGCACGATTCACGTATTGAAAGACATTACGGACCGCCGCACGGCCGAGCGCCGCTATCGGCGGGAGCGTGATTTCAATAAAAACATTCTAAACAACACGCAGAGCATGATTCTCGTGCTGGATACCGCCGGACTCGTGAGTTATGCGAATCGCCGCTGCTTTGAGGCCAGTTACCGCGAACAGGATTTACTGGGGCATTCGCTGGTGCAGATGGTACCGACGGCGCGTCGAAAGCTGCTGGCGGAAGCTCTGGAACGCACTCTGCAAGGCGCGGCGCTCGATAATCTCGAGATTCCACTTCTTCGCGGAAATGGAACGACAGGGCAGTTTTCGATGAGTCTCAGCCCGATGCGCGACGAACAAGGGGACATCAACAGCGTGGTCGTGGTGATGACCGATATCACGGATGCGGCCGACCTCCAGGCGAAATTGATGCACACGGAGAAGATGGCCGCTCTGGGGCAACTGGTTTCCGGAGTGGCCCACGAAGTGAACAATCCCCTCGCCGCTATCGTCGGCTTTACCGATCTTCTGCTGGAAAACGCAGACGTTCCGCAAAACGCCAAAGAAGATTTGCAGATAATTTTGCAGGAAGCCCAACGAACGCGCGTGATCGTGCAGAACTTGCTCAGTTTTGCGCGGCAGATGCCAGCGCAGCGCGAGCCACTCCAGGTAAATTCCATTTTGCAACAGACGCTGAAGCTGCGCGCATACGATCTTTCGAACCACGGAGTGGAGCTAATCGAAAATTATGACGCGGAATTGCCGGTAATTGTCGGAGACCCGCACCAATTGCAACAGGCCTTTCTGAATATATTGAATAACGCATACGACGCCGTTCATGAGACGCGCCGCCAGGGAAAAATCGGGATTCGATCGTCCCATCGGGACGGATGGATTGAAATAATATTTCGCGACAACGGGACAGGCATCTCCCATCCCGACCGCATCTTTGACCCTTTTTTCACCACCAAGGAAGTAGGCAAAGGCACAGGCCTGGGACTCAGCATCTGCTATGGAATTGTTCGAGCGCATGGCGGAGAAATTTCGGCGCGAAACAATTCCGACGGTATTGGGTCCACTTTCATCGTGCGGCTGCCAATGGCAAAAAGTACCGCGCCTCCAGACGACGAAAGGGACGCCAATGACAGCCGCTAATGGGAGCGCTGCGATTATGCGTGGACCGATCTTGTTGATCGAGGACGAGCCATCCGTCGCCGCATTCTTGCGCACAGCCCTCGAACGACGCGGCTATGAAATCACATCGTCCGCATCCGCCACCGACGGATTGCAATTGCTCGCCGCAGGAGACTTCCGCGGTGTGATTTCAGATTTTCGAACGCCCGGCGGTATCACGGGAGCAGATGTGCATGACTGGCTGTTGCGCCACCGGCCTGAACTGGCGTCGCGAATCATTTTCATTACAGGTGATACGGCGAGCGCCGAGACTGTGGCGTTACTGGCACAAAACGGGACGCCTTGCGTTGAAAAACCCTTCCGCGTTCATCAGCTGATGGCCGCGGTGGAAAAGACAATCGGAAAACCATGAGAGACGAATCGAAGCTGCGCTTTTTGATTGTGGACGATGAACAAAGTATCCGCCGGCTGTGCATGACGGTGGGGCAAGGACTGGGTTTCGTTTGCGCGGAGGCCGAGACGGCCGAGTCTGCGCTTGAATCATTGGACACGACACCGCCCGACATCGTCGTCACTGACTTGAAGCTCCCAAGCCTCTCTGGGACGGACCTGCTCAGGAAAATCCGCGAACAATTGCCACGCGCCGAAACCGCAATTATGACCGGCCATGGCTCTATTGAGTCAGCCGTGGACGCGATGCGGCAAGGCGCCTACGATTACATCGAAAAACCGTTTCGCGTAGAGCGACTACGACAACTTCTGCAGCGCATGGCGGAAAAAGTTCGCCTGGTAACCGAGAATCAATTCCTGCGCGAGCGCGTGAGCACGGAAACACAGCTGGACGGGATCGTTGGAACGTCGG
>PKWH01000107.1 GCA_003131985.1 Acidobacteriota bacterium | reverse complement strand
ACCGGCGTCGATACGCGTCACGTCCTGGTCGTCGACGTTCCAGCGCTGTACTACGGAAAAACGCCTCAGCAAGTCCTCGATTTTTACAAGGAATCAATACGTCGCATCAATGCGCTACCGGGCGTCACCGATACGGCTTTCGCTGAGATCGCTCCCTGGCGTGATGCCGAAGGCTTCGGTATCGGTTTGCAATTCTCTGGTGATGGTCACGTACACGGAAAAGACGATCCTCGCGCGCAATCGCGAACCGTCTCTCCCGGCTTTTTCACCGCGCTGGGCGTTCCCATTATTGCCGGCCGCGATTTCAACGCCCTCGATGACCAGAATCAAGAGCCGGTGGCGATCGTCAGCGCGACTCTCGCACAGCGTATGTTTCCTGGTCAGGATCCGATCAATCGGCATGTCTATTGGACCGATCCCTTGCTCGAGTTCCTGGCAAGCACTGAGAGCGAAAAGGCGCGAATTAAGTCGCCACAACGCATTATTGGAGTCGCCGCCGATGTGGACGACGATCATATCGTTCCTGCGCCTACCTCCACCATTTATGGCTCCTTTGCAGACGGCACCACAATGTTCGGCGGTCACCTCTTCATCCACACCACCGCAAATCCTTATTCGCTCGTAACGCCGGTAACGAAAATTATTCGGGAATTGTCCTCCGATGAACCCGTAGAGCACCCCGCCACTCTCGAAGACATCCGTGCAAAAGTGCTTGCGCCAGACCGCTTGAACTCCCTGGTCTTTGGCGTGTTCGCAGCGGTCGCGTTGCTGATTGCCGTCGTTGGTGTCGCGGGGGTACTGGCGTTTTCTGTCAGCGCGCGCACGCGCGAATTCGGAATCCGCCTGGCCCTGGGCTCCCAGCCGGGAAATCTGCTCAGAGGTGTTGTCGCGGAAGGCGTGGTGATGGCTGCCGTTGGCGTTCTGGCGGGTGCGGCATTCGGGCTCGTCGCGGCGCGCGTGGCAGGCAGTTATTTCGGCGACTTAAAAATGCCCGGCGCATTGCCCGTGATCATTTCTGCGTTTGTGCTGTTAGGCGCGGCGGTAGTCGCTTCCATGCTGCCGGCGGCACGCGCTGCCCGCGTCGACGTCATACAAGCGCTTCGCTCGGAATGATTTTCCCGGCGCACCCAAGTTCCCTAATCGGCAATTAACCAAGCCGCCGGATAGCGGATTGCCCGGCTGCTCTGAGGTAACTGTTGGAGACCTGCCGCGTTTCGGTTGATTGACTCTTCGTATCTACTCAGGGAGAATTAGTACACCCCTTCCGAAGAAAATCCCATTTTGCTTTAGCTGTCGCTCCGTTGAGCGTTATTCCGGCGCTGATGTTTTGCAAACCTCTCATGCGTTGAACTGAATCGAGGCCGGGTTTTGGCACGCCGCAGCCTTCTTCCGGTAAATCAGCTCATAAGAAGGCGCGGCTTTACAAAGCCGGAGACAGCGATGGAACGGCCAGAGAGCCGGTGATCAGCGATGAAAAGACAGTCAATCAGTTTGACACTGACGATTTCGTTCGGCTTTCTCCTATGCGTTTTGCTTGGACTAGGGTGGCTAGGCCTTAGCCGAATGGGCCATATAAATGCAGATTTAGAGGATCTCGTCACAAAACGATGGGCCAAGGTTCAACTCTGCCGCGCGGCTTTGGGCTACTCGAACTTGAACAGTCGAATTACGATGGAGATATTCCTGCTGGACAACTCCGACCAGATCCCGTCGTTGCTCAAGAGTCGAGCCGAGAACACCGATGAGATCTCTGCTCTAGTACGCCGGATTGAAGAACTCGGAGTCGAACCAGGAAAAGAACGCGGACTTCTCGACGCGATCGTGGCGGCCAGAACCCCGTACATCGCCAGCTACCTGCAAGCGCTTCACCTGCTGATCGACGATCACAAATACACCCCGGCGAGGGCGGCCATGGTGGAGCAGACTCTTCCTCTGCTGATCCGGTACCACGACGCTTGGAACCGCTTCGTGGAGTTCCAGGGAGAACAGATGGATGAAGCCGCGGCGGACTCGAGGAGTCATTACGCGAGGGCGCACAGGATGGTGCTAAGCCTTCTTATCCTTGCGGCAGGCCTTTGCGGCGCGGTCGGGTTCCATGTAACTCGCAGGATGACGAAGGAAATTGTGCGCCGGGAGAAGGCCGAGGAGGAAGTCGGCAGCTTGAATGCTGAGCTTGAACAAAAAGTCACTCGGCGCACGCAGGAACTCGCCGTTGCGAATACAGAACTGAAAGAGGAAATTGCCCAGAGAAAGCAAACTCAGGATTCTTTGGTGGTGGCCAAGGAAGCCGCTGAAGAAGCGGATCGCTGCAAGAGCGTGTTCCTGGCCAACATGAGCCATGAGATTCGCACTCCGATGAATGGAATCCTGGGAATGACGGAGCTCGTTCTCGAAACCGAGCTGAATCCCGAACAGCGCGAGTATCTGACGCTCGCGAAGTCATCCGCAGATTCGTTGCTGACGATCCTGAACGATATCCTCGACTACTCCAAGATTGCCGCGGGGAAGATGGACATCGATGCCATTGATTTCAACCTGCGCGACAGCCTTGGCGACACCATGAAGACTCTTGGCCTTCGAGCCAGCCAGAAGGGGATCGAGCTCGCCTCCGACATTCATGCCGACGTTCCGGATGCGCTGGTGGGAGATCCCGGCCGTCTACGGCAAATCGTGATAAATCTGGCGAGCAATGCCCTCAAGTTTACCGAACGGGGCAAGGTGATCCTGTCCGTTGAAGTTAAGTCACGAACCAAGAAAGACGTCGAACTGCACTTCATCCTCTCGGATACTGGAATCGGAATCCCGGCCGACAAGCAAAGTCAGATATTCGAAGCTTTCAAGCAAGCGGATGGATCCATGACACGGAAATACGGTGGAACGGGCCTGGGCCTGGCGATTTGTTCAGAACTGGTGGAATTGATGGGCGGACGAATTTGGGTGGAAAGCGAACTCGGCAAAGGAAGCCACTTCCAATTCACGGTGCGCATGCTCATACAGAATAATCATGTACCGAAGCTGGCGCAGACCGTGGAGACGGTGTAGAAGAGGGAACCCATTCGTGTCGACTGTCGTTGCCTGACCAACGCGGTTACCGGAGAAGTCGAACTGTGTGATATATGGGTATCGTTACGGCACATTCTCCGATAGAGGGATACGCGATGGATTGGAAACGGTTGGTCGAGTTTACGCTGCAGGGTAGCGGTGATTTGGAACAATACGCCATCCTGCTGGTACGCGTTTCGATAGGGCTGTTCTTCGCCATCTCCGGGGCAAACAAATTGTTTTCCGCCGGCGGCACGAAACAAGTCTACGAAACGCTGGTGAAGGCCAAAGTCCCGTTTCCCCGGCAGACGGCTTATTTCGTGGCGGGTGTCGAGTTCGTTTGCGGATCCTTGCTGACCGTGGGGTTTCTTTCGAGCCCGGCTTGCGTGGCTTTGTTGATCGATATGATTGTCGCCATCTTGACCAACACGCTTTCCACGGTGCCTAAAGGACTCTCGTCTCTTAACTGGCTCGACGATGTCCTCTACCTTCCGGAAGTCCTGTACGTGCTCTTCTTTATCTGGCTGATCTTCTCCGGTCCGGGAAAGTTGAGCGTCGATTACTGGCTCGCCAGCAAGTTACTGGGGTGATCTAAGCAGCGCGGCGTTCGACGCCACCAACTTCGATCAACTCCAAATCGGTTGGTCGGTGTCAACAAAAGCAGCACGATTTGAGAAGGGCCCTGTTCTGGAAGGTGTGAATTCTCTGGGGTGGCTGATTTGAAGCCGAAATTCCATTTCACGCTTGAGTCTGATATCACGCCTGAGTAATATCTGTGGGGGTGTTGGGCTGCAGATGCGGTGGCGGATAACATATCGGGTTGTAGCTGTCGTGGTGGCCGCCTTTGTGCTGTCTTTCGCGTTCCAGGCGGCTGGCCACTGGCACGACCAGTCGTTCGAAGACCAACACTGCCGGCTCTGCCATTTTGCTCACTCCGTAACGGTTGACTTTTCGCATGGAACCACGCTGCCAACGCCGTACGCGGTAGGTTGGCTCAATCCGATCACCTCCGTTGACCCCCAGCTTGACATTGTTTTCGATCAGGCTTCTACCCGCGCGCCTCCCAGCCAGTCGTAATCCATCCTTAGAGAAAACCTGCATGGGGACCTCTCGTTTTCCGCTCGTTCGCGAGCGGCGAGTTCCTCGTAATTTCCCCACTACAACGACTGGATAAGCCCCACGTGGGNNCCGCTGCGCACGCCGTGCAGGCGCAATCTGCGGCCATTTCCGGTACGGTCACGGACCCCTCAGGCGGTGTGGTACCAAATGCGACCGTGACGATTCACAACCCGGTGAGCGGCTTGGAACGTTCCACCACCACCGATAGCTCCGGCAACTTTACTTTTCCGAACGTGCCATTCAACCCCTACCATCTCTCTGTAACAGCAAAAGGATTCACCTCCTACGCCCAGGACGTGGAGATTCGCTCCGCAGTGCCTTTAAACGTTCCGATTACGCTGAAACTGGAGAGTGGATCCACCACAGTAACGGTAGAGGGTGGGGGCGACCTGGTGGAGAACGACTCGACGTTTCATACGGACGTAGATCGCGCGCTGTTCGAAAAGCTTCCTCTGGAGAGTCAATCTTCCTCGCTAAGTTCGCTGGTCACGCTCACGACTCCCGGCATCGCGGCGGACTCGAACGGCCTGTTCCA
This sequence comes from Acidobacteriota bacterium, assembly GCA_003131985.1. Taxonomy (GTDB): domain Bacteria; phylum Acidobacteriota; class Terriglobia; order Acidiferrales; family UBA7541; genus Palsa-295. The sequence goes on along the minus strand of PKWH01000107.1, from coordinate 12,972 downwards.
CGGGCTCGGCGATCACGCAGAAAATTCGTTTTCCGTTGACGGCCAGCCCATCACCGATCAGCAGAGCAAAGTCTTCTCCAACCAGCTTCCCGTGGATGCGGTCTCGTCGTTGGAAGTTATCTCCGGCGCACCACCGGCTGAATTCGGTGACAAGACCAGCGTCGTAATTGTGGCCACCACACGTTCGGGTTTGGGCGTCACCACTCCTCACGGCACTGTGTACGCTTCCTACGGCGCGTTCGGAACATCCAACGCCGGTTTCGATCTTGCCTACGGTACCCAGAAATGGGGGAATTTCATCTCAGCGAGTGGATTGAATAGCGGAAGATTCTTGGATCCTCCGGAAAACAGTGTGTCGCACGACAAAGGCAACCTGGAAAACATATTCGACCGCGTGGATTATCAAATCTCGAGTACAGACTCGATCCACTTGAATGCCCTGTACACGCGATCCTGGTTTCAGACCCCGAATTCCCTCGACGCTCAATTTGCTTCGCCTTGGTTTGGGGTGGTCGTTGACAACGGCGGCTTAGCTCCTCCCGTGAGCTCGGGGTGCACTCTCGCATCCTGCGGACAGCCCGTCGGCGCGCAGGATCAGCGCTCCAAAATCGGCACATTCAACATCGCGCCATCCTGGATGCACTTGATCAGCTCCAACACCGTCTTGACTTTGGGCGCCTTCGTTCGTCGCGACGCTTACGACTATTTTCCAAGCGACGACCCCTTTGCCGACCTCGGGCCGTTTAGCCTTCAAAGGGAGTCCGTTCAGCAGCATCGAACTCTCACGAATGCCGGCATTCATTCAGAAGTTTCGTATGTGCACGGCATTAACAATGTGAAGGCCGGGATCGTCTATGAGCAGACGTTTCTTACCGAGAACGACAGCCTCGGCATCGTCGATCCGACCCTCAACGCCCCGTGCCTCGGTCCTAATACGAATCCTTTAACCGATGCTTTTTATCCTTTCGCTCCAGTGCAGGGTTTCACAGATCCCGGCCAATGCGCGGCAGCCGGGCTTCAGCAGAACGTGGCATCCAATCCCAACGCCCCGGGCAACCCAGCCAATGGGTTTTTGAGCCCTAGCCTATATCCTTTGTTCAATTCGACCTTGCTGCCCTTCGACCTGACACGCGGAGGAACTCTATTCAACACTGCTACATCATTTCCTCTGCATACGGATGTGAAGGAACTGGCGCTTTACGTCCAGGACACCATCACCTGGAAAAACTGGTCCTTCAATTTAGGTATCCGTGGAGACAAGTACAACGGTCTGACCACCGCCGGCCAAGCGGAACCTCGCCTGGGTATCGCCTATAACATTAAGCAGACCAACACCGTTCTTCGCGTGTCCTATGCGCGAACTCTCGAAACTCCGTTTAACGAAAATCTGGTCCTTTCCAGCATCGGATGCGAGTCGCCAATTCTAAATCCCCTGCTGTTGTGTTCATCGAACGCGCTAACGCCGTTGGCTCCCGGGTTTCGCAATGAGTTCCATGCTGGCTTGCAACAAGCCTTCGGCAAGTATTTTGTGCTCGACGGCGAATACATCTGGAAGTACACGCATAATGCCTACGATTTCAGTGTTCTGGGTAACACGCCCATTACTTTCCCGATTGAGTGGGACCGGTCGAAGATCCCTGGATTCGCAATCCGCGGGTCCGTGCCGAACTATCACGGGTTAACGGCGCTTGTTGTCATGTCTAGCGTGGCCGCGCGGTTCTTCACTCCGCAGGTCTCTGGAGCCGGAGCAAATCCCTCCGCGCCAACAGGTGTTTTTCGCATCGATCACGATGAGCACTACAACGAAACCACACATCTGCAGTATCAGGCCCCTTGGAAGAAGCTTCCTTGGATCAGCTTCAACTGGCGGTATGACAGTGGCCTCGTAGCCGGCGCCACTCCCTGCTTCGGAGTTCTGACATCTAACGATTGCCCCGGCTCCATCCTCCTCGGAGGCGTGCCGAACGTAAGTTTGGTCGCGTCCAACGTGGGGAGCGTGCCTCTTTCCGCCGATCAGGAGTTTGAGGCCGGCTTCACATGCAACGGCGTGCACGCTACGCCGCCAAGTGCAGCAAATCCAGCCGGAATTCCGTTGAGCTTCAACGGCGTGGTGGGTGCGTGCCCGGCTTCGTTGTTCGGGTCCACGCTCATAAAAGTGCCTGGGCCGAACAAAGAAAACGATGACCTCAATCCCCCCCGCATCCAACAGCGCAATTTGTTTGACCTCGCTTTGGGGCACGACAATTTATTCCGCGGGGACCGCTACAAGTGGAGCGCGCGGTTGGAGGTGATCAACCTGACCAACAACTTTGCGCTCTACAACTTCCTTTCCACCTTCAGCGGCACGCATTATGTCACGCCGCGCGCGATCACTGGCACCGTCGGTTTCCACTTTTAGGGAATTCGAGTCAAGGGGGGAAGGCGGCTGTTTGGGAGCCTTTCCCCTCGCTCCTCGAACTGCTGGGGGGAGGTGAGTGATGACGAGGATGACGCCAAAGCGCATTCAGAAAATCCGAAAGGCTCTTGGATTTTCTCAGGAAGATCTCGCGCATATTTTGTGGGTGACATGGTCAACGGTAAACCGGTGGGAACTTGGAACCGCCGCCCCCACCGGGATGAATCTTCGAATCATGATGTTGCTGGAGCACGGTTTGGCAACGCGCTCCTTCCGGAAAACTCTCCGAGATCCAAGGGCCGCCGATCCCATGTTTCTGCTCTATCGTTTGTTGGAGCCCTTTTACGGGGATCGCTCTGCGTAGTCCAGGTTGGGTGTCAGGAAACCAAAGGCTGGCCGCTGCGCGAATCAATATGATCAACCTCGGTTGCGGTGCGAGCCATGGTGGGTGTTCGCTCCTCATCGGCAGCGCCTTGCGTTTCGAGTTACAAGTCGGTTGGAATGATTGCGTCTTTAAGGAGGCTGAAAACATCTAAAATAGACGTGACGGTACAAACTCAGTTTCTCTTTACCTAACCGAATTTTCGCTAACTCAATGACACTTTCGGCACAGTTGTTCTGGCTGCTTATTATTGCGATTCCCATTGCGTCCGTTGCATGGACGATGACGCATGAAGAGTTATTTAGCGAGCCGCGCAAGTGGTGCGAAAAACACAGCAAGGAATGCCGGACGCTTTTCCAGCGAAAGTTTTTCTACCTTTTTACATGCGAATACTGCTTTAGCCATTGGGTAACGGCATTTTTTCTCTACATCACGCGTTTCAAATTGCTATTTTCGGATTGGCGCGGTTATTTAATCGCAGGCTTCTCGCTGGTGTGGGTCGCGAACGTGTACATGAGCTTTTTCGCCAGAATTCGCCTGGATGTGAAACGCGAACGCGTTGAGATTTCCGCTGAAGAGACAGCCCTGCAGCGCGATCAGACTGATGCAAACAAGCCCGGGTAAGATGTTTCTCCCTCATGAATACGGCGCCGGAAGCCCGTGCTTTAAACGGTGAATAGAATCGGAGTTCAATGAGGCGCAGCGGTTTTGTGCCAGTTAAGAGTTGCTGTACGTCCTTTTCGGAAGGTGCCGCTCGCCTTGATCAGGCCGTCGTGAACTGTCCCTGTCAGATCCATCGCAACCACCACAGTGCCGTCCGGCTTTTCGCTGTGTATATCTATCTTGACGTTCCCGGACGTCGCAACATCGCCTGCCAGGATCATGGTCCTGTCAGCCTCTGGGGCCGGCCACTGACCGGTGATTTTGTGGCCACGGATAGTTCCCTCGGAGCGATAGCATCTCGCTTCCAGGTTCAAAGTTTTGCCGTAGCAAATTTGCCCGGAGTACACCCCATCATGCAGGCCGGCGGCCACCGCAGATGTCGCTGCGGCAGCGCCTTCACTCCGTGTGGGCGCGTGAGGGGTAGTTTTGCGGGGCGCTTCTGCTGGCGCGACGACTGGCTCGCCGGCGCGGCGAGCGGCACCCGGCTGAGCTGCGTTCGCCGGCTGCACTGGCTGCTCGGTAGCGGGTTTTTCAACGCTCGGTCTCGCAGCCTCGGACGCTGGCAATACTGGCGGGGTCGCCGCGGCAATCGCGCGCGCAGTTTCTGCCTTGTTTCGCTCCATGACGGTATAACCCCAATAGACGCCGCCAGCCAGTAACGCTAACACCAGACCAGCAGCAATCCATTTTGTAGCACCGCTTCCGGTGCCGGCAGGCTTCGGAGCAGGAAGAGCAACCTGGCCCTCAGCTTCCACAATGGAAAACGTTCGCACCGGCTCCTGGATGTTCTTGAAATTCTGTTCGCCGAGCGAATGGAAGGTAAGCGATAACTTGTTGCGTATCTGATCGTGTACACTACCGGAAATGCAGATTCCGCCGGGCTCGGCAGCGGTCTGCAACCGCGCGGCGACGTTGACTCCGTCGCCCATAAGATCCTCACCCTGCAGCATGACGTCACCCAGGTTGATCCCGATTCGGAATCTCACCTGGCGGGAGACCGCCAACTGATCGTTGCGCGTGCGCAGCGCCGCCTGGATGTCGGTCGCGCACCGCACCGCTTCCACCGCGCTGCTGAACTCCGCCAGGATCGCATCCCCGGCCGTATTGAAAATGCGCCCGCGGTGCATCGCCACCAGCGACTCGAAGACCTTTTTGTGGCCGCGGAATGTCTTCAGCGTCCCCTCTTCATCCTCGCCCATCAGACGGCTGAATGAGGCAACATCCGCCGAAAGAATTGTCGCTAGTTTGCGCTGAAGGATACCTGAGTTATCGCGTTCGTCGGGCATGTGCGTCGCTCCCGGTCCAGATTTGCCGCGTATGATAGCACCGCCGCCATCCATCCTGAAACGCATCCGCGGCAGATTCAGGAGCCGCAGATCGGCATCACACCGTCTTGTCTTTGGAGTAGCACAGTGGCTCGAGATGGCACTCGATGCATTTCGGCTTGCGCGCGTGGCAGATACGCCGCCCGTGCCAGATTATTTGGTGAGAGAACAGAATCCACTTTTCGCGAGGAAGGATATGTATCAAATCCTGCTCCACTTTTTTCGGGTCAGTGTTTTTTGTCAGGTCGAGGCGACGCGATACGCGCAACACGTGGGTGTCGACCACCACTCCTGAGGCAATTCCAAAAGCGGTTCCGAGCACAACGTTGGCCGTTTTCCGCGCCACTCCCGGCAGCTTAAGCAATTCGTCCATCGCCCGGGGGACTTCGCCGTGCAGTTCTTCAACGATTTGCTTGCTTGCGCCCATGATGGATTTCGTTTTGTTACGAAAAAAACCGGTTGGGCGAATGTCCTGTTGCAGCTCCGCCGGATTAGCGTATGCGAATGCTTTCGCATTCGGGTACTTCTGGTAGAGCGTCTGGGTCACTTGATTCACGCGCACGTCGGTGCATTGCGCGGAAAGTATGGTCGAGATCAGAAGCTGGAAAGGGTTTTCGTGAGTGAGAGCGCAGGTCGCTTGGGGATATGCTTCGTCCAGTTTTCGCAAAATCAACCGAACGCGCTCTGGATTGGCGCCACGCATACCGCTGCTCCGGCCAGTGCCCTTGGCGGATGTTGCTTTCGCCGGGCGGCGCTTGCGCGCAGATTGCTTCTTGGTGATTTTCTTTGGTTTTTTCTGCATCAGGAGAAAAACTATATCACGGGCGGGCTAGGCTTTGACCCGAACACCGATCAGCAGCCCGGCAACTGTTACACGGCAAAGAAGAGGTTCTGCGCAAAGGGCCATTCGGTGTCAAACCACTGGCCGGCGCAGCGGTACCCTGTGCGTTCGCCCATGCGCGGGACTTCCTGCGGATCGTACTTGTGCGAGCTTTCGGTCCAAATGGTTTCGCCTTCGCGGAGGAAGAAATTAAAGCGCGCTTTGCGGAGCGTGACGCGCTGCCAGGTGGTTGAGCGAAGATGCATTTCCACGCGGCGCTCGGCCTCATCGTACCGGACGATGTGTTGAATGCGCGAGAGGTCGAAATCGCCGTCCAGTTCGCGATTGATTCGCGCGAGAAGATTTTTGTTAAATGCGGCGGTAACGCCTGCTTCGTCGTCGTATGCCGCGAGCAGTTGCGGCACGGGCTTTTCGAGGTCGGTGGCGAGCAAGAGCGCATCGCCTTCGCGCAACACGTTGCGAACGTCGCGCAGAAACTGGTCTCCGGCGGGCCGGTCGAAATTTCCAATCGTACTTCCGAGGAAAAGAACCAACAGATGTTCGCCGTCGCGGCGTCGCGCTGCTACTTCCTGCAGCCCGTCCAGATAGGCGCGCTCAAATCCGACGATGCTCACCCTGTCCATCTCGCCAAGTTCCTGCTGACAACGATGAAGAGCGCTGCTGGAAATATCGATGGGGTAATAGTTCACGCGCTGGCGGCGCGAAAGCGCTTCCAGCAGAAAACGCGTCTTCTGGCCGCTGCCGCTGCCGAGTTCCGCGACTACGAACGAACCGTCCAGGCGAGAAATAATATCGGGCGCATAGCGCTTCAGCGAACGCATCCCGGCGCGGCTCAATCCATATTCGGGCAGCAGGCAGATCACGTCGAAGAGCGCCGAGCCCACTTCATCGTACAGATATTTTGAGGGCAGCTCTTTTTGGCCCGGCTGACCGAGTCCCACGATTACGTCCGATGAAAATTCAGCCAGAGCCTGGCTGGCAAGAAGTGAAGGTGCCAATCGCGGAGCAGTCGCCATTTCTATTCCTCCACGCAGCGGAAAGTGGAATACGCGTACGGATAATGCGGCTGAAACCAATTCCGGAAGGAGCGCCGCAACATGCAAGCGTCCGTGCGCGCCGAACCGCCCTTCATAACGAAATGCTTGCCATCGAAGAAATCGGCGGAATAGCCGGGATAAAATGGAAACGGCTTGAACCCGTTCAAGGGGCCGAATGGGGTGGACGTCCATTCCCAACCATTGCCTAGGAGGTCCAATACGCCAAATGCGCTCGCGCCTGCGGCATGCGCGTCCACTGGAGTGGGATCCCAGCGCTGGTGATGAAAATTCCCGTGATGACTTTCCGGCGGCGCATCGCCCCATGGATATATTCGCTCGCCGCCTTCCGGCGTGCCGTAGGCAGCGCGATGCCACTGAGCCTCCGTCGGCAATTTTTTTCCTGCCCACCGCGCGAACGCGGACGCTTCCGCGTAGCTCACATAAACAGGCCATGATTCCGGCAGCGGGATGGTTCCAAACATAGCGCGATATTCCCACTGAGCATCCGGGCCAGATGCAGGGGAATCTGAACGGGGCACCCAGAAATGCGGATGTTCGAGGCGCTGCTGAATTTTCCAGGCCCAGTCTTCCGCTGTCCAATAACGAGAATCATCGTAGCCACCCGCGCGGACAAATTCCAAATATTGCCTGTTGGTGACCGGAAAGGCGTCAATCGAGAAACTTGGGACAAAAACTTTCTGCGTCTCGAACTCATTGTCCCAGCCGAATGATTCTCCGGAATTGTTTCGCTGCCCCAGAGTGGCAGTACCGGAAGGAACCACCACCTGTCTTTGCGACGGCGCAGGCCTTGGGTCGGCGGAGGGCCAAGGCTGCGGCGTTTTTCGATCGAGAGGCAGATTGTGGAATAAGTAGGCCAGCGTCTCGGCGTGCATCAAGCGGTGCTCGATCGCGACATGCAATAGTTTTCCGTCAGCAAGTGCCGGGCCGCTAGCTCCCACTGTGCTGCGGTCGCGCAGTTTGGCGTCGAGCCTTTCGCGCACGTCTCTTTTGTATTTTTCAACATTCGCAATATTCGGCCAATCCTCGGGTGCGTCGGTTGGGAGGCCGCCGCCTACCGGGTCGATGCCGAATGCAAAAAGCTTGTCGAGCGCAGCGTCTTGAGGGCCGGTTCCCAGAGGTCCACCCAAGAGGTTTTGATCGAAAGCTTCGAGATGCCCGAGATAAAAAATCAGGCGGTGACGTTCGGGCACGGGCCGATCGTAGAAAGAATTGGGAGGCAACAGATTAAATAGACTGTCGGTGCGCGCGCGTGCCTTTTCCAATCTGGATAGCAGAGACGGCTGTAGAGCAATCGCGGCGCGCGAGGCTGCCATAGACTACCTCGGGAGAAAAAACGAGCTTACTTTGTAACCCCCTCTGCTGTGAAAATGCAAGGGTGTTGAGGGAGCACATGGTTTAGATGCGCCAGCCGAAGAAAAGTAACAACTTAGATCTTGTCCACCAGCGACAGTAGCTTCCTAAAAGCCTTTCCCCGATGGCTATGAAGATTCTTCTGTTTGTGCGTCAGCTCGGCGTATGTGCGATCGAGTTCCTCAAACAGAAAAATCGGGTCATAACCGAATCCATCTTTGCCGCGCGGCTTCTCAGTCAACATGCCCTGCGCGGAGTCGGAAGCAATGGCGAGAAGGCGCCCTTGTCTGGCGATTGCCGTGACGCAAATAAATCTAGCTTGCCGCTGGTTACCCGCTTTCCCTGCCATTTCTCCCATCAGTTTGTGGATGCGATCCTCGTCGGTTGCGTTCGGTCCCGCATAACGCGCGGAGAGAACTCCGGGTGCGCCATCGAGCGCCGGGACTACTAGACCTGAATCGTCAGCGAGAACGGTTTCGGTGGTGAAGCGGCTATAGTGGATCGCTTTGCCTGCAGCGTTTTCAGCGAATGTGGGAGCGGATTCTTCAAACGCCGGGATTTCGAAGAAGTTCGGAATGGAATCCAGCTCGACCGCAGAATCGCCGGCAAGCTCGCGGTATTCGCGCAATTTGCCGGGATTGGAGGAGGCCAGGAGAAACTTCATGAATACGGTACCGCGGGCATTCACAGTTAACGCGCAGGACTGGCGAAATTCATATGCAGCAATTCTTTCTGCGTCTGCGTAAGTGTGCGAATTCCGCCCGCGGCCAAATTAAGAAGCAGCTCCAGTTCGTGTTGCGTGTATGGGCGTCCCTCTGCGCTCGCCTGCACTTCAACGAACTCTCCGCTGCCGGTCATCACCACGTTCATGTCCACTTGCGCGCGCGAATCTTCTTCGTAGGCGAGATCAAGAAGCAATTCGTCTTCCACGATTCCGACACTGATAGCTGCCAAAGAATCTTTCAGCGGGATTCGGCGAAGCATGCCGCCCGCGACCATTCGTTCCAAGGATAGAGCCAGCGCGACGAATGCTCCCGTGACCGAAGCGGTGCGCGTGCCTCCGTCGGCCTGGATCACGTCGCAATCAATCCATACCGTGCGCTCGCCCAACGCCTTCAGATCCGTGACCGCTCGAAGCGTTCGGCCAATCATTCGTTGAATTTCAAGCGTGCGTCCCGATTGGCGGCCGCGGCTGGATTCGCGCGGTGTTCGGTTCTCGGTTGAGCGCGGCAGCATTCCGTATTCGCCGGTCACCCAGCCTTTTCCCGAGCCNNGCTTCAATCAGCGCGCTTCCTTCGGCGTGCGGAATAAAGTCCGGCGTGATTTTCACCGGTCGTAACTGATCGACGGCGCGTCCGTCTGTTCGCAATGATGAAATCTCCTCTTTGAGATTGGAAGACCGGATGGCTGAATCTTCGGCATCAAGTTTGACTACTGCGAAGGCGAGTGTCAATACATCGCGAAGGCAAAGCCAGCTTTGCGCTGAGATGCGCGGGGCGGAGCCTTTTTCTTAACTGACTCCGCGGGGGATCGGCGTTAAGACAAAAATTATTTTTTGTTGCTGCGTTGCGCTGCAGTGCCTGCAGGTGCCGTGGGGATTGGCGAAGCCGGAGGATTCAAATCAAAAAAGCCGGTCAGATCGATATGGCCCGCCAGAGTGTCCACTTCCTGTCCGTGGATCAAAATCTTCAGCCGGGTGAGGCTGGGGACGCTATTTTCCAGGGTAAGCCGGATGGAATCGATTGCCATTTCTTCGCTCAATATCCCCGACGGCGTTTCGGTAGCCAGTGCGTCGGAGAAATCCGCGATGGCAGTACCGTCCGGCAGAAGGTAGAAGCCGAGTAGCGCGGCATCCGCTGGGATTGTTCGCTGGTCGGCGGTGGGAGGGTTTTCGATCAGCTCACTCAACACTTGCTTGGCGCGCTTCGCGGGGTCAGCCGAAAGAGCCATAGCGACCTGAACGGGCGCGATTTTGTCGGGACCCGCCGCCCAGTAGATTTTTGTTTGGACTTTCACATCGGTCGGCGTCGAAATGCCCGGCGCCAGAAGCTCGCGTCTCGCCTGTTCTTCGGTCTTTGTAGTCTCGGATAACCGCTGAATTCGCCGATCCAAGCCGCGCAAACTGATCAAACCGATCAGCACAGCAACGGCGAGAAATGCCAGCGTGATTTTCAGGTTGCGCGGCATTATTTTGACTCCGGGGCAGCCGCCGAACTCGCGGCCGGTCGCGATGCAACGATAGTGTGGACGATCGCGATGGAAATCGGCGCCGCCATCTCGATCAGTTGGTTGGGATCAGAAACGGACACGTTAGAAATTTCGACCGCAATCGCGGGGGCTTCCACTGAACGTAAGCCTCGCACCGCTGCCGCCGAAGATGCGCCGGGCGAACCCGGAAATCGTAGCGCTAAGTCTGCCTGCAGGACGTCGGCCAGATGGCGACTTGCATCCGTGTAGGGACGCTGCGCTTCTTCCCAGGGCACCAGGCTTGCGGGTCTAACCGGACGCGGAACCGCCGAGGACGCGGCTGCATTTGGATTGGCTGCGGCTGGAACGGCGTCTGGGAACTGATAAGAATAAACGCGGGCGGTGTGCAGCGTTCCCGTGGAAGCAATGTGGAAGCTGACAAAAACCGCATCGCGATAGGAATTAGCGAGTGCCGCGCGATCGTCGTAGGACGGGTTTGAATCATCGTTTCGAGTCATTACCACTCGAAAACCTTCGCGCTCCAGTGCGAAGCGCGTAATTCGCGCAAACAGCAGCACTATATCCTTTTCTACAAGCCCGTTTTGACCGCGCGCCCCACTGTCCATGCCGCCATGCGCTGCGTCGAGTACGATTACGGGTCCCGTGTGTATTGGAATTGGCGGAGGAACTTGCTGGGAGCCTGCTTGTGCTGACACAGCTTGCTGTGGCCCAGGCGTCGGCTGCTGAACTTGTTGCGGCGGCGACTGCGTGGAGGCTTGCAACGCCGGCTGCGCGGGCTTCAGCGGTGCGACCAAAATGGAAGCGCCCGCTACAAAAAGAAAAGCCGCGAATCGAAATGAATTTCGCACGCGAAAGAGAATAGCAGAAATGACGAAGCGCGCCGTCGTGAAGAAAAGCGGCCGCTGTCGATTAGGCATCCTGTCGAATCATGTAGGCCGCTTTCTCCGCGATCATGATCGTGGGGGCATTTGTGTTCCCGGCGATAATCCGCGGCATCACGGATGCGTCCACTACCCGTAGCCTTTCGATCCCGCGAACTCGCAGCCGCGCATCCACCACGGACATGGAATCACTGCCCATTTTGCAGGTGCCAACGGGATGGTAAAGCGTTTCTGCTTCATTGCGAATGAACTGTGAAATTTCGGCGTCACTCTTCACATGCGCGCCGGGATGCAATTCGTCTCCGGTGTAAGCCGCGAACGCTTTGGAATGCGCGAGCTGCCGCGAAAGCCGGACTCCGTGAACGATGACCCGCATGTCCGCCTCAGTCGAGAGATAGTTCGCGCGGATTGCCGGCGGCTCTAGCGCGTTCGCTGAACGGAGAGAGATTTCGCCGCGGCTTTCCGGCGTGATGAGCGTAGGCCCGAAACCAAAGCAATGCTCCGGACGTGGGCTAAGGCCGTGGTTCACGTAATACGCCGGGCCGAACAGAAGCTGCAGGTCCGGTTCAACGAGGCCGGTGGTCGTACGCAAGAATATTCCCGCTTCCGCGACGTTCGACACCAGTGGGCCGCGCTTGAAAAGAAAATAGCGCAAGAAGTTCGGCAGCGATTCGGCGCTGGCGAGACTCACAGGCTTGGTGCACAGATAGCCGGTCGAGACCATTACATGATCCTGGAGATTCTTGCCGACACCTGGCAGATCGTGAAGCGTTTGTACGCCTGCCCTCGCTAGTTCATCCGCCGGGCCAATGCCCGAGAGCAACAATACTTGGGGCGAGTTAATCGTTCCGCCCGAAAGAATCACCTCGCGATCTGCGCGCGCTTCCTGCATAACGCCGTTGCGAAGGTAGGTAACGCCCAGGGCGCGTCCTCTTTCGATGAGCAATCGTGTAACATGCGCGCCGGTCAAAACGGAAAGATTCTCGCGATGAAGCCCAGGCCGCAAGTAAGCGTCAGCGGCGCTGTGGCGCTTGCCATTCTTCTGCGTCACTTGATTTAGACCGGCACCGTCCTGCACTCGCGCGTTGAAATCCGGATTGCTGGGAATTCCAAGTTCGCTGGCAGCGGATAGAAATGCGCGCGTGAGCGGGTTCACATAGCGTAAATCGGCGATATTGAGAGGGCCGCCAGCGCCGTGATACGCGGAAGAGCCGCGTTCCTGGTTTTCGGACTTCTTGAAATACGGGAGCACATCGGCAAATCCCCAGCCGGGATTGCCCAGGCTTTCCCAGCGATCGTAATCAAGCGCGTTTCCGCGAATGTAAATCATCGCGTTGATCGAACTCGATCCGCCCAGCATTTTCCCTCGCGGCCAATAAAGTTGCCGACCATTCAAATGTGGTTCAGGTTCGGTGGAATAATTCCAGTCCACGGCGGTCTTGTAGAGCTTCGAAAATGCGGCTGGGATTCTTGATTCTTTCGGAGTGTTCGGTCCCCCGGCTTCGAGCAGCAGGACGCGCACGTGCGGGTTTTCCGTCAATCGCGCAGCCAGAACGCATCCAGCCGATCCAGCTCCGACGATGACGTAATCGTAGGATTTAGCTTGCTTCGCCATAGCCGTGGCGAGATTAGTTGATTACGAGGCACTTCGCAGCAACAACTTGCAATGGAGCGTGGAGTAATCAGAAGAAGCGGCAGGCGAAAAATCTATGCAGCTTTGCGCTGCTTGATTGCGGTGGATACCCAACCATCCTTCCGGATGGCGGATTGGGCCCAGTAAGCGAAGAAGCCGCCCGCAATCAGAAGGACACCAAAGACGAGCGCGCTCATGCCCCAGATTTGTTCGGACTCACTGTGGACCATCGCGAA
>PKWH01000201.1:926-3771 GCA_003131985.1 Acidobacteriota bacterium | reverse complement strand
AGCCCGGCATAAATATTGCCGGTAGCCGCGACCGACGAAAGTCCAATGAGCGGCAGCAGCCCTCCAAACACTCCGTTTCCTATATGGTAAGGAAGCGAAACGGAAGTGTACCGAATCTTCGCCGGGAAAGCCTCGATCAGGTAGGCGGCGATTGGTCCATACACCAAGGTTACGTAGAGAACCTGCACGAAAATCAGGAACACCAACATGGGGAGGTTGGGATTCACAGCTTCCTTGGCAGGGACTAACGCGCCAGTCGGGCCGGTAGTCATAGCCGTGAGCCCGATTGCACCGGTCACTTTGTTGCGGGTGTGCGATACCGACACAATGTTGTTTCCCGCCGCGCGTTCCATAGCGTGGTAGATGGGGATGTAGGTGACCACGGCGAGAAGGCAGCCCGCCATCATCAGTTTCTTCCGCCCGATGCGGTCGGAAAGCGCACCCACCACGGTAAAGAACGGCATTCCAATCAATAAAGCAATCGCGACAACGATGTTGGCGGTTTTCACGTTCACTTTCAGAACTGTCTGCATATAGAACAACGCGTAGAACTGCCCGGTGTACCACACCACTCCTTGCCCGGCCGTCGCTCCAAAAAGCGAAATCAGCACGAGCTTCAAGTTCGGCCATTTGGTGAACGCGTCCTTCAGTGGTTGCGCCGAAGTCATTCCCGCGCTCTTAAGCTGCGCGAAGATGGGAGACTCCTTCATCTTCAAGCGGATGTAGAGAGAGATCGCGACCAGGATGATGGAGATCAGGAAAGGAATCCGCCAACCGTACGCCGAGAAATCTTCTTTCGACATCGAATTCTGCGTAACGAGAATCACGATGAGCGAAACGAAAAGACCGAGAGTCGCCGTGATTTGAATGAAGCTGGTGTAGAAGCCGCGCTTGTTATCCGGAACGTTTTCGGCCACGTAAACCACGGCGCCGCCGTACTCTCCGCCGAGCGCCAACCCCTGCAGCACGCGGATCAAAATCAGAACGATGGGCGAGAACCAGCCGGCCGTAGCGAAGGACGGCATCAGGCCGATGGCAAATGTGGAGAGACCCATAATGGTGAGGGTCACCAGAAAGGCGTATTTGCGTCCGACTACGTCGCCGATCCGCCCGAAGAAAAGCGCGCCGAAAGGCCGCACGAGAAAGCCCACGGCGAAGGTGGCGAGATATGCGATCAACGCGAACGTGTCATGCCCGGGAGGATAAAACTTCAGGGACAGAATGGCCGCCAGACTTCCAAAAATATAGAAGTCATACCACTCAATCATGGTGCCGACCGACGAAGCCATGATCACGCGCCAAATGCCGTACTCCGCAGTGCCCGTTCCCGGCCGCACGTTGCTAGCCATCGTTTCCTCCGTTACGGATGTGCTCAGTCCCTAAAGCCGCATTTGAGTGGGCTGCTTTATTGTGCCTTCTGCAATATTCCACTTACCGTCAAATCGGATCCCGGTGACACCGTAAGATCCCGCTTCCACTGGGTAAAGCCTGGCAAGGACAAAACGACTGTGTGGGTACCCGCACTAAGGGGAATTCCGGATGGCGTGTTGCCGACATATTTTCCGTCTAGCGTGATTTCCGCCCCCGGAGGTATTGAACTGAAATTACACATAATGTTGCCCGGAAGGTCTTTCTGTGAGGAGCGGCTTGGCGGGGGTGGCGCGGCAACCGGTGCAGCATCCGACGCCCTCTGCCCAGGTGCCACCGCGACCGGTTGCGGGGCTGGCGCGGGGCGCGGCAACGCAGCTGACGCAGCGCTCGGCGTTGAGTTCGCCGCAGCGCCGGACTCCGGCCCGGTGTCTTCCCCGGCTAACCTAAATAACCGTGTCGTTTCCTTGCCGTTTGAAGCTTGCATCCAAACCGTTAGCCCGTGTTTTCCCTTTCGCGCTTCGTACGTCTCACCCACGGACAACGGGCCGCACTTGGACCATCGCGAGTCCACCGAGCACGAGATAGTGAACGAATGTCCGTCACTATCCTGCACCTGCATGATGTTTTCCCCAGTCGGGTTCTTGCTCTCGTTGCAGTAGGCGTCGAAGTTCTGCATATCACAGTTCGTGGGAATAGGGCTTGAATCGGCGATGGGATGGAACTCAGCGGTTAGAACTTTTATCCGAATCGGGGAATATTGAGACGCGACGGTGGCTGCAAAAATAGCGTTGAATAGAAACAACGCCAGGAACAACCGTAGAGGTCTATAGCCCAAGCCCATAGTGTCTTTTTGTTTTTTGAAGCTGGGGGCGGAATCACTTCAGATGCCGCTTTCGCATCGAGCTATTCCGTCCCCGCGCCCCATAATAACGCTAAGCTTCTAGAACGTAAAGACAGGTCCAAACTCAATCCGATGGTCTTGCCATTCGTTGGACAGGCTGCCGGCGATCGTGTAGTTATCGCCAGGAGCAAGTCGAGAGGCATACACCGAGTACTCGGTGCCGAATGTGCACCACGGATTAAGTTTGTAATACAGGGTCGCGGCAAACATCTTGCCCATCAAGAGTGGCAAGGGGGACAAGGTGTTGGCGTCGGCAGCGTAGTTGGGATTAGTCAAGTCTCTATGCACAACCTGGTCTTTGCCGATGTGCAGATAAACCTGCCAGCCGGCGTTGCGGCCTTTCGGATCCGCGTTAACCCACCGGGAGATAGGCAAGCCGAGGTTGAGAAATCCGCCGAAAGAGCGGATTGGCTTTTGCGGAGCAATCGCGACAAGATCAGTGCCGATTGGGGTGGCCAAAACCGCTGCACCAGCCGCTGCAAGCGGACCGCCGTCAACGGTGGGGAAAATGATCGGATTCGTTAGACCCGTCATATCGGTGGCGTACGAATTGACTTGGCCGCCGAAGAAGAA
>PKWH01000201.1:0-914 GCA_003131985.1 Acidobacteriota bacterium | reverse complement strand
AAGGGTGTAACTGCTGTTCGTGACGATTGATTTGCGATGGGAGTAAAATCCAGCCCAGAAAATCTGCGCGGATTGAACGCCCGGCGCTTTGTCCGCCTGGAACTGCAACACTACTCTTGATTCGATCTCGGGATTGCCGGAGTCGGCGCCTTCGCGCTCCGCTTGCCCGATCTGGCCTTGCAATCCCAATGAACCCAGCTTTTCGATTTGACCAGTGCTGGGCATCATGATCGCAAATTCAGGGGAAATCTTGATGGTGCGCCAGTCGCTGATCCTGTAGGTGGTGCCAAAGCGCATCTGGGGAGACCGTTCATACAGCGTGCCGTAGTAAGCGCCCAGGAACGTGGTTTCAAACAAGTTGGGCAGGACGGTCGATGAGAAAATCGCCCAATCCTGTCCGCCTTCGAAAAACAGATCCATCCTATCGGTGAATTGGTAATCCAAGCGCACGTATGCGAGGCGCAACTGAAAGCCGTTGCTGCGAATCGACGAAACGTCCCGGTTATCGACTTCGCTGAAGTTGCCTTCATAGTCGCCTTCCACCTTGCCGGTGATCGTCAGCGACGGCGAAGGATCGGGCCACTCGAAGTTTGCGCCGATACGAGTGGAGCGCGCCTTGAGGTGGAATTCCGGATCTTTCGTCGGCCCGGTGTTCGTAATTGACGTTGAGCTTAAGAAGATTCCTACGAACGGAAAGTCGTCGCCGTTCGGAGAGCTGGAATCATGCACCGCGGAAGCCTTGATAAATCCATAGGGCGTGACTTTCACCGCGCCGGTATGGAAAGCCGCCACCAGACCGTCCTTCTTGGGCGGGTCGATAGGAAGAGTACGGATTGCAGCGACCGCCGGAACCACTCCCGGTGGCACCGCTCTGGGCCGAGGCTCCGTGCCAGCAGCTTGCGTTTCCGGATGGG
>PKWH01000323.1 GCA_003131985.1 Acidobacteriota bacterium | reverse complement strand
AGTCCGTTGTTTAACATCCACAGCATTCAGCCTCAAGATGAAGGGCAGCTTAACTACACGCATATATTCAGCCCCAACGTAGTTAACAACATTGTCGGATCTGTCCTGTGGTATTCGGCGATTTTCCAAAGCCCGAACTTGCCTGCGGCGGAGGCTGCATTTCCTGGAATATTCTCCCTAGGCGACATCCCCATAGCATGTCTTGGTTCAGGTTGCGCGGATGGCTCAATTTTTCCACAGGGCCGCAACGTAACCCAGTGGGGCGTTGTGGATGACTTGTCAATCACGCGCGGAAATCACAGCTTCAAAATGGGCGTCAACTTCCGCCGCGATGATGTGAGCGACTATACGGCAAGCGAAGGCCAGATTCCGGCCGTTTCATTATTCTCGAACGACTTTGCGAACGACGTCATTAACCCGCCTGGCACTTCTACCGATAGTCTGGCACAGTCTTTCGCTCTGAATTTTCGCCAACCGATCGCGATTTACAGCGTCGGTTTTTATTTCCAGGATGAATATCGCATCAATCCGAGACTGAAGCTGACACTCGCTCTCCGAGCAGACAGGAATTCGGGCGGCGTTTGCCAGTCAGACTGCGGCTCAGCTCCGATAGTTCCATTCGATCAGATGAGCCACAATCCTAACTTGCCGTTCGACACAATTACGAATCCAGGATCCCATGGGATTCTTCCAAGTGTTGAAAAGGTAGTATTTGAGCCCCGGCTTGGAGTTGCGTGGACACCGTTCGGCGACAAGACAGTTATTCGAGCGGGAATCGGACAGTTTTCCGATCTGTATCCGGGCTTCATTCTCGACCGATATACGACGAACTTCCCGCAAGTCACGTCGTTCAATTTTACAGCCCCAAGCAATTTCGCTTTCACCGATCCTAACTCTGCGGAAAACGGAGTTACCAGCTGCAATAACACATTCCAGTCTGTCTACCATTCCGGCGGCACGCTGGCGGATTTCAACACAAACCCAGGCTGCGCTGGGCAGGTGCCAAATCTGGCTAGCGTGGGCAATCTGAAAAACCCCAAGTATACGGAATGGAACTTGGAAATTCAGCGCACCATCGGCCGGTCGACAGTGGTATCGGCTAACTACGTCGGTAATCGCGGATACGATTTACTAATTCAAAATCCGTGGCCGAATGCTTTTAGCCCCTCGGGTTTCGGCAATCTTCCGACCGCTGCTGTTGACCCGCGTGTAGCAAACGTACAAGATTTAAACAACTCGGGGACTTCCAATTACAATGGCATTACTTTCTCGGTTCAACAGAACAATTGGCACGGGTTCATGGGCCGGCTGAATTACACTTATAGCCACGCACTCGACGATGTCTCGAATGGTGGGGTACTGCCGTTCACAGTGTTCTTCCCGCAAGTCCTGACTCAGCTCAATCCTAACAGCCTGCGGAGCCTCAATTATTCAAACGCAGATTACGACATACGTCACAACATCACTGGAAATTACCTCTATCAAATGCCGTTTCACAGCGCTAATCGCTTGATTGATACGGCACTTGGAGGCTGGATCGTATCGGGAACAGCGTATTACCATACCGGATTGCCCTTCTCGTTACAGGACACTGTTGACGCCGATAGCGCGTTTGTCAACACCAACGGTGCGGGTGCGCCCGGTGCACTTTCGGCGTTATTGGCGCAGCCGATCACGGCTGTCGCTTCGTCTTGCAAGAGTCCGAACGTTCAATGCTACAACTTGGCTGACTTCGCCGGCCAGCCGAATCCGGCCATCACGACCGGGTCGAATGCTAACGGGCCTTGCACTCCGAACGCTCCAGTGAACCCCAATGTTTGCAATAACCCGGTACCGACTGGTTTTGGGACCACTCGACGAAATTCTTTCCGTGGGCCGAATTACTTCAACACTGATTTCAGCATTCGGAAGAACTTCAAATTGACGGAACGTATGGGCCTTCAGCTCGGTGCAAACGCATACAACGTGCTGAATCACCCGAACTTCCAAATTCCGGGTAACGACACGAACTTTGGCACGGCATTCGGGGCTATTACTTCAACCGTTAGCCCCCCGACTACGCCGTACGGCTCGTTTGCAGGTTCCTTGGCGGATGCTCGCATCCTTCAGGTAATCGCTAAGTTCACGTTCTAACTTAAACTCTAACTCTGAAAAAAAGGGGGCGGCCTCCAGGCCGCCCCCTTTTTCGTTTACTTGCCGTTTTTCTACGGATTTTGCGGTGGGGCTCAGCGGCCTTGGACCGACTCACCGTCCAACGAGGACGTCAATTAAATTTCCACGGGGTAGTGTGGAGAATTGTTTCGATTGCGGGCTCTTGCGAATTCATGTTGAGGAAAAGTTTAGCGCGCTGGGTTCGCTGCGGGAGCTAGCTTGTCCTTGGAGATTTTCTCCTGTACCTGTTCCCGAATTTCTTTAGCTCTGACCCCGGCGGGACTATTAGGATCCAGTTTGATATAAGCATCGAGGTCCTCAATCAGGGCCGGGTAGTCCTTTTGGCTCAAGTGAATATTGGACAGCAGGCGGTAAATGATTGCGGCGTCAGGAGCAAGAGATCTGGCCTGTTCTGCTGATTTCAGAGCGTCAGCAATTTTATTTTGATTGAGCAAGATGCGGCCAAGTTGGTAATGGCCAAACCAGTCGTTCGGGCTCAAATCGAGCCCGTGCCGGATCATTCTTTCAGCTTGCGCCACATCTCCCGTATCTATTAACAGCGAGGCGAGTCCGATAACAGGCTCGCCATACTTGTCATCACTCACTTCAACGGATTTTCGGAAGCTCTTCTCCGCTTGGTCGCGTATTCCAAGGGTTAAATAGGCCATCCCGATCTGGTAATAGACCTCATAAAACTTCGGAGCAATGGAAACGGCTTGTTGAAAATCTGCGAGACTCGCCTGCGGGTTCTTGTCCGAATACAATTTCTTTTCACCGGTTGCCAGTAAATCACGGGCTTTTTGCGGCATAGACATTTCGTGTGCCGAAATATTTGCGGCGGAAAACACGGCGGACGCGTCACTTGCGTTGGATTTCAAGTAAACGGAAATGCCACGGTCCGAGGAAAAGCTCAGTTCGACATGCAAGCTGTCTGACTGATAGCCAGGAGCGTCGACCGTCAGGATGTAATTGGAGCGACGAATTCCCCGGAAATCAAATTGTCCAGAATCCGTGGTTATAGTCTGTTCGATCAGATTACCGCCTATATCACACAAGTGAACGGCAGCCTGCTCGATCGGACGTTTCGATTTCTCGGAATAAACCGTGCCAGTCAGACTTACAGGATCGTTGCCACTTCCGCCCGCGCCTTGAGCGAAGACATTTTGAGGGATTACGAGAATCGAAGTCAGCGCGAATAGTGCGATGCAAAGCCGGAGCATAGCCATCACCCAATGTTGCTGAATTGGCCTTAGTATATCACCGCGACGGAGGAAGAGAACTTCTCTCGTTTGAACCTCGGGCAGCTCTCCGGGCTTTCGGGAAATGGAGGGCTAATGGGCTGAGCGAGGAGTCGCAAATTCGTTAAGCGACGCTTCGAATGGGGGGCGGGCTATGCCGCGTTCGGTGATGATGGCGGTGATGTAGCGCGCGGGCGTGACGTCGAAAGCAGGATGTGCGGCGCGGACGTCGGCCGCGATGCGCACGCCGGCGAGATGCGTTACTTCTTCTTCAGAGCGCTCTTCGATGGGAATTTGATCGCCGGAAGAGAGGGAGTAGTCGATGGTGGAAAGCGGGGCGGCTACGTAAAACGGCACGCTATTTTCACGGGCGATGACGGCGATCCCGTAGGTGCCGATTTTGTTTGCGGTGTCGCCGTTACGGGCAATTCGGTCGGCGCCGACTACTACGGCTCCCACGCCGCCGGTCTTCAAGAAATGGCCGACCATGTTGTCGGTAATCAAAGTGAGGGGGATGCGGTCCTGGTGAAGTTCCCAGGCAGTGAGGCGCGACCCTTGCAGATATGGCCTGGTTTCCGGGACGATCACTTCGATTCGGTAGCCGCCTTCTATCGCCATGCGGATGACTCCCAAGGCGGTGCCGATGCCGGCGGTTGCAAGGGCGCCGGCGTTGCATTGGGTCATTACGCGGCCGCTCTTGGGCAGGAGTTCGGCGCCGAAGCGTCCGATGCTCTTGTCGCCTTCGCGGCGCTCTTCGTGAACCTTTAGGGCTTCCTTCACCAGCTCGGTGCGGATCCGTTCCAGCGCTGCGGCATCGTCATTGGAGGCCGGGCGCGCGAGGTCTTCGAAGCGAAGTTTGAAGCGCTCGATGGCCCAAAATAAATCAACGGCGGTGGGGCGAGTGTGCGCGAACGTTCCACAGATAACTGGAAACTCGGCGCGCAATTCTTCGAGCGATTTTGCTTTGGACCTCTGAACGGCGAGCGCGATGCCCATGGCTGCGGCAACACCGATGGCTGGCGCTCCGCGAATGACCATGTCCTTGATGGCCTTGGCGAGATCACGATAATCGGTGTAGGTGTGATGGATCACTTCGCTGGGCAGCCTGCGTTGGTCCAGCAGAACGACGCCCTCGGACGTCCATCGAATTGGTTCCACCGTGTGCAATTGTTATCTCCGAGAAGCTCAGGGTTTCTGAACGCCGGTTCGAACAGGATTAATGCAGGCCCGACATATGACGCAGACCGTGCGTTGCAATAAGAAGCCCGATAACCTGGATTGAATTATAGCTCGTGTGAATCACAAAACCTGTGACGACAGTTCGCGAAACCGCGCGCGCAAACGTCAGTACAATTCCGACGAGAACCAGCAGAGCGATCTGTCCCCATCCGCCCCACAATTGCTCGGCATGTAACAGGCCAAAAAGTGTACCGGTAGCTACGATTCCCCAGACCATTCCAAAGCCGCGACCGATTACAGGATAAATATAGCCGCGGAAGATGGTCTCCTCAACCAAAGGAGCGAGGAAAACAGCGATCAGCATAAACAAAAGCGTTGTATTGCGATCCTGAAACAGAACTTCTATGGGCAAATCTTTCTTCGGGGGGAATAATGCGGAGCCCAGCGAGACAATCACTGACAGGAAAAAACCGGCGAGAACCAGTCCAAAATAAACAGCGGCTCGCGGGAACCGACCCGTCTCGATTTTGCGCCAGCCGACGGTGTGCCAGAAAGGTGAACGAAATCGCACCCGCATCTGAACCGCAAGATAGGCGATGAGTCCTAAATCGAGAATCACTTGAATCAATATGTTCAGCAGGATTACTTCGTGCGGAGATTTTTGGAGGCGGCGAATGTCAACGCCCGATATCGCGAGGCCCGTGCTGATCAATAGGCTGAGAAGGAGAAAACCCGCGATGGCGAGTACCACGAAAGCGGCTAAATCTGCCCAACCCCAGGGCACGCGAAAATCTTCCGGGACGGGATTGATGACGGGGGGAAGATGTTCTGAGGCATTGGGTGGCCCCGCAATGTCGCCTGATTCGGTTAGCGGTGATTCGGCGGGTAAGGCGACAGGCGAAGAGTCAACCGCTCCGGATTGATTGGAGGACGGCGTGGGTTCTTTCTCGAACAAATTATTTTCGTCAGGATTCATCGAAGTTTCAGCTCGCGCGCTTTCCGTTGGCTAGAATGCCATTCGATCCGTTGCCGTTCAATGCGCGGGCGAGGATCTGGCCGGTGTAAGATTTCTTCACGCGCGCAACCTGCTCGGGCGTTCCTTGCGCGACGATGCGGCCACCGTCCTCGCCGCCTTCGGGGCCCAGATCGATGATCCAATCGGCCTGCTTAATCACGTCGAGATGATGTTCGATGATTAGGACGGTGTTGCCCAGTGAAACCAGACGGTTCAGAACGCCCATTAGTTTTTTTACGTCATCGAAATGAAGGCCAGTGGTGGGCTCGTCGAGAATGTAAAGCGTGCGGCCCGTTTGGCGGCGAGAAAGTTCGCGAGCGAGTTTTGTGCGTTGCGCTTCGCCGCCGGAAAGGGTGGTTGCCGACTGGCCAAGCTGAATGTAACCGAGGCCGACATCGACCAACGTTTGCAGTTTCAGCTGAATCGAGGGAATGTTCTCCATCACTTTCAGCGCATCTTCAATGGGAAGGTCGAGCAAGTCGGAGATGGAATAGCCTTTGTAACGCACGGCGAGCGTCTCGGCGTTATAGCGTTTGCCGCGGCAGACTTCGCAAGTGACGTAAACATCGGGAAGGAAATTCATCTCGATTCGGCGCAGTCCATCGCCATGGCACGCTTCGCAGCGACCGCCTTTCACGTTGAAGCTGAACCGGCCGGGACGGTAGCCGCGTTCGCGCGATTCCGGCAGCATGGCAAAGATTTCGCGAATGGGCGCGAAGACTCCGGTGTAGGTGGCGGGGTTCGAACGCGGCGTGCGGCCTATGGGCGCCTGGTCGATTTGAACGACCTTGTCAATGTATTCGATTCCTTCGATAGCGCGGTGCGCGCTGGGCTTTTCCATGGAGCGATAAAGTTTTGCAGCCAACGCACGGTAGAGGATGTCATTTACCAATGTGGATTTTCCCGACCCGGAGACTCCGGTTACGACGGTTAGCAGGCCCAGCGGAAAAGTGACATCGATGTTCTTGAGATTGTTGCCGTGCGCGCCGAGAATTACGAGGGATTTTCCGTTCGGGCTGCGACGGTGCTCGGGGACCGGAATCGTAACTTTCCCAGAGAGATATTGGCCGGTGAGCGAGTCAGGATTCGCAGCGATTTCATCAGGCGGTCCTGCCGCTACCAAATGTCCGCCGGCTTTTCCCGCACCGGGGCCGAGATCCACCACGTAATTTGCGCGACGGATGGTCTCCTCGTCATGCTCGACAACAAGCACCGTATTGCCGAGATCGCGCAAGGTTTCGAGCGTACTGAGCAGGCGGCCATTGTCACGGGCGTGCAAACCGATCGACGGTTCGTCGAGCACGTAGAGTACTCCGCGCAGGCGCGAGCCGATCTGCGTGGCCAAGCGAATGCGCTGCGCTTCACCACCCGAAAGAGTTGCGGCCGAACGGTCCAAGGTTAGGTAACCGAGACCAACGTTGAGAAGGAACTCGAGTCGCTCTGCAATCTCGCTTAGCGGACGGCCGGCGATTTTCCTTTGGCGCAAAGTTAACTGGCCGCGGATTTTATCGACGGCGGCACGCGCTTGCAAGAGAGGCAACGATGTGAAGTCCGCGATGGAGAGGCCGGCGATTCTTACAGCCAGGCTCTCGGGACGCAGACGGCGCTCATTACAAGCGGCGCAAGGCGCGGGAGACAAGTATTGCGCAATCCATTCGCGATAATTATCCGATTTGGACTCTTCCAGGCTGCTCTCGAGATGGCCCAGAACGCCTTGGAAGTTGAGACCCTTGCTCGAACCTCCATTGGAAGGATTGCCATGGAGTATCAGGTTTTGTGTTTTTCGTGGCAGCTTTTCGAACGGAATGTCGAGATCGAATCCATGGGCGGCAGCGGCAATGCGCAACGTGCGCTGCAAGGATCCCGAGCCCGAGCCGGGACCGAGTCCTCCCTCAAAAAGCGGCTTGCTCCAATCCACGATCACCTTGGCCGGATCGAAATCATATTTCGAGCCCAAGCCATGGCATTCGGTGCAAGCGCCGTAAGGAGAATTAAAACTAAACGATCGTGGTTCGAGCTGCGGAACGGAAATACCGCAATCCGGACAGGCTAGCTTTTCGGAATACACGTGTTCTTCGCCACCGACGACAGCAATGGTCACGAGCCCGCCGGTAAGCTTCAACGCGGTTTCCACCGATTGCTCGAGGCGTTGCGCGATGCCGTTTTTCAGCAGCAGGCGGTCAACGACAATTTCTATTGTGTGATTCTTCCGCCGGTCCAGCGGGATGGGCTCGTCCAAATTTATGAGTTCGCCATCGACGCGAGCTCGGACGTAACCTTCCTTGGCATATTTTTCGAGTTCTTTTTTATATTCACCCTTGCGGCCGCGCACCACGGGGGCCAGCACCATGATGCGTTCCTCCGGTTTCAGTGCCGAAACCGCCTGCACAATTTGTTCCGTGGACTGGCGGGCGATGGGCTTTCCGCACTTGGGGCAGTGCGGCGTGCCGATGGCGCAGTAGACCACCCGCAGGTAGTCGTATATTTCGGTAATCGTGCCTACGGTCGAACGCGGGGACCGCGTAGTGGTTTTCTGTTCGATGGCGATAGACGGCGAAAGTCCTTCGATCGAATCGACATCCGGCCGTTCCATCTGGTCAAGAAATTGTCGGGCATAGGCTGACAGGGACTCGACGTAGCGGCGCTGTCCCTCGGCGTAAAGCGTGTCGAAGGCGAGCGAGGACTTGCCCGAACCGGAAAGCCCCGTGACCACTGTGAGGGCATTGCGAGGGATTTCCAGGTGGATGTTTTTTAGGTTGTGCTGCCGGGCGCCCCGGATGACGATTTTCTTTAGGCTCATCGTGAGAACGGACTGCTGCCGCAAGGTGCCGAATGCCAGACACCGGGCATAACTCGCACAAGGTAATCTACCAACATAGCAAGGTGGACTTGCTGAGGTCAAGTTGAGGCCTGTCTCGCGGTGGGGAGAGTCGAAAATAAGGCAAAACAACGAGCCATCCTTGCGAAGGGGCAGGCAGCAAATTTTAGCAGTTCTCTGGATTTTTTACTCGCCGGTTAATATTAAAGGCTAGTGTTTTCAGCATGATAGCTTTGGTTCTCGGCGTGCGATTCGTATTAACGTCAGAGGGAAGGAAAGCCGAGGATCCCTTCGGGGATTGAGGGCTGGGCCGGCTTCCTTCCCTCGGCTTTCTTCTTCAAAATTCACTTCCGTTTGGCCAGTCCTACCAGTATTAAGTGTTCAGGGCCCACTATTCGTTCCGCACTAATCTTTCCTGTGCTGATCGTTTGGATGCCACTAGTTGCCAACTGCCATTTCCACCGCCTTCTGCCAGTTGCGGCCGGCTTGCATGATAAGCTCACGGGAGAAGTGCCCTCGCTCCGGCGACCGCGCACGGGGTTGGAGGGGCTCTGTTGGGGCGTGGTCCAATTGGTAGGACGCTGCACTGTTAATGCAGACGGTGGTGGTTCGAATCCACCCGCCCCAGCCACTTCCGAAATTCGAGAACCCGAGGAACACGTGAGAAGCTTAATCTTTGATTACCGGAAACCCGGATTCGGTCCAGCCGCGCCAGCCGCCGTCCATTGAAATCACGTTGCTATAGCCCATTTTCTGAAGATTGTCGGCGGCCAGGGCGGAACGAAATCCCCCGCCGCAATAAAGCACAATTTCCGAGCTTTTATCCGGGATGGCCTTTTCGATGTCACGTTCGATGATGCCTTTGCTCAAATGGACTGCGCCGGGAATGTGGCCGCGAGACCATTCGCTGTCCTCGCGAGTGTCAACTAGAACCAGCGGGTGGCCGGAGTCGATTTTCTTTTTTACTTCGCGATAGTCCTCTTCTTTGATTCGTTTTTTTGCTTCCTTGACGAGCTTTAGGAAGCCTTCGGGGTGGTCCATATATCTTCTCCTCAAAATCGGCGAGTTAATAGTAGTAAAAAAAGTTCCGGATACGGAATAAACAAATGTTCTACTTCATGTCACGCCAGTTGTTACCGACCTTGGTATCGACGATCAAAGGGACGCTGAGCGCGTAAACATTTTCCATCACTTCTTTGACCAGCTTGGTGAGGCGCGGAATCTCTTCTTCCGGGCCTTCAAAAAGCAATTCGTCGTGAACCTGAAGGATCATTCGCGATTTGAAATCTTTTGGTAGGCGGCGGTCCAACTCGATCATCGCGAGTTTGATCAAGTCGGCGGCAGAGCCTTGCATTGGCGTGTTCATGGCGGTGCGTTCGGCGAAGTTGCGCATGTTGGGCTGCGGGGAATTGATTTCAGGAATGGGGCGGATGCGGCCGAAAATCGTTTTGGTGAAGCCTGTTTTGCGGGTCTCAGCAATTTGAGCATCGAGATATTTTTTCACGCCGCTGTAGCGTTCAAAATAGGCGGCTATGAATTTGGCAGCCTCTCGCGTATCAATGCCCAGATTTTGCGCCAGGCCAAACGCAGAAAGGCCGTAAATCACTCCGAAGTTGATGACTTTGGCGACGCGACGGTGGTCGGGCGTTTGCGCGAAGGGCGCCACGGCGAAAACTTCCTGTGCGGTTCGAGAATGGATGTCTTCGCCGCGACGAAAGGCTTCGACGAGGACGGGGTCTTCGGAAAGATGCGCCAGGATTCGCAACTCAATTTGGGAATAGTCCGCGGAAAGGAGTTTGTTGCCCGGCGCAGCGATGAAGGCGGCGCGGATTTCGCGTCCCAATTCAGTGCGGACCGGGATGTTTTGCAGGTTTGGATTCGAAGAACTGAGGCGGCCAGTGGCCGTGCCTGTTTGTGAAAAGCGCGTGTGCAGGCGGCCGGAGACCGGATGAATCAGCTTGGGCAAAGCGTCCGAATAAGTGGATTTCAATTTTGCGAGCTCGCGATATTCGAGGATCTTCTTGGGTAATTCATGGACCAGCGCGAGTTCGTTCAACACTTCCGCGGCGGTAGAACGCGATTTAACGCGACTTTTTCGCGGCGGCTGCAGATTCAGTTTGTCGAAGAGCACTTCGGCAAGCTGTTGGGGAGAATTGATTGTGAATTCGAAACCAGCCAGATCGTAGATGGCCTTTTCCAGGCGCGTGATCTCTTCTTGAGCTTTCTTGGAGATGATATCCAATTCATTTTTGTCGACGCGAACCCCGGCGGCTTCCATACGGGCTAGTACGGAGGCCAGGGGCAGGTCAATCTTCTCGTAAACGTCCAAGAGGCCTTGTTTTTCTACCTCCGCGCGCAGGATTGGCGCCAGGCGCAGCAGAAAATCGGCGCGTTCGCCGGANNGAATAGAGCATGGTGGCATGGCGAATTCCGGAGACTGTATTCGGGCTCTCGGCAGAGTGAGACGGAGCCAGGAGTTGAAAGAGCTTTGGATCATGGACTATTTTTGGGCGTCCGGCGTCTGCAGACCACTCTTTCAACACGCCGAGATTTTTATTCTCGGCGTCGTTTGCCAGGGTGCGCGCGCTCCCCGGATTGGAAGAGATCTCTACGCTCAAGACATACGTGCCATAGCCTTCTTCGTCCGGGTCCTTTGAGTCGAGCGAGAGCCATGCGGATGTTTCGGCGCCGCGGGCCGTTCCGTTGAGAAAATTCCCGGCTTCGTCACGCGAATCGAACGGCGTGTAGTCAGTCTTCTCTTCATCCGGTGCGGGAGCCAGCTCGCGGAGGAGGGAAGTGAATCCGAGTTCGGCGTACAAGTCGCGCAGAGCAGAAAGATGCGGTTGCTGGATTTTCAGCGCTTCGAGTTCGAGTGGAACCGGGGCATCGAGAGGGATTGTCGCCAGCTGCTTGCTGAGTTTTACAAACTCACCGCATTTCTCGAGAGCTTCGCGGTAACTGGCGCGTTTCACTTCGCTGGCGCGCCTTAAAGCTTCCTCGGCGCTGCCGAATTGTTGGATCAATTGTCGGGCGCCCACTTCGCCGATGCCGGCTTTGCGGCGCTCGCCGGGAGCGGGTTTGTCTTTGGGATCGCGCGCGCCTGGGATATTGTCAATGGAATCGCCCATCAACGCCATTACGTCCGCCACTTTGTTGGGAGGCACGCCCATCAATTCTTCGACCATCTTTTCATCGACGATCAGATCGCCTTTTGTCGGGTTGAGAAGGTGGACGGGGCCGCCGACGAGCTGCATCAGGTCCTTGTCGCTGGTGACGATGAAGATTTCGAGATCTTCTTCTCTGGCTTGGCGCGCCAGGGAGCCGATTACGTCGTCGGCTTCGTATCCGGGATATTCGAGGATGGGCAGACGCATGGCGTCGCAATATCGGCGGACGAAGGGCATCTGAATGGAAAGTTCATCGGGCATCGGGGGCCGCTGCGCTTTGTAGGAGGCAAAAAGCTTGTCACGAAAGGTGGGAGAGGGATGGTCGTAAACCACGGCCAGGTAATCGGGGCGGCGATTCTTGTCGTTCAATAATCTCCTCATCATAGTGGCAAAAAGGTAGGGGACTTTTGTTGGTATGCCGCCGCTGGTTTGCAGCCGCTCCATGGGGGCAAAAAAGGCGCGGAAGATGTAGCCCATGGCATCGACGAGGAAGAGGCGTTTTGTTTGTTTGGAAGGCATTCAACCAGGGTGGTGCGCTCGGTATAGAGCGAGGGGCAAGTATATCAAACTGGAGTTTTTCTGCATTCGGCAACGCCGGGGAAGCGAGTTTCGATGGTTAGACGAACAATGGCGCTTGACTCATAACCCATTGAGGCTTATAGGTATTACATCATTTTTTGACGGCTGCAGAGCGGACAGGCGGGGGATACCTTTTCGCTGAGTTTTTCTGCAGTCTGAAGTAGCTGCAATTCTCTTTTTACAATGGGGAGCACTTATGAAACCTTTCCGCAGGTGGGTCTTTCGCTTCGCGTTCGTATTTGTAGCAGTGCTGGTGATGCTGGCGGGCGGAACGACGAGCCAGGCCCAGACGTTTCGCGGATCGATCTTGGGAACGGTGACGGATAGCACCGGCGCGGCCGTAGTCGGCGCCCACGTGACGGTTCACAACGTCGATACCGGCGTCGATCGAAGCACGGACACCACCACGGACGGGAGCTATTT
The DNA here is from genome assembly GCA_003131985.1 of Acidobacteriota bacterium. Classification (GTDB taxonomy): domain Bacteria; phylum Acidobacteriota; class Terriglobia; order Acidiferrales; family UBA7541; genus Palsa-295. The sequence goes on along the minus strand of PKWH01000323.1, from coordinate 6,028 downwards.
GATGCCTGAGCTTCCGGTGGGCAATTATAACGTAGTCGTCGAAATGAAAGGTTTTCAGAAGACGGCGACTAACGGCGTACTCGTTTCAGTCGCAGCCGAGCGGCGCGTGGACGCTATTCTGAAGCCGGGCGAGGTGAATCAGCAGATTACGGTTTCAGGCGAGACGTTGCCGGTAGTGGAGACTGCGAGCGATACACTGGGCGGGGCGTTCGAGAACCATGAGATCGAAGAACTGCCGATAAATGGCCGGGACTATACGAAGCTTCTCATCATGGTACCGGGCACGGCAGGTGAACCGAACGGCGGCGGTGATTCCCCAGGATCCTATGGGCTTTTCAGCGCGGATGGCAGCCGCGGCCGATCGAATAACTACATTCTCGACGGCACGGACATGAACGACGGCTACCGGAACCTGCCGGCAATCAATCAGGGCGGAGTGTTCGGTGTGCCGGGGACAATTCTTCCCGAGGACTCCATTCAAGAATTGAACGTTCTGACGAATTTCGAAGCGGAGTATGGGAGAAATTCCGGCGCGATAGTAAGCATCGTTACAAGGAGCGGAACGAACCAGCTTCACGGCAGCGCATTCGAAGATTTCCGGAATGCGGTGTTGAACGCCCGAAACTTCTTCAACGATATCGGCCAGCCGAAGGATGCTTTCCGAAATAACCAGTTCGGTGGCTCGGTGGGCGGACCGATCGTCAAGGACAAGACCTTCTTTTACGCGTCCTATGAGGGGCAGCGCGAAGGAATGGCTATTACTTCAATCAATAATGTGCCGACACTAAATGACGGCGTTCCGGGCGATCCTAACGATTACGCGCAGGCCATCACTTCGTTGGGCGGCAACCCTGCACTTTGCACGAGTACGGTTATTGCCTGCATCCAGGGCAATTCGGCCGTCGTGAATCCAGTGATCTTGAATCTCTACAATTTGTGCAACAACAATGGGCACTGCTCGGGCGGGAAAAATGTTTGGCCCACCACAACCGCGGCAGGCGGACCGGCGACGAACAATCTGGACAGCGCCATCATCAAGCTCGATCAAAATGTGAATGCTAACAACCAGATTTCCGGACGCTACTTCTTCGGGAACAGCCATCAGAGTTTTCCGCTTGGCGTCGGCGGCGGCAACAACCTACCCAATACGAATACCAATGCACCGATCCGGACGCAGTTAGTATCCGTCAGCTGGGTAAGAACCGTTTCACCGACTAAGGTGAACGAAGCGCGATTTGGCTGGAACCGGTACCGGAACGGATTCTTTCCTGAGGACGCGGGAATCTTCGGCGACCCCAACACTTCGCTGGGACTGAATACACTGGATCTTCTAGGACCCAACACCGCCAACCCGCGTGACTTCGGCTTGCCCACGATCAAATTTGGCTCGGGTGTTTTGCCCGATAATACTCCCGTTCCCGGGCTAGCCTCCCTCGGTTCTTCAGCGTTTTCAAACCCGCGTAATCGCGTGGATTCAAACTGGCAGCTCATCGATAATTTTTCTTGGAAAATGGGTCGCCACGACATCAAATTCGGCTACGAATTCCGGCGGACCACCGTGAATTCGTTCAATGATCTGGTAGAGCGTGGNNATGGTGAACCTGGGTCTTCGCTGGGATTATGACGGTGTAATCGGCGCGGATGGCAACCAATTGAGCGTTTATAATCCGGCGGTTGGTCTGCAGCAAAAGAGCCAGCTATATCCGAAAGATCTCAACAATTTCGGACCACGGGTGAGCGCTGCTTATGATCCGTTCGGCAAGGGAAAAACGGTAATCCGCGCAGGCGTAGGCGTTTTTTACGATGGCTTCTCGCAGGATTTTTTTACGGGCCAATTAGCGTTCAATACCTTCAATACCGGGGCTGCGTACAATGCCATCGGGCCAAACCCCGTTTACATTACATTCGCTCTGAATCCGGCACTACCCGTGGATGTCGGAGGTAACTCCGTAATTCAACCCGGTGTGCCAGTGTTCGATCCGACTTCTGTGATCGCAGGGCCGACGAATCAGACTACAGATGCGTTCACGGTTTCTCCCCGTCTGCGTACACCCTACGTTTACAATTACAATCTGAACATACAGCAACAGCTGGCACGCAACACGGTACTGCAAGTGGGGTATGTTGGCTCAGCGGGACGAAAACTCTTCTTTTTCCGCGATATCAATCAGCCGACACACGCAGAGATCACAGCAGCGGACCTAGGCTGCAACTGCATCAACTCGTTCAGCGTTCCTCGGCCATTTGATACTGCCGCACCGCTTAGCGCGTTGGCGCCGAACCAACCGTTCTATGTGAACGAAGTGGAAACCGGCGCGAATTCGAATTACAACTCGCTTCAGGTTTCTCTGACACAGCGCAGCTGGCATCGTTTCAATAATCAGATCGCTTACACCTGGTCGCATTCGATTGATACGGCGAGCGACGGTCAGGATTATGTTCCCAACGCTTCGCAACCGAACGATAGTACGGACCCTGGCGGAAACAAGGGGCCGTCGAATTTCGACGTGCGCAATCGATTCGTGATGTCTTCCGTGTACGATTTCCCGAAAATAGACAGATTCAAGAAATTTGGAGAAGGCTGGTCGTTTAGTGGAATCCTGACTCTGATGAGCGGGCATCCGTTTAGCTTGAACTATAACTTTGAAGGAGACTACGACGGCAGCGGCGAAGGATTTGGACGGCCGGATGTGGTGGGCCCGATCCATTACGATTACGGCAATCCTTCGCAATTCCTCGACTTGTCAGCTTTCACGGTGCCCTGCACGCTTTCTGGAGGCAATGCCGACACGAACTGTATTCCGGGAACTCGTCATTTTGGGAGCGAAGGGCGTAACTCGTTGCTGGGACCGGACTACAGAAACCTGGACTTCGCGATCAGCAAGATGACGCCTATCACGGAGCGCTTGAAACTCGAATTCCGGGCGGATTTCTACAACGTCGCAAACCATCCGAACTTCGCCAGCCCGTTGCTTCCGGCTTTCATTGCCGACGCAGCCCCGAACGGGATTAGCACCGGGTCCGGGGTGTCGCCTAACGTTCTTCCACTGGGCCGAAGTCTGGGATTCTACCCACTCACGGCGACGTCGGACGTTGGCTTGGGCAATCCGGTACTGGGAGGTGGGGGAGCGCGAAGCATTCAGTTTGCCGTCAAGCTTATGTTCTAGGCACTGCCATAACTTAGCACAAATAGAGCGGCTCGATCCCTTCGCGACGGCAGGAGGCGAGCCGCTTTTGCTTTGCGGAATACCTCCGAAATTCGGGAAGTATTTGTTAGGCTGGTCTGCTCACGTCAGATGGTGGCGGCCTGAACGGGCTCGCGCCAGCTGCGTCCTAAGTGAAATCTTTTCAAGGGCCCCTGCGTATCCATATATGGAGCGACGAAAGACCACCGGAGAGATGAGCGCCGCTGAAATCGCGGAAGTGCTTAGCCAAGTCCGGGCGGGCGACACGGACGCCTGGGGCGAACTCTATCGGATGTATGGGGCAGCGATTTTCCGGTTCTGCCGCCGGGCGCTGCCGACGCGCGAAGACGCAGAGGATGCGACTACGGAAGTATTTATGAAAGTACGACAAAAGCTTGGGACCTACGACTCGTCGAGGCCTTTCACGGCATGGCTGTATAAAGTCGCAAGCAATCATTGCTGGGATATGCTGCGACGACGGCGGATTCGGCAGGATCTGGAGACGGGAGATCTGGAGACGTTGCCGCTGGAGCACCCGGATCCGAGCCAGCTCGAGCGTCTGCAAGCAGAGCACGGGAGCAAAGAAGTACGAAACGGGCTGCAAAAGCTGCCGGATCGCGCGAGGATGGCGCTGGTTCTGCGTTACTTCGCGGAAATGAGTTATGACGAGATCGCCGACACGCTGGGCGTTCGCCGCGCGTTCGTTGGAGTATTGCTGTTGCGCGCGCGTCACCAATTGCGCGATGTATTGGCAGGGAATGACGCTCCGCTGATTCGCGGAGCCGCCGGGGGAAAAGCATGAGCCACTTTGATGAAATGACCGGGCTACTCTACCTGGAATCGCAGCTCGATGCGGACCACGCGCGCGATATAGCCGCGCACGCCGCTTCCTGCGCGGAATGCCGCGAACTGCTCCATGCTCTTCAGACCGAAGGGGTGTGGCTGCGCCAGTCGCTGGTGGCGGAAGATGAAGCGTTGCCAGCACATCTTACTGAAGCTTCGGGGCGGAATACCGCGCCGTGGGGATGGATTTCTGCGCTGGGCTTGAGCGCAGGCGGCGCCTACACACTTTGGAGCGGATTTGTTGAACCATGGCGCGCGCAGGCTGCGCAGGCGGGCTTTACACAGGGAAATCTGTTCACCATGCTGTTTTTCAGCGGCGCATTTTGGAAAGGATGGGACGCGATGCGAAGTCTAATGGAATTCCTGGCAGTGGCGACTCTGGGGCTGGTCGTAATTTGGCTGCTGCGCCGCCGATGGCGGAGTTTCCCGACGATTGCAGTCGTCATGGGAGCAATTATTTGCTCGCTGGCGATACCTCCGATTGCATCCGCTGCAGAAACAAAACACGGCAATCCCAATTACACGTTGCCGGCGGGAGAGGAAGTGAAGACTGATCTTTTTGTTGCTGCCGACCGCACCCAGATTAACGGTGACGTTGATGGCGACCTGGTTGTCTTCTCGCATAGCGTCACCGTGAACGGCCATGTAACGGGCGACATACTCGGGTTTGCGGCAGAACTCACTGTAAACGGCCCTGTTGATGGAAACGTTCGCGCATTTTCTCAGATGATCGTAATCACCAGTAACATCGGGAAGAACGTGATGGTGTTCGGAAGCGAAATGAACCTCCGGGACACGGCTAATGTGGGCGGGACCATTACTCTCTTCACTGGCGATACGGCGTTAAACGGGCACGTTGCGGGAGATCTGCTAGGGTTTGGCGGGAACTTTGATATCAATGGTGTTCTTGGTCATGACGCAGCGGTTCAAGCCGATACGCTTTCAATTGGGTCCAGCGCCGAAATCAAGGGGCGCACGAAGTTTGAAGGGAAACGCGAAGCAGAGGTTTCGCCCTCCGCGAAATTAGGAAGTCCGGTGGAATTCACGCTGAAGAAGCGCAGTCCCGAAAAGAATTATTCGTCCGCAAGATTTTACTGGCACCAAACGTTGTTGTGGGGAGCAAGTTTTGTTTTTGGGCTGGTGATACTTTTGCTGGCACCAGGTTTTTTCTTTGCTGCGGAGCGAGCCTGCAATAAAGCGGCGCAATCAATCGGCCTCGGTTTATTGTTGCTGTTTGTCACGCCTATAGTCGCGATTATAGTTTGCATCACGATCGTAGGGCTTGGCGTCGGAATCTCAACGCTATTGCTTTACGTTATCGCGATCTATTCTGCGCAGATCTACGTGGGATCTTGGCTGGGGGAAAAGATCCTCGGCGAAGGTGTCGGAGTTGGCCCCGCGCTTGGAAGGCTCGCTCTGGGACTCTTGATCCTCCGCGCGGTGCACCTATTGCCCTACATAGGCGGCTGGATCATATTTGTCGTTCTGGTTTGGGGACTGGGCGCCATGGCGCTGGCCCTACACAGATATATGCGTCCGCAGTTGGCCACTGCAATTTGAAAAAATACCGTAGTTAAATCCGTCAAGCTATTGCGCGCACAGAGCGGAAGCCCCAAGCGAAGCTCAAACGATCGCGAGTTTCTTCCCGATGCGCTCGAAGATTTCGAGCGCCCGTTCTAGATCACCACGCTTGTGAGTGGCGGTGACAATTGTGCGCAGTCGCGCCTTGCCCTCCGGAACAGTGGGGAAACCGAGGGCGACGACGAAGACGCCTTCTGCAAAAAGCTCCAGTGAAAACTGGAATGCCTTTTCGGCATCGCCCACCATGATGGGGGTAATGGGCGTCTCGCTCCTGCCCGTGTCGAAGCCGAGCTTTTTCAATTTGCGCTTGAAGAATTTTGTGTTGGACCACAACTTCTTTATAAGTCGGTCGCCGGCCTCGGAGTCAAGCAGCTCAAAGGCGGCTTGGCAAGTGGCGGTAACGGATGGCGGATGCGAAG
>PKWH01000120.1 GCA_003131985.1 Acidobacteriota bacterium | reverse complement strand
GAAAATGCGTGCCGATGTCGCCAAGTCCCGCCGCACCCAGCAACGCGTCGCACAAAGCGTGCGCCAGCACATCGCCATCCGAATGCCCCACCGAGCCTTTGTCGAACGGCACTTCGACCCCGCCGATCATCAGCTTGCGGCCTTCCGCTAGCCTGTGCAGATCGTAGCCAATTCCAGATCGCGTCATTTCGGGCGCCGCTCCTGCTCCAGATAGAAACGCGCCAGGTCCATATCGGCCGGCCGCGTGATTTTCAGGTTGCGCTCGGAGCCGAGAACAACAAACACATCGTGCCCAAAGCGCTCGACCAGTGAAGATTCATCCGACGCCGTGACCCNNGGCAGGCTCGCTCGTTTTACCTCTTTCACCGTATCAATCGCCGGAATGCCAAGAATCGCCGCGCCCCGCGCGCGCGCTTCCGCGATCACGCGTTCGATCTGCTCCGGAGTAACGAACGGCCGCACCGCGTCGTGTACCAAAACGATTTCCGTCGCAGGATCCACTTGCGCCAACGCATTCGCCACGGACTGCTGTCGCGTGTCGCCCCCGTGAACCACGCGCGCCGGCCGTCCCAGCGCAGCTTTGCCGACTCTGTCTTGCAACGAGACGATGTCGTCCGCGCGCGTAGGGATAAAAAAATCGGTGATTTCCGCGCACGCCGCCAGCCGCCGCAATGCAAAGATCACCAGCGGCATGCCGTCCAACTCGAGAAATTGCTTCGGCGTTTCAGCCCCCATGCGGGTGCCGAGTCCGGCAGCAGGAATAATAGCGGCGATGCGAGTCATCGAAGGGTCAACAGTCTATCGCAATTGCGCACCAAGGGGGAGAAAACGGTCGTCGGCCGCTTTCCGCTTTCGCGAATTACCAGGACTTTGCACTCCTGAACTTCCCGGAATAACTTCCGAATAGCCCGTAATCTGGCTGTAGAATGGCGCGCACTCGGAAAACACTTTGGAGGAACGGAATGCTGCAGCGGCGAACTTTCATGATGACGTGCTCGGCAATGGGACTGGCGGGGACGCTGTTCCCGGGAGTCTTGTGGGCGCAAGCGCAAGCAGAAGGAGCGAAAAAGATCACCAAGGAGATGATTGACAACGCCGCGGCCATTGCCGGCGTTCCGATCTCAGACGAATTCAAAGAGATGATGCTCAGTGACCTGAACGAGCAGGACAAAGGTTACGACGAAATTTACAAACTTCACATTCCCAATTCTGTCGCGCCGGCGCTGTTGTTCGATCCCGTTCTGCCAGGCATGAAATTCGAGACCGTGCGTAAACCACTGCGAATGTCGAAGGCCCCGAGCGTTGCGGTACCAAACAACACGGAGGACTTGGCGTTTGCGAGTGTGCGAGAACTAGCCGAACTTGTCCGCACCAAGAAGGTCTCCTCGCTCGCTCTGACGGAGATGTACTTGCGACGCCTGAAGAAATACGATCCAACGCTAAAATTTGTGGTGACACTGACGGAAGAACGTGCGCTGACGCAAGCGAAGAAAGCCGATGCGGAAATTGCCGCAGGAAAATACCACGGTCCGCTGCACGGGTTACCGTGGGGCGCAAAAGATTTGCTGGCGACCAAAGGTTACAGGACCACGTGGGGCGCGGGTGGATTCGAAGATCAAACCATTGACGAGGACGCGACCGTGGTGAAGAGGCTGGATGATGCAGGCGCGGTGCTGGTCGCGAAATTGACTTTGGGCGCGCTCGCGCTGGGCGATGTCTGGTTTGGAGGAATAACGCGAAATCCGTGGAACTCCGGTCAGGGTTCAAGCGGATCATCGGCTGGACCTGCTTCGGCCACCTCCGCAGGCTGCGTTGCCTTCAGTATTGGTTCCGAAACGCTCGGCTCGATTTCGTCTCCTTCCACACGCTGCGGTTGTACCGGATTGCGGCCCACGTTCGGGCTCGTTCCACGTACGGGAGCTATGGCGCTTTCTTGGAGCATGGACAAGCTCGGACCCATTTGCCGTACCGTGGAAGATTGTGCGCTCGTGCTAGAAGCGATTTATGGTCCGGATGGACACGATCGCACGGTGCATTCCGCGGCGTTTAACTGGGACGCGAATCTGGAATGGAAAAATTTGCGCATTGGTTACCTGAAGGCTGCTTTCGAACCGAAACCAGCACAGCCGCAAGAACCGGCCAAGCAAGAACCACCAAAAACTCACGATGAACAGGCGAAGGCGGAAGACCAAAAAAAACGGCAGGACGCGTTACAAGCGCGCGCGGAATATGACCGAAAATACAACGACGCAGCTTTGGCGAAGCTGCGCGAAATGGGAGTCAATCTGATCCCGGTGGAATTCCCGAAATTTCCTTATGACGCGATCAGGGTCATGTTGACTGCTGAGGCCGCGGCAGCCTTTGACGAGCTCACGCGCACCGGCAAGGACAAACTGCTCACTTCACAAAAAGATTATGACTGGCCGAATACATTTCGCACGGCGCGATTCATCCCGGCAGTGGAATATATCCAGGCGGCGCGCGCCCGTACCCTCGTCATGGAAGCCATGGCGAAGGTCTTCGACGGAGTCGACGTCATAGTTGTACCCACTAACGGCAGCGACCAGCTAACAATCACGAATCTGACGGGCCACCCAGCAGTGATATTGCCCAACGGATTTCGCGGCCCCGACGCGCCCAAGTTCCCGTTCGACGATCCCAGTGATTTTCAAAATGCAGGCGGCCCGGACACGCCAACAAGCTTAACGTTCTTAGGAAAGTTATACGGCGAAGCGGAGCTCCTGGCGTTTGCGCGCGCCTACCAGGAGGCCACGGGGTTTCACTTGAAGCACCCGAAAATGATTTCCGGGCGGTGACGCGCGATCCCGGGACGATTAATGCGGTAATCGGAAACTGACCCGCTACCGAGAAAGTGACTGTTGAATCAGAAGACCACTAGCCGGCGTAGCGATGACGCTACAAAACTAAGAGCGCCCCGGTTCGGGATACAAAGGACGCGGCGGGCGCTCACCGCCCGTACGATCTTCGACCGCCCGCGGACCAGTCTGCGGCTCCGCTGGCGATTGTGGCACCGCCGCAATGGGACGCGGTGCCATCTGTTCGCCGCGTTCATCGTAGCGTCCAAAGATCATTTTCCCTGCGGTAGTTTGATGCACGGACGTCACCGTGATGTCGATCGTCTTGTTAATCATTTTGCGCGCGCCGTCCACCACCACCATCGTGCCGTCGTC
>PKWH01000217.1 GCA_003131985.1 Acidobacteriota bacterium | reverse complement strand
GCGGAACAGCTTCACGCGCGCCGCATTTTCGACTGCGAAGACAATCCGTTCCTCGGCGATTTCTACGATGAAAAAGACGGCGCCGCTTTCCGCGCGCAAATGCATTTCCTTTACGAGCGCCATCGCCGCTTGATGCAAACGCAGCCCGAGGACGCTGCCGCACCCATCGTTAGCGATTTTCTGTTCGAACGCGACAAAATTTTCGCTTATCTCAACCTCGATAACGAAGAACTCCGGCTCTACGAACGCTATTTCGATATGCTTGCGTCTTCCGTTCCAGCACCCGATCTGGTGATTTATTTGCAGGCCAAGCCGGATGTGCTGTTGAAGCGCGTTTCAAAAAAAGGCGATCCCGCCGAGACGCAAATCTCACCCGAATATCTGGAAGCTGTGGCGAATGCCTACGAACACTTTTTCTTCCGCTACTCAGCTTCGAATCTGCTCGTGGTGGACACTTCGGAGATTGACTTCGTAGAACGCAATGAGGATTTGCAGGAACTTTTGCGGCGGCTTCGCCAGCCCGTGAAAGGCACGCAATACTTCCTTCCATTGGGCCAAAGCTAATTCGCAGTTTCCGTTTTTTTTAAATGTTTGCGAAAAAGGGGGCCGGGACAGGCTCACCCGCCAGTGACCCTATCCCGGTTACGGCAAGGAGGAGAGCTTTCGCCGCTGAAGTGCCGGCTTCGTTCAGGCTGCTTTATGTGGCCCGGTAAAGCGATGGCGCCATTTCCCCAGGGTTGAATTCAGAGGATGGCTGCGGTGCAGAAAGGTGAGCACCGGCGGCCGGCGCATTCCGATTTTTTCGAGCGCCCGACGAATCCGAAAATCGCGTCCTGCAGATACCATTCCTTTTTCCAAGGTGTTAATCGCGTCCGGCGTTCTTCCGGCCTGGTAGTAAACCTCGGCCAAGTTCAAATACAGTTGCGCATGATTGTGTTTCATTCCCAGCGCTTCCCGGCAGAGCGTTTCCGCGTCTCCGAAGCGCTTTTCAGAGAGCGCCGCCAGCAATCCCGTGTAGGAAAGGTAAAACGGATTCTTGGGCGCTATACCCAGTGCGCGCCGCGCATGCTGAAGTGCCTCATCGGCATGGCCGTCGCGCAGGTGTTTCAAGCATTCTTTGAAATCGCTCATTCCTGCATCGGCTGGGGATGTAGTTCCAATCCAGTGGGACATAGGCTGGCTCCTTCTTTGCCCCGTCGGACACTAGCGGGCTGATCAGAGACTATCGCCGGGAATTGCGGATGGAAATAGAACGCAGGGCCAGTTTTCGGACTAGAACGGTTACTGGCCGGATAGACAGGCAAAAAAAGGGCACCGATTGTGTGCCCCAATTTCACCCCAGATCAGGCTCGCCAGGCATTCACAACAAACGCTTTAGCGCGAGGGTTGCAGGTACTGATTGAACCAGCCCACCGCCCGCTCAATCACATCGCGGCTGTGCGCTGGATCGGCGAACTCGTGGCCCTCGTGCGGATAAATAACGAACTGCGTGGGCACACCCATCGTTTTCAGCGCATGCCAGAACTCGTAGGATTGCGGCGGCGGGCATTCCCCGTCGCTATCGCCTACGACCACTAATGTCGGAGTCTTCACATTCTTGATAAATGTGATTGGCGAGCTTTTTGCATACACTGCCGGGTCGTCATAAACATTTGCGCCGAAAAACGGTGGCATCCACTGGTCGATTTTGTTCTCGCCGTAGTAGCTTAGCCAGTCGGAGAGCCCTGCGCCTGACACAGCGGCGCGAAAGCGGTTCGTCTGCGTTACTCCCCACATGGTCATGTAGCCGCCGTAGCTCCACCCGGTAAGACCGATGCGCTCGGGGTCGATTGGAGCGGATTTTATCGCTTCATCTACTCCGGCCATGATGTCGCGGAAATCGCCGTACCCGAAATCTTTCACGTTCGCAGCCGTAAACTTTTCGCCCTGGCCATAGCTTCCGCGCGGGTTTGGCTGGAATACGAAGTATCCTTGCGACGGCAAAGCCATTGAGTAGCTCCAGCGAGTAGGCCACGCCGGAGTAACCGCCCAAGACGGCCCGCCGTGAACACGCACGACCAATGGGTACTTTTTCGTGGGATCAAAGTCGCTTGGATACGTAAGCCAGCCCTGCACTTTGCCGATGTCCGTGGTCCAATGCAGGCTCACGGATTTACCCCACGCTGGACGCAGGCTATCATTTCGATGGGTAATCTGCTTCGTTTCTCCCGATTTTCCCACCCACACCTCTGGCGGCTTGTCGAACGACTGTCGAATCAAACCAATCGTTTCGGTATCGCGGGAAATGGAAAAGAGCATTCCAAAGTCACCGGAGAGGATCGAGCCATCAAAAAATGTGTCATGCGAGCTGCTGTGATCGAGGCTCATTTCATGAATTGCGCTCACGCCGTCGACATACTCGGCCATCAGAATCTTCTTGGAGTCTGGCGTCCACGTTAGCCAACTCGCGGTTTGGTGCATATTGGGGGTCGCGTTCTGCGGGTTCCCGCCTGACTCTGGGACAAGATAAACGTCGCCGCCGACGATCGGCTCATCGCTCATTAGGCCTCCGATGAACGCGATTGTTTTTCCGTCAGGCGACCATTTGGGAACACCGATTTGCACGCCTGGCTTCGCGACGATGTCCATCATTACGCCTGAGACCGCATCAATTTTGAAAAGTCCGGCAATATACCAGTTGTCGTCGCCATTGCCGTGCGCGGCAGTAATCACCAGGCGTTTGCTGTCGGGTGCCCAGTCGAATTCGTACACATACGTATCCGCGGCTGAAATTTGTCGCACGGTTGCAGTGGCGGGATCGACAAGCGTCAGTCGCTGCTCGAGGAATTCTTCGGAGACAACGCCCTCATCGGGAGTCTCCGCCACCAGTGGCCCGGCCGCGCGTGTCGCGTTTTCGGTGAAAAGCAGCGCGATCGTTTTGCTATCCGGCGACCATCCTGGACTAGCCAGGAAGCCTTTCAGATGGGTCAATTGTTTTGCGCTGCCGCCTGAGGAATTCATGACGAAGAGCTGAAGCTGTCCCTGCGTTGCAGCGTCGGACAGAAATGCGATCTGTTTCCCGTCCGGCGACCACGCTACGTCATGTTCCTCGTACGCTGTTTTGCCGTCGCCGGCTGTAATGCGCGTTGTTGCGTCGGACGCGTTAACTTCGGCCACGTAAATTGCAGAATTTGCCGACGGTGCTTCGCCCGGGCCGGGAAGTGATTCCACCCAAGCCACCTTGTTTCCATCGGGGGAAATCTCTGCCTGCTGAAATGTGCGCACGTCGAACATCGCCTTCATTGCGTCATCGAGCGACTTTCTATTCGACGCAGCCGGGCTGTACGATGATTTCTGCGCACCCCGAATCGATGTTGCAATGGTGAAAGATGCCAAAATGACGATCGGGAGTAGAACAAACCTTCGCATTTTCTCGCTGCGTTCCAGAGTACTCCACAACAATAACCCTTCGCTCATGGTTCCCCTTTCAAACTCCGTCATGTTGCGCGGTCCCTGCGTCAAAATCAAGGGCCGGTGTCGATATCTTGGAAGGACCTTTTGGCTTTTCTTACCTTGCGAACCGCACACTCTGCGGCTATTCTCCGCTCTGAGTTTTCTGAGGTTTAGATGGATTTCATTCGCACGCAAAGAATAATTCGCAAACTCAACACTGTAATTTGCGCATTGGTTCTGCTGGCGTTGTTCCCGGCAAGAGCGTTCCCGCAAGGCGCGGAGACCCAGGCGCTGCAGGCGCAAACTCCTCAGCAGGCCACAGATATCGTCGAGCAGGGCAAATTCATCCTGCATAAATTTG
>PKWH01000192.1 GCA_003131985.1 Acidobacteriota bacterium | reverse complement strand
ACGCGTAGTTAGCTAAGGACATCTTGAATGGAAGCTAAACTTACAGAATTTGTGAACCGGCTGAAAGCCGCAATCCCCGACAATTTGAAGACTGTCGTGCTGTACGGCTCCGCGGTCACGGGAGAGTTTCGCGCCGAGCACTCGGATCTGAACGTCCTGTGCGTGGTCGATCGAGCCGATGCCGCGCTTCTCGAAAACGCGCACGGCGTGGCGGAGTGGTGGATGCGTCAAGGCAATCTGGCTCCGCTCATTTTCACCGTTGACGAATTGCGACGCTCGGCCGACGTGTTCGCCATCGAGCTTCTGGACATGAAGCTCCATCACCGCATTCTTTNNCAGGTCGAACGCGAACTTCGCACAGCGTGGCTGCGTCTGCGCCAAGCAATACTTGCTGCGCCGCTCAGCAATAAAGTTCACGTCGATATCATGCTCAAATCTGTTTCGCCGTTCTGCGCGCTGTTTCGGCACGCGCTGCTGGCTCTGGGCCACGATATGCCCGCGACGAAACGCGAAACCGTGGACGCGATCGCATCGCTTACCGGTGGCAACCCCACTGCATTCCAGACCGTTCTCGATTTAAGGGAAGGGAAGCGCAAGAAGAGCGAAATTGACGTTGAGGTCTCGCTCAATGCTTATCTCGAACTGGTAGAAGTCGTAACGAATGAAGTAGATCGCCGGCTCGAATCGGCCTGAAGGTTCTTGGGACACGTTCTTCCGCGAGTGATCGAATAGGTTTGCACAGGAGGATTTCATGAAAGCAGTAGCAGCGATCATCGTCGTTCTCGTCATCGTCGCGCTGATCGTCGGCGGTTCGTACGTTTCACACCGCAATCAGATGGTCACGCTGAATGAGACAGTAAAATCCAACTGGGCTCAGGTGGACGTGGTTTTACAGCGACGCGCGGACCTGATCCCCAACCTGGTGGAAACGGTGAAAGGCTTTGCGGCGCACGAAGAAACCGTCTTCGGCGATATCGCGAAGGCTCGTTCCGCATTGATGGGCGCTCAAACTCCGCAGGATAAAATCGCTGCGAACGGCCAGCTCGACGGCGCGCTCAGCCGCCTGCTCCTGATCGTTGAAAACTACCCGCAGCTCAAGTCGAACGAAAATTTCCTGCGCTTGCAGGACGAACTCGCCGGCACGGAGAACCGCATCGCCGTCGAGCGAAAGCGCTACAACGATTCCATCCAGGCCTACAACACGTACATCGGGCTATTCCCGAATAATATTTATGCGGGCTGGGCCGGTTTCAAGCGCAACGATGCGTATTTCCAGGCTCCGGAAGCTTCGCGCGAGGCTCCCAAAGTTCAATTTCCCGCCGCCAAACCCTAGCCGCCACGGCTGTGCGGCGAAGCAAGGGACGAACAATATCACTTGGACTGGGGGAAGCAATTCCTGGCGCTTGCTGGGCTAGTGAGCTGACGACTTAGCGGTTCGTACGGGGAGTTGTTGCGGTTGGTGCGCTGGCGCGCTTGCGTTCGTTCGGATCCCAATCGTTGGGAGGAAATGCAATACGCCAGAACTTGGGTGACGGATCGGAAAACTCAAGCCCCACTTCTGATTTGCCGCTGTTGTAATCGCCCTGAAAAATTACAGCGCACGCAAGCTCTTCCTGAGTCTGAGGATTGATGATCGTGAGCTTCTGACCTCGCTTCACCTTCGCAGCCAGCAGCACGAGGCAACCGTTTGCGTTCACTGTAATAGTCTTCGTCTTTTCTTGAAACAGCTCGCCTTCGGTTGCGCAGATCTCCACCGACATCCCAATCTGCACTCGTTGCGTCCGTCGCGGCTCCGCATAAGTTTTGCCTTCCGTGTCGCGCGATGGTTCCAACTTTGCCATGCATGTCTCCCGTCTATCGTCACGTAACAACACTTACCGCTTGCTATAGTTCCTATTGGACGCTCAGTGGCGTCACGATTCTCATTTGGAACGGCTCTTGAGCTTGGCTTCCACCCCCAGGGTAACGATTACAGCAGTGCTGGCTAATAGAATGACACAATGTCGCAGCGAGGCTGGCCCCTTTTCTCGCAGAATTGAAACAAGAGTTACTCCCATCCCGGAATCCGAGCCTGACGCAAGCGATAAGGCCAGTTTGGGCCGGTTTTTCGCTCGAGCCGTGTCATTTATTACCATTACAGCTTAAAGAATCCTGTTGGTCGCATTCAAACCTAAGGCCGAGCTAATCTCAATGGCGCACGAGCCGCGCGAGAGTTGGAGTTACGCAAGGGTTAGGTCACGAAATCGGGACGCGCTTCACGCCGGCAAAAATTTTGTCGGGGAATTGTGTATGT
This sequence comes from Acidobacteriota bacterium, assembly GCA_003131985.1. Taxonomy (GTDB): domain Bacteria; phylum Acidobacteriota; class Terriglobia; order Acidiferrales; family UBA7541; genus Palsa-295. Next base: position 7,146 of record PKWH01000192.1, on the reverse strand, counting down.
CCGCTCTCATCGAGCATTAGAACCAGTTTGAGGTTCTCCACGTAAACGGCTTCGAGCGTATAGTTTCCTGGCCCCGGTCCGTGCCTTACCAAAACGGCGCTGTGTCCCTCGNNTTTCATGCCGTCTTCGAGAGTCTTTACCACCACCGTGTAATCGCCAGGCTCCAGTGTGTGCTTGTGGCACTGCACTTTATTCGGCAATGAGAAGTGTCCCTCGAACTCTGTCTTCGCGGATAGAGCCTCGATCCGCGCCATATTGTCGGCCTTGTATTCATCCGGCGCGGTTTCTGTCTGTGCATGAGTGGTGATCGGGAAAAGAACTACAAACAGCAGACCCAGGGTCGTCCACGCAATTTTCGTCATTCTCTTTTTCATCGGAATCTCCATTTTTCCCCCTCACTCTTGGCCGGAAATATTACTCCCGATCGCGAGAATTATCAACGAACGGAGGTTTCAGTTTGAAATGTTCTTCCGACCGGCGGGTGGCAACCCTTTCGCATTGATATATTCCCCGTTGATATGACGGCAGGGCGGATCGTGGCGAGCTGATTGGAATTCGCGAGAGGCGGAAGACCGAAGGCTCGGCGAAGAATCCGCCGAAAGGAAAGTTTGTCAGGGGCTTTTTTTATGTCGCGGCTAAAGCCGCGACCCACAAGGCGTTCTCTTGGTTATTTTTTCCCAGGGCTTACGCGCTGGGCTAACTTCTGCCACGCCTACGGCGTTTGTCCGGGACTATACAGATCGTAGAAAAAATGTGGCACGCGGCGAAGCGTCCGCACGCATGACCAAACGAAGGCTCGGCGAGAAATCCCTACGAAGCGAAATGCGGAAAGGTTTGCCACCCGGCAGCCGTCGCGTTCCAGATCCAGGCCGGCCGGAGAGCGATGCAGCAAAGAGGTCCACGTCGCTAGGGTGGCGGAAGTCCCATCAAACGTGACCGTACTGCACCGTACTGCTGCTCTAAATTCGTCGTGCCTGATCGCGCGTATATCCGAAATATGTTTTGGTGTAGATGAAAGCTACTTGGTAGATCTGAAAGAGCCCAAGATACTAATCAAGAAACCCAAAAAAGCTAATCGTTTTTTGTTGACGGGTACTTCACGCAAATGTTATTAGAACCGGAGGTGTTAACCTTAGAGGCACTGGCACATCGCTGGCGTTGAATGACGACGTCGCCATGCGGATGGCTATCGTCAGCTTGGCGATCTGACACGAGGGGGCGGAAGGTCTAGGCTCCGGGCTAAGGGGACCCTCAAGACGGAAATTTCCGTCAGACGAGGAGGATAGAAATGAAAACTTTTAGATTTGCGTCAGGTCTCACATTGGCGGCCCTGTTATTCTTTCCAGGAATGGTCTTTGCTCAGACTTCCCCCGATGGAGTCGGCGGATCCGCTTCCGGTGGAACCCCTCTACCCAGTGGGGCTGCTGGAGACTCTGGAATCGCTGGAGTCGCTACACCCTCTTCAGTCCCTGCAACCTGTTCAACCACACCATGCGACCCGGGCGTCCGGGGCGGACTCATTAACGGACAGGTGGGGGCTACGGCTACAGTCCCATGTGCACTCGCGTCCGTGCTCGGTACAAACACTTGCGGGCAAGCGTCCCAGACCCCCAACCCAGCTTTGGACTTCTTCAACAACGGTCTTGGCCGCTTCCAGATCGTGCAGACTGTGGACACTCTCCCCAACACTGGCTTAGGACCACGATTTAACTTCAACCAGTGTTCGGCATGCCACTCCCAACCTACGATCGGGGGCACAGGTATTGCCAACAATCCCGAGTTCACGGCGATCACTAAAGGTATTGTCAGTGGCGCTGACAACACCATCCCAACGTTCATCACCGTCCACGGTCCTACGCGCGAAGCGCGTTTCCCGTACTTTTTCGACGCGGACGGCAGCCCCGATCCCAACAAACCGAACGGCGGCGTGGAAGATCTATTTACCGTCTCTGGGCTCGCGGGCGCGAGCAGTTGCAGCTTGCAACAGCCCGGCTTTGCCGGCGCGTTGGCAACCAACGACATCATTTTCCGGATCCCTACGCCTGTGTTTGGCGCGGGCTTGGTCGAGAACCTCGACGAATCGACGCTTATTGCGGTCCAAACTGCTGAAGTCGGCAATGCTTTTGGGGTTAGCGGCACGTTCAACCACAACGGCAACGACGGGACCATCGCTCGGTTCGGCTGGAAGGCGCAGAACAAATCAATGTTGCTGTTCTCCGGCGAGGCCTACAACGTGGAAATGGGTATCAGTAACGAGCTCTTCACACAAGACCGGCCACTGCCAGGTGAGGATCAACTCGGCACCGGACTTCCGGCAGGTTGCTTGAACCTTTCCAAGACTGGATACCCGGAAGACGTGACCAACTTCACAGTGACAGCCAATTCGGACCAGTCGGCCCAGAATGCCGAGGTTCCCGGCGACATCGTTTTGTTCGCTGAGTTCATGCGACTGCTCGCTCCACCGATACCAGCACCGGGAGTGGCGGGATCGTCTGCCGCGGCCTCGATTGCCCGTGGCCAGACTCAGTTCGGCACCGTCGGTTGCGCGACTTGCCACACCATGAGCATCGATTCCACGCAAGTTTCGAACGTCACCTCCTCGCTGTCAAATGCGGCTGTAGGCGCATTTTCCGACTTCGAGATCCACGACATGGGCGTTCTTTTGGCGGACAACGTATCCCAAGGAACCGCAGGCGGAGATCAGTTCCGCACCGCTCCTCTGTGGGGACTAGGACAGCGGATCTTCTTCTTGCACGATGGCCGTGCCACCGATCTGCTGGTCGTCATCAAGGATCACGCGAGCAACGGATCCGAGGGCAGCACGGCGGAAGCGAACTTTGAAGCCCTTACGCCGAGCCAGAAGCAGGATGTGCTGAACTTCCTGCGCTCCCTGTAATCCTTCACCGTTTCGCCGGGCGAGGCACTTAGTTGTTTCGCCCGGTTTTTCCTTTCTTGGACAGCCGCGCGTTCAGGAGGGCAGGTATTGATTCGGGAGGGCCATGCACTCTCTATTCCACCGTTTTCTTGTGCTTCTTGCTGTGTCCTTGTCGTTGCTCCCCGCAGCTCGCGGCGTCCCTCAGAACGGGGGAGGTTCTTCGACCAACCCGCCGCAGGCGAAGAAACTGCCCACCAACGTCATTCTGAATAAAGGCGCTTGGCCGAGTGCCAGCGATTCCGTGACTCCGCTGCCGGAAGGCGGCCGAGTGACCAACAATGTGTATGGCAACGATTACTTTGGACTCACCTACGCTCTCTCCCCGGATTGGACAGAGAGCTACGCCGGGCCGCCGCCTTCGGACAGCGGTTATTACGTCCTGGCGCAGATCAAAACCGCGGACACCTTCAAAGGGCCTGATCGAGGCAATGGCTTAATCACTGCCCAGGATATGTTTTTCTCGCTGGCGCCGGCCGGCAACGCACTGGAACTAATTAACTATTCCAGGGACAAGTTGAACGCGGAATACTACAAGGTGGAACAAGCCCCGGCGGTAGTCAGGATTGCCGATCATTCCTTCGTCCGCTTTGACTTCGTTGCGCCTGTCTCCGATCTGCATTGGTACGTGCTGGCGACGCAAATTCGCTGCCACGAGGTGCAATTCGTCTTCACGAGCCGCGATACGAAATTGCTCGACAGCTTGATCCAGGATCTGAGCAAGATGAAATTGCCGGCGGAGGCTGATCTCCTTTCAGGAATGGGCGGCGGGGAAGTCCCTGTATGCATTAAAGATTACGCGCAAGATGAAAATATCGTCAAGAAAGTAGATCCGTTTTTCTCCGACCGCAGATTCAATCCCGTTCCCGTGCGCATCATCGTCGATAAGGAAGGCAAGGTCAAACACATCCATTTTCTCAGAGCATTTCCCGAGCAAGCCAAGGCCATCTCCGACGCCCTGGAGCAATGGCAATTCCGGCCTTACCTGGTTGACGGAAAACCCGTCGAGGTGGAAACAGGCATCATGTTTGGCCACGCGCCGCGCGCGCCAACGCCTCCGCGAGCCGCTGCCATAAGCAAATGATCGCTGCTCCTAATTGCGCCGAGAGGGTTCGTATGCTGAGGATGCTTTCCATCTTGGCGCTGCTGGCCTGTTTTTCAACTCCAGCGGCGCGCGGCGCGAACGATATCACCGGCTTCGTGCGCAATCAGAGCCGCAACCAGCCCTCTGCTGGAGATGAGGTGATCCTTCTTCAGGCGGANNCCGATAAACCATATTGGGTGCGCGTACTCCACCAAGGCGTGAACTACGATCAGCAGGCTTCCGTCGGCGCCGTTCTTTCTCTGGACGTGTTTGACGCGGCGTCACAAGTCAAGGGCATAACCGGCAGTATCGAAATACTCCGCACGGGAACCAACGGGAGACTTCTTCACGTCTCCGATATGTACGAAATCAAAAACGAATCCAACCCACCGGTCACACGCTCTGGGGACCGCACATTCGAAGTCTATCTTCCGGCAAGTGCCAAGATGGATTCCGTCCTGGCTGCAGGTCCCGGGAACATTGGAGAGATGATCTCGGCGGCGCCCGTGCCCGGCGAGCCTGGACACTACCACGTGAGTTTCCCTTTGCGCCCGGGAGCGACCAAGTTTGCCTTCAACTACGACTTGCCCTACGACGGCCACGCTGCGTTTCGAACCAAACGCGCCTACCCGGTTCAGCAGTTTGCGGTGATGATTCCCCCAACGATGAAATTTTCATCGCGCTCACCGGCTTTTCAGATCCTCGCCACGGGAAACACGAAGTATCAGGTTCAGGCAGCCAACCAACTAAAAGCAGGGGAAGGACCAGGGTTTGAGATCTCGGGGGCCGGAGCGCTTCCGCCTCTTGGAGAGCAAGCAAAATCCAAGGCGGCTGCACAGCCGCTTGCCGTTCCAGTTCCAGCGGTGCCTGCTCCTGCTCGCGAAGCTTCACGTGCTTCGGCACCTACGGATTCGCGCCGGGAGCTTACGCAACCTCCTTCGCAATTGTTGTTTCTTGGCATATTGACTGCTGTTCTTCTCACTACGTGCGCTGTCCTGGTTTGGCGCGCGAGCAAATCACGAAGTATCTCCGGCTCAATGCCCGCGCCGCCGCATGCCGATAAGACTCGACCGTCCGCTTGAGTTTTTCCCGATGCGACTCAACCAAGTCCTGTTGCAATCGTTCCGCAATTTCTCGAATGTTCATACCCTTCGCCAAAGGACTCTGGGTGAATTCGATGGAATTCACGAAAAAGCGAAGGATCGAACGCGCGGCAAAAATAAATTTGCGGGGCGGGCGTTGAATGGTTGGCCACGGAAGGGAAGCATTTGCGTGTGAGTTGGGGCGGGACGTTATAACTTGGGGAGGCATTCAGGGGAGCAGGCCGGTGCCATTTTTGCTGCTGGGAATCGTGGCGATAGGGTGGGCGGGGTTTAGTCTGATTAGCGGGAAGGGCTACTACAAGGGCTGTCCGCCTGGCGGGTACGATCGCGCGGAGCATCCGTTTTATTTTTGGGTGCCGACGATGATTATTTTGGGGATCGGTGTCTGCATGATTTTGATTTTTATGGGAGTCATTCGATTGCCGTCGCGGTGAATTTGGCGGAGGGCTTGGTCGGCTGCGCGTTGGTCGCGAAGGGGAAGGCCGAAAGGAAAGAAATGCTCGGCGAAAAGGCCGCCGAAAGGAACGNNGCTGCCCTTCGCTAAGGCACTCAGGGTAAAAAGCGGCGAGCCACTAAGAACTTGGGGTGCGGCGTCAAAACCCCGCACCCTTTGCCAACCCCGCAAAGAGTGCGGCACCCGCAAAAGATAAGCGTTCACTTCAGTGATGTGGAAGGGTTGGCCACCCGCCGCTTCGCGTTAATCGCCCGGTCAATGAGAGCGCCGATGCCGAACCACAGTACTGGAATCGAGAATCCGTTGAAGAGGTAAAAAAGCCAGACCTGGTCGAAGTGTGCGCGCGTAAATTCCGCGAGTGCTGCCCAAGTGAGTATCACCGGAAAATTAGAAAGCAGGACGAATTTGATGCGATTTTCAGGGCGACAGAAAGCTTGGTCCACTGTGCCCGCCCATGTTTCGGGCAACGGACTAGGAGTGTGGGACAGGTACACGCATCCGAACCATTCGCCATCGACGTTGGGAAGCTTCCGATGATGCTCTGAGAGGCTGACCACAGCAAAGATGGTGAACTGTAAGACGGCTAACGTGACGGCCCACCGGTGACGAAAGACAAAAGCCCTCATGCGGTCTTAGACACCAAAACTCGTCGAATAGGTCACGCTGTTCAGTCAGTTAGAAAAATCAACGGACCAAAGGATCGCCACCCGCCCTGAAGCACAGGCGACCAAACGAAGGCGCAGCGAGAACGGAAGGCCCGGCCAAAAATCTGCGGAAAGGAGAATTTGTCAGAGGCGTTTTTTTATGTCGCGGCTAAAGCCGCGACCCACAAAGCTACCGAGTTATGACGCGGCTGCCCTTCGCGGGCCCAGGGCAAGAAGCCGCGAGGCACGAGGCTACCGAAGGCGGGGGCGCGCGATGCTATGGGCAAGTCAGTGTGGTGCGGAAGGATTCGCCACCCAGCCAGTTATGGTATATAGACGAAACGGCGAACGGCGGATGAACGAATCGCGGGGAGTTTGCGCGTTCGAGAGCTTGAGAACCTGAGAGCCTGAGAAACTGAGAGCTTGAGAAGCTGAGGTCGTGCAGAAGGGGGTAAAGATGCGGAAGGGACACTGCTCGCGGATCTGGGCACGCGGCGCGTTTTTTGTTGCGCTGCTCTTGCTCGGCGGTGCGGGCGCCTCGGCGCAAATGCCGGCGGGTGCGGGCGGCTCCGCGCAAACGGCGGCGGCTGCACGCGGCGCGGTCATCGAGGTGGCGAACGGGCCAAACGCGGCTTCGCAGCGGGCGAAGCCTTACGTTGTGCTCGTTTCGCTCGACGGGTTCCGGTACGACTACGTGAAGAAATATTCGGCGCAAAACATCGCCGGCATGGCGGCGCGCGGGGCGAGCGCTCCGGATGGGATGATTCCCGCGTATCCTTCGGTAACGTTTCCAAACCACTTGACGCTGGTCACCGGTCTCTACCCGGAACACCACGGAATCGTCGCGAACATTTTCTACGATCCCGCGCGGCAGCAGCGCTATGCATACTCTGATTCGGGCGCCGTGCAGGATGGAAGCTGGTACAGCG
>PKWH01000115.1 GCA_003131985.1 Acidobacteriota bacterium | reverse complement strand
GCAGAAATAGATGTTTTCGTCGTGATTTTCCCTTTTGCCATTTCTAGCGCGCCGCTCCTTGAGCCATTCTCGCAGTGGAATGAACGGCGGGAAGCACGCGTGTGCCAAAACGGCGCGAGCCATTAGCCGCAGTGAACAGGGAACGCCGAAGCGTTCCGCCTACGATGTGAACTTCGCTGACGCCTCCGGCCAACGCGCGCTTCGCGGCTTCGAGTTTCAAAACCATTCCACCCGATACTTTATTTCGCCGGATAAGATCTTCGATTTCCGCTCCGCGAACCACGCGCAGCACTTTTTCTCCGTCAAGCACGCCCGCTACGTCGGTGAGAAAAATCAAGCGGTCGGCCTGAACGAACTCCGCAGCCGCCGCGGCCATATGATCGGCGTTAATGTTGTAGAGCTCGCCATCGGAGCCCAACCCCAGGCAAGAAGCCACGGGAACGATGCTTGCGCTCCAAAGTGATCGCAGGAACTCCACATTTACCTCGGTGAGGTAGCCGACGTATCCGAGGCTCCCTTCACTTTCTCCAACTTGCATTGGCTCCGCCAGAAAACATGCGGCGTCGGACGCGCTTATGCCTACAGCCGGCTGCCCGGCCAGCGAAATAGCTCCCGCGAGACGCTTGTTCAGCAATCCGCCAAATACCATCACGGCAGCATCCCGCGTTTCGCGGTCGGTAACTCGCAACCCATTCACAAAGCGGCTGGACATTCCCATGCGCTCGAGCGTGCTGGTGAATATCTTTCCACCGCCGTGAATTACAAGCAGCTCATGTCCGCCGCGCGCGAGCTCGCTCACTTGCCGCGCGATCGTCTGCACCGTTTCTTTGCGCTCCAGGAGCGCACCTGCAACCTTTATCACCAGTCTCATAGCAACCCCGCAGTTTCCGGATAACCGAACATCTCGTTCATGTTTTGAACCGCCTGTCCCGCAGCGCCTTTGCCCAAATTGTCGAGGCACGAAAGGATTACCAGCCGTTCGCCCGAAGGATCCAACGCGAACCCGATATCGCAGAAATTCGTGTGTGTTACGTGCTGCAGTTCCGGCAAGCGACCGCCGGGCAGAATGCGGACCATGCGCCGCTCCGCATAAAAGTGGCGATAGAGGCTTTCGATCTCATCCGTGGTGCGCGGCTGCGCCAGCCACACGTGCAGAGTGGAAAGAATTCCCCGCTCGACGGGAAGCAAGTGGGTGGTGAAAATAAAATCGTCCAAGGCGATTCCAGCATGTTCTGCAATCTCGGGAGTATGGCGATGCGTGAACAGCCCGTAGGCGCGGAAATTCTCGTTCACCTCGACGAAATGAGTTTCGCGCTTCGGTTCTTTTCCCGCGCCGCTCACGCCGGACTTGCAATCGCATACCACCCCGCGAGATGAGTTGATCCAGCCGGCTTCCACAAGCGGCCGCAACCCGAGGATCACGGACGTTGCATAGCAACCCGGATTCGCCACCAACCGCGCTTTCGGCAAGGCATCGGCGTAGAGTTCGGGCAAACCATAAACCGCCTCGGAAAGCGTTCCTTGATTAGCGGGCGCCAGCTTGTACCACTCGGCAAAAGTTTGCGGCTCCCGAAAACGGAGCGCGCCGCTCAAATCGACCACGCGCAGCTTGGGATTCTCCGCCAGAAGTTCGGGCACGAGCTCGAGCGAAGCCTCGTGCGGTGTCGACAGAAAAACAACATTGGCACCGCTTTTCGCAATCGCTTCGGCGGAAAGCGGCATGCAGCGCGCTTCGCCCCAGCCGCGAAGCTGCGGAAAAATTTCCGTCAGGCAGCGAACGTTCGCATGTTCCCCGCGGACGAAAAATATCGGCTTCTCGATCTGCGGATGCCGCAGAAGCAACCGGGCCAGTTCGAATCCCGCATAGCCCGTTGCTCCGACGACAGCAACTTTTGTCTTATCGCTCATCCCAACATTTCCTCGATTCGTTTCTGGACCACGGCGCGCGCAGCGTGTGACGGCGCGATGATCAGAACCGTGTCATCGCCCGCCAGCGTTCCGGCCACCTCTTTCCAACGCTCCGCGTCCAGAGCCGCAGCAATCGGCTGAGCTCCGCCCGGAGGCGTTTTCAAAACGAGCATGTTCTGCGCCGGGCGTACATCCAGCAAAAATTCCTTCACGGCGCGNNACCAGGCGCAGTTCGCGAAGATCGCGCGAGAGCGTGGCTTGCGTAACCCGCACCCCCAGGTGCACGAGCTGCCGCCGCAGCTCATCCTGGCTGCCGACCGGCGGCCCCGCCAGCACCTTCAAAATCTGCCCTTGCCGAAATCTCTTATGCGCGCCCATATAACCTTATGCGTGATTATTCATCTCTCTGCATAATAATACATTATCGAGTGCACGTGTCAACAGTACAAGCCGAAGAATTATGGAAGTGCGTGCTTTCAAAATTGAGGAGCGCTGCGAAACGGATTTCCCGGGTCGGACTCCGGACGCATGAAAAAAGCGCAGAGATAATTCCGGCGGCAGGGATACAATCCGTCTCGAAACGCTGCCAGGTCCAAGACTATTGGCATGGTGTGGAACTTTCTTAGGGAGGCTTTAGATGAAGCGTTTGGGATTGCTCTGTTTTTTTGTTTTGATTTTGACCGGAGTGTGCGGCGCTCAGACTCCGAAAGTTTCCGCACCCGCTGAAATTGCGATCCATGCGGGCAAGGTATTGGATGTTCGCACGGGAAATTATCTTAAGGATCAAATCATTTGGATCGAAGGCGACCGGATTAAGGCCATCGGAAAAGCCTTGGATATTTCAAGCCAGCTTCCGACAGGCGCCAAGGTGATCGACCTTTCGAACGCGACCGTGCTTCCTGGTTTGATTGATTGCCACACGCATCTCACTTACACGCCGTACATGTCGGGTCCGGCAGGGCTGCACGTCTCCTATCCGCGGCAGGCGCTCATCGGCGCGCACAACGCGCGCGTAACCCTCGAAGCTGGTTTCACAACCGTGCGCAATGTGGGTGCGAATGGATATTCAGACATTGCCTTGCGCGACGCCATTAGGGCGGGGGATGTTCCGGGCCCGCGAATACTCGCTTCCGGCCCCGCGCTCAGCATCACCGGAGGCCACGCAGACGAGAATTTCCTCGCACCTCAATTTAATTTTTCGAGTGATGGAGTAGCTGACGGCGTCAATGGCGTGACGGTGAAGGTGCGGGAAAACATAAAATTCGGCGCCGACGTGATCAAATTCATGGCGACCGGCGGCGTGCTCTCAGAGGGCGACAACCCAGCGCTCACACAATATAGTCCCGAGGAAATGAAAGCGATCATCGACACAGCGCACGGCCTGGGGCGCAAAGTGGCGGCGCACGCTCACGGCGCTCTAGGAATTAAGAACGCGGTTCTCGCGGGCGTGGATTCAATCGAGCACGGCAGCTACATAAATGAGGAAGACATTCAGTTGATGAAACAGCACGGCACGTACTTGGTCCCTACGCTTTATTTGGGCGATTGGCTGATGGAGAATCTTACGACCCTGGGCCTCTCGCCCAACATGATTGAAAAGGCCAAAATCGTGTTGCCGCTCGCGCGCCAGAATATCGCGGTCGCCTTCAAGGAAGGAGTCAAGGTGGCATTTGGCACAGATGCCGCTGTCTATCCTCATGGCCTGAATGCACACGAATTCGCAGTGATGGTCAAGCTCGGTCTCTCTCCGTTGCAGTCAATTCAAGCCGCCACAGTAAATGCCGCCGATTTGCTGGGTTGGACGGACCGTGTTGGCACGCTGGAGCCGGGAAAGTTTGCGGACATCATCGCTATTGACGGCGATCCGCTCGCCGACGTGCACTTGCTGGAAAATGTCCGATTCGTGATGAAGGGCGGAGAGGTGGTCAAGAACCAGTAAAAGGTGCATGGATGGGAGTTCAGCGCGGACCGTTAAGAACTACTGCCCTTGAGCAAACTTCTTTGCAAGGCTTTGGCAACCGACAACAAACCTGGACTCTTACTGAGGTGGTTATCTCTTAGTTCTGAGAGCCTGCGGCGGAAGAAGGCTTTCGCCTTCCATGAAACTCGGCGGTTCGCATCGGATAACCCGAAGTTATTCTGGTAAACAACCGAGAATTCGCGCGATCCTCCGGGAGGCACGTCAAAGGAGAGCCGAATCCCCTTATCATCTGTCCGCGCATCATGCCAAGGCATTCCGTCGAGAAGAGCTTTTTCCACCGGGATTTCACCGCACCCGGTCCATTCGACAGAGCAGCGGAGGATATTTCTCGAAGTGTTTTCGATCTTGCCCGCATTCGCATAGGCGCGGA
>PKWH01000046.1:315-5785 GCA_003131985.1 Acidobacteriota bacterium | reverse complement strand
TTGCCTCGGCTGCGCGGGCTGGGCGACACTGATCGTTGAGTTGGGAATGGTCGAAAGTTCTCGATTAGAAACAATCACCGTCCTTTGTTTACAATGGTTTAGGTCTCGCTCTAATAAATCGAGTTCTCGATTAGAAATCGGGCTTGGTCCGGGAAGGCTGGGGCCCGCGCCGGTGCCGCTGCGCGAGTTGCGTAACTGCCCGCCATTCGTTCGTCGCTCGGTAGTGGGACTGGAGGCGACGGAGCGATTTCGCTCCGACCGCCTGCCGCCAAATATGCCAAAAATAATCACGATTTACGCTAGCACTTCGCTTCGCGAGATTCAAGGACTTGAAGCCTGTGTACATCTGGGCAGCTGCGGCGAAAACCTAGCGTGCCACGACCGGATATGAGGTGCGAGGTGAGCAGAAGTTAACAAGCGTGATGTTAAAACCCGAACCTTTTCTGCATAGACCGCAGAAAAGATTCGGCACGCCGCGGGTTTCAATGGTGCATGGGTTCACTCCGGTGCCGCGCGGAAGGGTTGGCCACCCGCCCGCGCGGATCGGTCGGCGACCCGCCTTGTCGAATTCTTTACATTTTACCTTCTAAAAAGGCGGTTGTGTGGGCCGCACTTCGAGCAGAGTAGGATCGGTACCTGGATACCACAACCATTCCGCATGGAGAGGTGGCCCCTGCGGTGGCTTGTTATGGTTTTCCCATCCATAGTATCCCCAAAATCCCGCGAATCCTGTTACAAACGGCGCCTGTTCAACCCCCGGCATAGGATTACCTACCTCGCCCACGTTGAGAGGCGCCTGAACGATGTATCGATACGATTTTTTGCTGTCTCCGCCGTGCTTACCGGCAAATTCGAATTTCCAACCCCATGTCGGCCAGAATTCGTGGCCGCCCCATTCGACATAGACAACAGGATGCACGAACTTGCCGGATCCTGGGTCCTGAGCAAGTTGCAAAATATTGTTCTGGGCATTCTTGTAGTCCTGAGTAGTTTTCCCATTTTCGAACGGTAGATTCACCGTCGCGCCGGCTTGGGGCCCCTGGAATTGCTTGATCGTGAACTGCTGGAACGCCGCCTTCAAACCGTCGGAGACCCCGGCGGGAGTGATGACGCCGCTCGCGATAGGCTGCCGCTGCATATCAAACCCGAAGCGCAATCCATGTGCAAAATGGTGTACTGCCAGGATGGCTTGGTCTGGTTGAGTAAATGCCTTCGCGGCATCCACGTACAACTGAACCGTACACCAGTCTCCGCCATGGTCAATGACATCGGCGGCGATTCCCGAGGTGCCTGGAATGGGATCTTCTAAATCGTGGCTGTAGCCAAAGAATTGCCAGTATTCAATTTTGATTATCGATGCGTCGCATGGCTGTCCGTTGTTGGCACCACAGTAGATGCCGGATAGTTCGTCATACAAAAGCCGATTTTCCGACTGCGCGACGGGGTCATCGAACGGCTGCCCTGCATTGTCCAAGATCTGAGCGACATTGAGCATCACCACGTGCCCATACAGGCCAACGTTTTTGGCATTCATGACGCTAGTCCAATCCGCACCGTTCTTCGTCTTCGAAGACTCCGCAACATAGATTGGCCGCGGAACTCGGTCGGTTTCGCCCGCCCCCAGGGGCTGCTGCAATACGTTAATCGTGCCGATTGCATCCTGGTGCGCGGAAGCACCGGTAGGATTGAGAACGATCCCGGGGTTCTGATTCAATGTAGCGTTATCACTGATGCTGGAGACATCGCTCTCTTTGGATACCAGCGTTGATCCGCGAATAAAGTCGATGACATCGATGGGCGCGTATATTTCCTCGCTGTCATGGTCATATGAAAACAGGAGCAAGGGCGCGTAGGTCTGCAACAACTGATTTTCGAAATTGTCCCCCAGACCGTCCATGTCTCCGTCTGGATAGACCGCGCCGCTGCCAAACCCTTCGGCCCAAAGCTGGCCTCCCGTGCAAGGCGGGTTGCCCGGATGAGACGGGTCCCTCGTGACGGGACCGGTACACTGCGGCAGAGTCAAATATTGTGCACGCAGGCTAACGCCACCTGCGGGTGCTGGGGCAAGCCACACTTGGCCGCTGCTGGATTGATCGGGCGCGAGTGTGATCGTGTGCGGGTTCGCATCCGTCATCAATTGGCCATCAAGGGTCACAACGACAACCCCGGACAGTGTGCGGGATGATTTATTCCTGACTACGTAGTCCGCCCACGCAGTTTGGCCCTGCAATGGAAGGTTCCACCCCGTTGAAAGACTGATGGTCATGGTCGCCGGGGGCTCGCACACGAGTCCGCAACCGGGGGGTGGCGGCGAACCACCTGCCTGGATAAGCGGTGTTGGTGTTCCGGTACCTTTGTTGTTCGGGTCAGCCGTAACCTGTGCTGCCACTCGCGGTTCTCCCAGAAGAAGATATATGCAGAGAACGAACAAAGCGGCAAAAATCCGTCCATTCGCAAATATTCGACCACGCAACATGATGCGAGGCTCCCAAAGTTGATACAAATACAAGGACATACTATCTCTCCCTTCGTAAGGAATAATGCTGTTGTCGAGGTTTATGGCTACCCCACCGTCGTGCCGCTTCATATAGCGCCAATGCATCTTGGCTTTGTGCCGTCTTGACCGGCTGCCGCGGAGCTAACCATTTCTGCAGTGCTGGGAGCAATGGAGAGGGGATAAAGCGAGGTAAAGATCAGGTGAAGCTGCAACCCGTTGAAGAAAAGTGAGATTGCTTCTTCTTCATATAATGGGCTGGTATACTTCCCCCGCAGAGGTACCCTCCGTTGGCCGGCACAGTCTTCGAATTCGGCGATTTCAAGCTAGATTGCAGCCGCTTTGAGCTGTACCGCGCCGGTCGCAGCTTGAAACTCGAAAGAAAGCCGATGGAGTTGCTCATTCTGTTGGCGGAAAGAAACGGCGATCTGGTCACCCGATCTGAAATCGCCGAACGCCTGTGGGAACGCGAAGTCTTTGTAGACACCGAGCACGGCATCAACACCGCAATTCGCAAGATACGTCAGGTGCTGCGGGACGACCCTGAGCAACCTCGTTTCCTAGTCACAGTCACAGGCAAGGGTTATCGGTTTATTGGAACGATGGCACAAGTCAGCCCCTGGTCGCCCGAACACGACGACCAGCGTGCGCCCGCGGAAAGGAACATCGCCGAATTTGACGAGCCTGCCGCGTCGTCCGACACTGCCTCGATCCAGGATCCGTCCGGCAGCTATTCAGAACTGCCGGACGAGGGAAATTTTTCGCGCTCCCGCGGTTCGAAGGGCCATGGTGTTGCGGAAATTCGCACCTGCTTCCGTGAGCTGAGGCGGGATTTGGGCGTCCCGATCGCCTTCGCGGAGCGCGATCCAGATTCGGGCGGTTTGGCAGTAGTGGGCACAGCCCCCGGATCCACAACTCCCGTGCTTAAGTGGATATTGGTTGCGGGTGCCGTACTGGTAGTAATCGGGCTTGGCGTCGGCAGCTGGTTCCACTTTGCGCAGCGGGCGCACCCATTGAGCGAAACGGACACTATTGTCATCGCCGATTTCTCAAATTCCACTGGCGATGCGGTCTTCGACGACACTCTGAAGCAGGCACTCGGCGTTTCGCTGCGCCAGTCGCCATTCTTCAACATCCTTTCCGACGATACGGTGGGGGAGACGCTCCAGCTAATGACCCGGCCGGCGAATACGCCGCTCACTCCCAACATCGCGCGCGAGGTCTGCCAGCGCGCCGGGAGTCGAGCGTACATCGCGGGCTCGATTGCGAAGATGGGGAACGAGTACGTGGTCGGCTTAAAGGCCGTGAACTGCGCGAGCGGCAGCACGCTGGCGCTGAAGCAAGCGCAAGCGGCGGGGAAAGAACAAGTTCTCGACGCGCTGGGCGGCGTGGCCGCGAAACTCCGGGCCGACCTCGGCGAATCGCTCAGTTCCGTCCAGAAATTCGATACGCCCATTGAGCAGGCCACAACAGCTTCGTTCGAAGCCCTGAAAGCCTACAGTCTCGGCCGAAAAAACTGGAACGAAAACGGTGGGCCACAGGCGATTCCGTTCTTTAAGCGAGCGATAGAGCTTGACCCTAATTTTGCGATGGCCCACGCTTACCTTGGAATCGTCTACGGCAATCTCGGGGAAGAAAGCAAGGCGGTCGAGAACTTCACTGAAGCGTACCAGCTCCGCGACCGTGTTACGCAGCAGGAGAAATTCTTAATCTCCTCCATGTACTATGGTGTGACCGGGGAGTTGGAAAAGCAGGTACAGGTCTACGATCTCTGGGCTCAGACCTATCCGCGGGACCCCCGCCCTCCGCTAAACTTGGCGGCTGCCTACAACGCCTTGGGCCGATTTGAGGAAGCAGCGGCAGAAGCCAGGAAGTGTTTTAATCTTGACCCCGATTTCACCCTTTGTTCAGTCGATCTCATTGCTAGCTACACATACCTGAATCGCCTCGACGAGGCAAAGTCTGTCTACCAGGATGCTATCAGGCGCAAGCCCGATTCTGACGACCTTCACATGGAACGATATACCATTGCGTTTCTTGAGAGCGATATTGCAGAAATGAAACGCCAGTTGGACTGGGCGGCAGGCAAGCCCGGAGTGGAGGATAATTTCCTCTCATCGCAGTCAGATACCGAGGCGTTCTACGGTCGTCTCGGAAGCGCCCGGGAATTCGCCCGCCGCGCCGTTGAATCCGCGCGGCGCAATGATAAGAAGGAGGTGGCAGCAGCTTCGCAGTTGGAAGAGGCGGCTTGGGAAGCGCTGTTCGGCAATTCGTCCCGCGCAGCCGAAAAAACTGCTTCTGCGTTGACCATGGCTTCGAATCGAACCGTAAAGTTTCTGTCAGGTCTGACGTTAGCGTGGGCGGGGGATTCAACACGCGCGAAGAGCCTGGCAGACGACATGCAAAAGCGCTTCCCGCTGGATACTGTCGTGAATGGTTATCAGCTGCCTACTCTCCGGGCATCCATCGAGATTAACCGCTCCAATCCCGGCAAGGCCATCGAGATTCTTGAGGCCGCACCTCCGTCTGTACTGGGTGTGGGATTGGGTAACTACGTGCGCGGGCAGGCATATCTGCTCCTTCATGAAGCCGGCGAAGCCGCTGTGGAGTTCCAGACGATTCTCGACCACCGGGGCATAATGACGAATTCGCCGCTCTTATCGCTCGCGCATCTCGGCCTAGCTCGCGCATACGCGCTGCAAGCTCGGTCGGCGCACGACGCAGATGCCGACGCCGCTCGCGCGAAAGCGCGCGCTGCGTATCAGGCTTTCTTCGCGCTGTGGAAAGACGCCGACCCGGATATTCCGATCTTGATTGCGGCAAAATCTGAATCCGCGAAGCTGCAATAATTCGAGGTTCGAACAAATGCTTCCCGGCTCTCGAGTTTTTTTACAAATGATACCCGCCGAGCCTACGAAGACTTGCGGCCTTTCCAGCGGTATTGTTTTTCTTGAGGCAAGCCGAGCTGGGCTAGGA
>PKWH01000046.1:0-162 GCA_003131985.1 Acidobacteriota bacterium | reverse complement strand
CGGAGGCGATGGTGGCGCCGATATCTTTGTTGGGCAGGCATTCGATTTTCTTCGCCGGCGTTCCGGTGAGGAGCGACGGGAGTTTTTTCGCGTCGGTCGAGACGATGTCGAGCTCTGTGGCGATGAGGCGCAGGCCGGCTTCTGTTGTGACGAGAAAAACTC
>PKWH01000190.1:12317-21054 GCA_003131985.1 Acidobacteriota bacterium | reverse complement strand
GGAAATTGTGAAGAAGAACAAGAAAAAGAAGCTGAAGACACATCGCGGCGCAGCCAAGCGCTTCAAGATTACATCCACCGGGAAGATCATGCGCTGGCATTCCGGCAAGCGCCATTTGCTTGGCACCAAGAAGCCTCGGCGTATGCGCAAACTGGCAAACGCAGTGGTGGTGAATCCGTCGAATGTGCGGAACATCCGCCTCGCGCTGCCGTACGGCATCGAATAGCGGCTTAGGATTTCAGCCCTTACCTTGGCGCCGCGCAAGTAGGGCGCCACGAAGCGAAGTAGGTAAAGATTTCTACCGTGTTTGGCAGAGCGTAACGGGTGCCTGCCGGCCGGTGTTCCGGCGTCTAACGTAAATCGCTGGAGCGCAAAAGCAGTCCTACGAGACAAACCCGTCCCGAAGTTCGCGAATTTGTGCGGACGGCTGGGCCACGTTTGTCTCCCCGTGCAGTGAACCGACCCAAATTTATAAGAAGCGCCTTGGTGGCGCGCAACAGGAGATCAAGCTATGCCTCGAGTTAAACGTGGAACCAAACGCCGCGCGCGGCGAAAAAAACTGCTGAAACACGCCAAGGGATTTTTCCTTACTAAGGGAAAACTCTACCGCTCAGCCAAGGAAGCGGTGAACCGCTCGCTGCGTTACACCTACCGTGACCGGCGCACGCGCAAGCGCGACTATCGCACGCTCTGGATTCAGCGTATCGGCGCGGCAGCTCGCAACAATGGCATCACCTACAGCCAGTTGATTCACGGCCTGAAAGTGGGCGGCATCGAGCTGGATCGAAAAATTCTCGCGGATATGGCCGTGCACGATGCGGACGGCTTCACCGCACTGGTTGCCACTGCGAAGCAGCACGTGGCGAAAGCCCCCGCGGATGCGAAGGCCCACGCCAAGCCGGAGCACGTGCGGCATCGCGACGAAGGCTAGCTCGCGGTTGCAATGTAGCTCACCTCTTTAGAGGCGAGGATTTGTTGGTTTAAACCGAGCACGGGCCATGATGTCGCGTGCTCCCACGACCGAACATGGCTCACCATGACGACCACTAACGACCCCACAGCGCAAACGCTTGAGCGGATCGGCGCAAAAACTCCCGAAGCCGTCGCGGAGAAGTTTGCCGAAGTACGCCGGCGATTCGACAAAGAAGCCACTGATTCTTCCGACCGAGAGAGATTGCAAGCTTTTGTCCTCCGATGGACCGGCCGCAAGGCTGGAGTGCTCACGCAAATCACCGACAATTGGTTGAAACCCGCAACGCCGGAATTGAAGCGCGTCGTGGGCCAAGAATTGAACAAGCTCAAAGCTCACGTCGAAACGACGCTAGAGGAAAAGCGCAAGGAAATCGAAACTGCGTCTGAACAAACTGTTACGGCGCGCGACAAAATCGATCTTTCTCTGCCCGGTATCGAGCGTGCTTTCGGCACGCGCCACCTGATCCGGCAAACATTCGAAGAACTCCAGAGGATTTTCACTGCGATTGGCTTCAGCGTGGTCGAAGGCCCTGAGATCGAGACGCCTTACTACAACTTCGAAGCGCTCAACATTCCCGAGCATCACCCCGCGCGCGACAACATGGACACTTTTTATATCGAAGGCGCGCGGAGCAGCTACCTGCTGCGCACACACACTTCGCCCATGCAGATTCGCACGATGGAAAAAGAAAAACCGCCCGTTCGCATCGTGGTGCCGGGAAAAGTGTATCGCCGCGATAACCCGGACGCGACGCACGGTTACATGTTCCACCAGATCGAAGGCCTCGCGGTGGACACGGACATCACCTTCTGCGATTTCAAAGGCACAGTGGACTATTTCGCGCGCGAATTTCTGGGGCCGAAAACGAAGACGCGCCTGCGGCCGAGTTATTTTCCCTTTACCGAGCCTTCTGCCGAAGTGGACGCGACCTGCCACGTCTGCGGCGGCAAGGGCTGTCGCGTTTGCAAATTTTCCGGCTGGATCGAATTGTTCGGTGCGGGCATGGTGAATCCTGCGGTGTACGGCTTCGTGAAATACGATCCCGAGCGGCTCTCTGGTTTTGCGTTCGGCATGGGCGTGGATCGCCTGGCCATGATGAAGTACGGCGTAACCGAAGTGCCGCTACTGTTTCAGAACGACGTGCGATTCTTGCAGCAGTTCCCTTAGCGCAAACAGTCTTGCCTTATTTGCACAAGCAACGCTTGAGTTTCACGCGATCTAAGCTGAATTCTCGACAATGAAAGTTCTCTACAACTCGCTGAAAGAATTCGTGGACGTGAAGGCCGCGCCCGCCGACCTGAAGGCGCGGCTTTCTCTTGCCGGCGTTGCCATTGATTCGGTGGAAGAATCGGCGGCGGGACCCGTTCTGGACGCCGAGGTCACCGCCAACCGCCCCGATTGCCTGGGCCATTACGGTATCGCGCGCGAAGTTGCAGCTATCTATCGTTTGCCGCTCAAGCCGGTACAGCCGAAGCTAAAGGAATCTTCTGAAAAAGCTACGGATGCGTTGCGCGTTGAAATCGAAACGCCAGAAATTTGCGGGCGTTACACCGCTCGTATTTTGCGCGGAGTGAAAGTGCAACCGTCGCCCGACTGGCTGCGCCAGCGGCTGGAAGCGATGGGACAGAAGTCCATCAACAACGTGGTGGACGTCACGAATTACGTGATGTTCGAACTGGGCCAGCCGATGCACGCCTACGACCTGGATAAATTAACCGAGGGGCGCATCATCGTGCGGCGCGCCCGTGCAGGTGAAAAACTCGGCACGCTCGACGGCGTGGAGCGCACGTTGGCGAAAGACGTGTGTGTGATTGCAGATGCAGCGCGCGCCGTCGGTATTGGCGGCGTGATGGGCGGAGCGGATAGTGAAATCGGTTTCAGCAGCCGTAATATTCTGCTTGAGGCTGCCTGGTTCGACCCCATTTCAATTCGACGCACCGCGAAAGCGCTGGCCCTGCGCTCCGAAGCTTCCTACCGTTTCGAACGCGGCGTCGACCCTGAAATGGCAGAGTTGGCTTCGAGACGTGCTGCCGAGTTGATTCAGCAAGTTGCCGGCGGCGAGGTTCTAGCAGGCGTGGTGGATGTTTATCCTTCCCGCGAACCGGAAAAGAAAATTCAGTTGGCGCGCAAGGAAGTCCTGCGCGTGATGGGCGCGGATGTCCCGGACCGCGAAGTGGAAGACATTTTGAGCGCACTCGGATTCCATCCCACGCGCGTGGATGCCAATCGCGGCAGTGACGGCTCGCTCGCGGCGATTTGGGAATGCAAACAAGTTTCGTGGCGGCGCGACGTGACTCGCGGGATCGATTTGGTAGAGGAAGTTGCTCGCCATTACGGTTACGACAAATTTCCTGCGCGTCTTCCGCCCGCGAAAAGGCCGGCGCTTCGATTGCCGCATGCCGAGGCAACCGATCGACTAGTGGAGCGTGCCATCGCGCTCGGCTACCAGGAGATTGTCGAGATCCCTATCGTAGATGCACAGCGCGACGTCCTGTTTCGCGCCGAAGGATATCATCCCGCTGTGATCGGCAACCCACTCGCGGAAGATGCATCAGTGATGCGCTCGACGGGTATCGTCAGCATGGTCCGCGCGATCGAGTGGAATCTGAACCACGGCAATCGCGACCTCCGGCTATTTGAGATTGGCAAGACCTACGAACTGCGCGACGGAGTGCCCGTGGAAACGGCTGTCCTTACTCTGGGAGCCACGGGTATGGTGCTCGCGAAAACGATCCACGAATCAGCGCGCGAATTCAGTTTCGCGGATTTGAAAGGCGACCTTGACCGAATTGGCGAGCTGGCAGGCGGATTGGACTGGCAGCCGGGCGTCCCGGCTTGGATGTCTTCCGCGCGCTCGGCTCACTTTTCTCTGGCGAAAAGTGCGGGCCAGCAGTTGGGTATCGCAGGGCAACTCGTACGCCGCATCGCGGAGCAATTGAAGCTGCGGCAAGACGTATATCTTGCGGAGCTGAAGCTCGATCCGATGTTGCTAGGTATTGAATCAGCACGCGCCGCCCTGCGCTTCGTTCCGTGGCCGCGCTACCCCGCGGTAGAGAGGGATTTTTCGCTGGTGTTAGCGGACGGCGTGACGTTCGCGCAAGTAGAACAAACGATCCGCGCGCTCGAAATCGCCGAACTTCAGACGATTGAACCTGCCGATCTTTTCCGCGGTGGCCAGATTCCTCCTGGAAAATATTCGCTGATGATTCGCGCAAAATTCCAAAGCCCGCAAAGCACGCTTACCGACGCGCAGCTCGCTGAATTCACTTCTCGCATCGTCACTGCACTTGAGCAAAAGCTTGGCGGCACCTTGCGCGCAAGCTAATCTCAAACAGCCCCTCGGTGTTGCATCAAGTCCATTGCGCCGGGGGGATTGATGACCGACAATGGCGGAAGCTCAGCCGGGAGCGCAACCGTGAAAATAGAGATTTACGATCAAAGCTACAACGTGAACGCGGACGGGAATGAAGAATACCTGAAAGAGCTGGCCGCTTACGTCGACGGCAAAATGCGGTCGATTGCGGAATCCACGCGCATGGTGGATTCGCTAAAAGTCGCGGTGCTGGCTGCGCTGAACATCGCCGACGAGACGTTTACTCTGCGCCAGCGGCAGCAGGAGATCGACGGCCCGCTGCGCAAGCGCGTAGAAAAATGCGTCGCGATGGTAGAGAAGGCCCTGGAACACACGAACTGATGATTTGCCTTCGGGCTTCTTAAAGTAGTTATTGGCAGGCACAACCCATTTGCGCTCCCGGCCATCTGCTATATGATTAAGACTGGGTCTTGACAGGCCCACAAGCAATGCGTAACCAAAAGACAATCCGGTGTTTGCTGGTCCCCGTTGCACTGATCGTGCTGCTGGTCTTCGTCACCACGCTGGGGAGCGTTTGGCATCACCACGCAAATTCTTCGGAGGCGAACTGCTCGATTTGCCATGTAAATCACCAGCCGATGGAGCGGCCGCTCGCTAGCGACCGTACGCCCGCGCTGGCCCAGTTGGGATTCCGGCCCGAACCTGCAGAGCCCGCTTTTACGCCTTCTCCTTTGGCGCCTCGTCTTCCAGCCCGCGCACCACCTGCCGTCTAATTGCCCCGTTAGATTCAGCGTCGTTCGCGACGCTCCGACTCACTTTCTATCCGTTTAGCAGAGGTTGAAAACTATGTACGTCCAACGCGTGCGACTCGCAGTGCTTTTATTCGTGGTGTGTTTTTCCGGCGGGATTTTAGTGCCGAGGTGCGCTGCCCAGGCGCCACCGGCGCAGCCCCCTGTTCCACCGGCGCCCAAGATACAAGCCCCCGCGGCACAAGTACACGGCGCGGTCCGCTTGACGCTGGATGAAGCTATCCAATTGGCGCTCGAACACAATCACAGCTTGAAAGCTGCGGAAACCACGATCCAGCAAAACCAAGCCCTGGAAATCACCGCAAACCTGCGGCCGAACCCGGTGCTGACTGCCGACGCGCAGTTTATTCCAATTTTTCAGCCGGAAAACTTTACCGCCGACTACGTCGACAACGTCATGCAGTTTGATATTGGCGTTTCTTACCTGTTCGAACGCGGAAAGAAACGCCAACACCGCTTGCAGGCAGCCGAAGACACTACCGCGCAGACGAAATCCACCGTCGCCGATAACGAGCGCACGCTGACCTTCAATGTGGCGCAACAATTTGTCAGCGTGCAGCTCGCCGAATCCACTCTCGATCTGGCGATAGAAGACATGAAGAGCTTTCAGAACACCGTGGACATCAGCCAAGCTCGTTACAAGGCCGGCGACATCAGCGAAGGTGACTATCTAAAGATCAAGCTGCAATTGCTGCAGTTCCAAAGCGACGTGTCGCAGGCGCAGCTCTCCAAGATTCAAGCGCTCGTCGGCCTCCGGCAATTCCTCGGATACCAATCCGTTGGGGCGGATTACGACGTCTCCGGAGATTTCGACTACCTGCCGGTCACCATCAAGCTGGAAGACCTGCAGGCAAAAGCCTTACAGAGCCGCGCCGATCTGCGCGCCGCGCAACAAGGCGTGATCGCCGCGAAGAGCCAGCACGAACTGGCCAAGGCCAACGGCAAGGTGGACGTCACCGGCACATTCAATTACGACCATGTAAGCGAGACGAACACCGCCTCCGTTTTCGGCAGCTTCCAAATTCCGATCTTCAATCGCAATCAGGGCGAAATCGCGCGCACGAATTACGCCATCAATCAGGCTCAGGAGCTGGAACTCGCGGCGAACGATCAGGTGATGAGCGACGTCCTGAACGCATACGAGGCAGTCCGCGACAACGACCAGGTGATCTCGCTCTATCGCGCTGGATACCTCGACGCAGCGAAGCAATCGCGAGACATCACCGAATATTCCTACAAGCGAGGCGCCGCAAGCCTGCTGGATTTTCTCGATGCCGAGCGCAGTTATCGAGCCACGGAGCTTGCCTATCGCCAGTCTCTCGCGGCTTATTTGACAGCGGTCGAGCAGCTTCGCGAGGCTGTGGGAGTGAGGAGTCTGCCATGACGAATTTACGAATTATAAGACGCACCACCTGCATCGGATCCGTTGCAGCGCTCGCGATTTTGCTTGCTGGCTGCAGCTCGGAACGGGGCGCGAATGAAATGACGTCTTACTCTTCGCGTGAATCAAAGACCGATACGGCCGCATTATTCACCATCCCTCAGGATCAGATGTCGCACGTGCAAGTTGTAACCGTGCAAGCGTCGAAGCTTACGCGCACCCTGCGGCTGACCGGCGCCGTGGCGTATAACGCATTCAGTACCACACCCGTGATTACACAAGTAGGAGGGCCCGTCGCCAAGATTCTGGTAGTTCCGGGCGACCGCGTGAAACGCGGGCAGCCGCTTTTGGAAGTCAGCAGCCCGGATTATTCGCTGCTGCTGGCTGCCTATTTGAAGGCACGGGATACATTTCGCGTGGCGAATAAGAATTACGAGCGAGCACAAGACCTTTTCGCACATCACGCCATCGCCGACCGCGATCTGCTGCAGGCTGAGTCCGATCGCATACAAGCTCAGGCGGATTTGAGCGCGGCCGAGGAGGGCATGAAAATTCTGGGAATACCGAAGCCCGAAGATTTGGAGAAATCTCCTATCTCAGCGCAGATTCCTTTGCTGGCGCCCATCGGCGGGGAAATCGTGGAACGGCTCGTTTCGCCGGGACAAGTAATGCAAGCGGGCACCACTCAAGCGTTCACCATTTCGGACATGAGCACGGTTTGGGTGATGGCGAATATTTACCAAGGCGACCTCGCTTATGTGAAAGATGGCGATCAGGCCACGATCACCACCGATTCCTATCCCGACAAATTCTCCGGCAAGATTTCGTTTATTTCGCCGGCGCTGGACCCGAATACGCGGACCTTGCAAGCCCGCATCGTGGTCGATAATCCAGGCGGAAAATTAAAGAAGGATATGTACTGCGTCGCGACGGTGACTGCTGGGACGATCTCGAACGCGATTGCCGTGCCCGATTCTTCAATCCTGCGCGACGACGAAAATCAGCCGTTCGTCTATGTCGCGAACAATTCCAACCAGTTTGGCCGGCGCCAAGTCGATATCGGACAAACTCAAAATGGTCAAACGCAAATTCTAAAAGGGCTTTCACCTGGAGATAAAGTGGCTGCGAACGGCAGCCTATTTTTGCAATTTGCCAATTCGTTCCAGCACTAAAGCGGCAGACTCTCGATGATTAATCGAATCGTCCAATTCGCGCTGAAGCAGAGATTCCTGGTCCTGATGCTGGTCGCGTTCGTGGTGGTCGCAGGCGGAATCTCGTTCCAGCGCATGCCTGTGGATGCCTACCCCGACTTGTCNNGAAGAAATCGAGCGTCTGGTGACGCTGCCGACCGAAGTGGAAATGAATGGCGTGCCGAAGATGGCCATCCAGCGCTCGATTTCGCTGTACGGTCTCTCGGACGTGATTCTTACTTTTGACGAAGACACGGACGATTATTTCGCGCGTCAAATCGTCTTCCAGCGCTTGAGCGAGGTGAACTTTCCCACCGGAGTGCAGCCGACGCTCGCTCCTCTCTCCAGTCCTTCCGGGCTGGTGTATCGCTACGTGCTGGAGAGCCCGGATCGTTCTCCGCAAGAATTAAAAACGTTTGAAGACTGGGTAATCGAGAGGCAATACAAGCAGGTGCGCGGAGTCGCGGATGATTCCGGATTCGGCGGAACGGTAATGCAGTATCAAGTGTTGCTCGATCCCGCAAGGCTCTACGGATACCACATCACAGTTCCTACCGTGATTCAGCAACTGAGCCTGAACAACGCGAACACCGGCGGCGGATTTTATTCGCAGGGAGAACAGTTTTACTACGTTCGCGGGCTCGGTTTGATCCGAAACGAAGCGGATATCGGCAGTGTGATTATCGGTGCGCAGAATGGCGTGCCGGTGCACGTTCGCGATGTGGGCGACGTTGTGATTGGCCACGCGCCACGCTTGGGCCAATTCGGATTTAACAAGAACGATGACGCGGTCGAAGGCGTCATCATGATGCTCCGCGGCGAGCAAACACAAAATGTTCTGAAGGGTGTGGAAGAAAAGACCAAGGAACTGAACGAACATATTCTTCCTCCCGATGTAAAAGTGCGGCCGTACTACGACCGCAGCGACCTGGTGCGCCTGACGATCAGCACGGTCGAGGACAATCTACTGCTGGGCATGACCCTGGTCCTGATCGTACTTGTCTTCTTTCTGGTCAGCATGCGCGCCGCCGTTATCGTGGCCCTGACGATTCCTCTCGCGTTGCTTTTCGC
>PKWH01000190.1:3588-12192 GCA_003131985.1 Acidobacteriota bacterium | reverse complement strand
GTCGGCGCGCTTATCCTCACGCTCACGTTCGTCCCGGTGATGTGCTCTTACTGGTTTAAGAAGGGCGTGCGGGAGCGCAGAAACAAAGCCTTCGAATGGATCAAGAATGAATATGCTTCGGAGCTGAAGTGGTTTCTCGACCGTCCTTGGCTCGCGATTATAGGATGTGCTGCGATCTTGGGGCTCAGCCTGCTGCTTATCCCGTTCATCGGCGGTGAATTCATGCCGCACCTGGACGAAGGCGCCCTGTGGGTGCGGGCGACGATGCCCTACACAATTTCTTATGAAGAGGCCGCCAAGATCGCTCCACAGATTCGCGACATTTTGGCCAAATATCCGCAAGTAACCGATGTCGGTTCCGAACTTGGCCGGCCCGACGACGGCACGGACCCGACCGGCTTCTTCAATTGCGAATTCTACGTGGGACTGAAAACCTACAATGATGCCACATGGAAGACAGGCTCCATCCACAACAAGCCGGAGCTGATTGAAGACTTGCAAAAG
Source organism: Acidobacteriota bacterium (assembly GCA_003131985.1). Taxonomy (GTDB): domain Bacteria; phylum Acidobacteriota; class Terriglobia; order Acidiferrales; family UBA7541; genus Palsa-295. The sequence continues at coordinate 11,688 of PKWH01000190.1, read as the reverse complement.
AAGCTGGCAGGCTATCCCGGGATAATTTTCAATTACACGCAGCCGGCCGAAGACGCCGTGGACGAGGCGCTCACGGGACTAAAGAGTGCGCTGGCGGTAAAAGTTTACGGATCAGATTTGAACGTGCTGCAGGATAAAGCACTCGAAATAAAGCGGCGTCTTTCGCAGGTACCCGGCTTCACGGAACTGACCGTTGTGCGCGAACTGGGCCAGCCGAGTCTTATCGTCCAAGTGGATCGCGACAAGATTGCGCGTTACGGCATTAACGTCGCCGACGTCGAAGCAGTGGTGCAAGCGGCCGTCGGCGGACAGGCCGCGACCCAGGTGATTCAGGGTGAAAGACTATTCGATCTTGTCGTACGCATGAGGCCCGAGTTCCGTGAAAACGCCCAGCAAATCGGCAATCTGTTGGTCGGCACCCCGACGGGCCAGCAAATTCCTATGAGCGAGCTTTCCGATATTCGCGAAGCCAACGGCGCTTCCTTTATCTACCGCGAAAATAATTCGCGCTACATCGGCGTGCAATACAGCATCGAAGGACGCGATCTCGCAAGCGCGGTTAAAGACGGTGAGCACGCCATCGCCGATGTCCAAAAGTCGCTGCCTGCAGGCTACCGGCTCGCTTGGGGCGGCGAGTACAGCGAATTCCTTTCAGCCATGAGCCAGATGTACTTGGTCGCTCCGCTGACCGTGCTGCTGATTTTCGCGATTCTGTTCTTTCTCTACGGCAACGTGAAATTTCCCGTGATTGTGGTGTTGAGCGTGGTGATGACCGAGCCCGTGGGAGCGCTCATAGCCTTGAAACTCACCCATACGCCCTTTAGCGTCTCGTCTATCTTAGGGCTGCTTGTGCTGATGGGCGTTTCGGTTGAAACCGCGGTCATCGATACTTCCTACATCAACAAGCTCAGACTCGAAGGCAGGGATATCCTCAACGCGACCTACGAGGCGTCGTTGGTGCGGTTCCGGCCCATCATGATGACGGCGCTCGTGGCATGCCTCGGGCTTCTTCCGGCGGCGCTGTCAACAGGGATCGGCTCCGATTCACAGAAGCCGTTTGCAATCGTCATTGTTGCCGGACTAGTGTCGCGCTTGTTACTGGGCCGAATCGTGAGTCCGGTTCTTTATAAGATGGTCGCGAAAGAGGGCGATGTCTTGCAAGTATGAGCGCGCGGAATTGGCAACTTGGGCATCCGCGGCCATTTGTACGATGGTTTGACCATTGCCCGTCAAGCGGAGCCTCGCCTCGGCATTGCCTACAACGTTAAGCCCACCAATACCGTCCTTCGCGTTTCCTATGCGCGAGTTCTCGAAATTCCCTTTAACGAAAAGTTGGTGCTTTCCAGCATCGGATGCCAGTCAGACGTCCTGAATCCCCTTCTTCTCTGTTCGTCAAACTCGTTGACGCGATTGGCGCCTGGCGACGCCATCTTTTCGGAAAACTCTGCGAGACCCAAGAGCTGCCGATCCCGTGTTTCTGCTTTATCGTCTGTTAGAACCTTTGTATAGAAATTGTCCCGCTTAGTTCCGCGTTATAAAAGGTGCCCCAGACGCTTCGGAAACAGCGCGGTTACAGAATTTTTACAGATTCTTACTTGACAGCGTGTATCAACTGGAATAATGTCCTCTAGTTGTAAATCAGTTGCAACTGGAAGCTCCTGCGCTTCTCATCTTCTGCAGCGCGGCAGAGCTACTTCGGCGGCAGCCACCATTGGATCTTGGAGATATTTTTCGTGGGGAAAAAACCAATACAGTCTGTACCTACGACGGAACACTTCCTTCGAAGAGATCGATCCAGTAGCTTCCGCTTTCTTTTGCTCCTCGCGCTCATTCCGTGCCTCGCCTTCGTGGCCTGGGCCGGCGTGGGAGGAAATATTTCCGGCACAGTGAAAGATTCCAGCGGGGCCGTTGTGTCGAAAGCCACCGTCACGGTGACAAATACCGACACGGGAGTTGCACAGACAGTCTCAACCGATGACAAAGGCGCCTATTCGTTCCTCAACCTTCCCGTCGGCCGTTACAACCTCACGGTTTCGCAATCCGGTTTCAAACCCTATAAACGCGCTGGTGTCGTGATTGATGTGAATAACGCGCTGCTGATCGATCCGGTTCTCGAGGTCGGTGAAAAGAACGACACCGTTTCAGTCACGGACACCGCTGCTCATGTGGAGACCGCTAGCAGCCAGCTGGGTGAAGTCATTACCGGGGCACAGATGACCTCTGTGCCGCTAAACGGCCGCAGTTATACGGATCTGCTGTCACTGCAGCCCGGCGTAGCTCCGGTCACTTCCATCACGCCTGAAACAGTCCAGGACGTGGGTGCCAGCGCACTCGCTCCCTCCGGCGATTTGAATCCCGGAACCATTTCCATTAACGGCCAGCGGGAGTTCGCAAATGCCTTCATCGTGAACGGAAGCGACGTCGAAGAAGACGTCAACATGGGCACGGCCATCATCCCCAACCTGGATTCCATCTCCGAGTTCCGGATTCTCACCAGTAATTTCGACGCGGAATATGGAGAATTCAGCGGAGGCCAAATTAACGTAGTCACCAAATCCGGAACCAACGCATTTCATGGAGACGCCTTCGAATTCCTGCGTAACACGAACCTCGATGCGCGCAATTTCTTTTCGCCCACGCGCGGCAAATTCGACCAAAACCAATTCGGTGGAACGTTCGGCGGGCCGATTCGAAAGAATAAAATATTCTTCTTTACGGACTATCAAGGCACTCGTTCAACCCAAGGAATAGATACCGGAAAAATTTCCGTTCCATCTTTGCAGGAGCGATCCGGACAGGTCGGTTCGCTGCCCGGGACCGTGACCGGCCAATCTTGGGCCGATCATTTATCCAATGTGTTGGGCCATCCGGTTTCGCCGGGCGAGCCTTACGCCAGCGTCTTTCCTACCGGATTGATTCCGCAAAGCGCATGGTCCGCTCCCGCAATAGCCCTTCTGCAATACATTCCAAAACCCAATAATGTGGACGACACGTTTTCGAGCTCAGCCTTCAATCAGACGCTGCGGGACGATAAAGGTTCCTACCGGCTGGATGCCAACACGCGCTGGGGTTTGCTGTCCGCATATTATTTTCTGGACGACTGGGCCCAAAACAATCCTTACCCGGTGGCACAGGGCGGAGCGAATGTTCCGGGTTTCAACGCACTCTACTCCGGCCGCGCGCAGTTGCTTGACCTTGGTGACACGAAAACGCTGGGCACGACGGCAGTCAATGAATTCCGCCTCAGCTATCTGCGCGATGCGAACGACCTGGGCAAACCGGTGGGAGGAGTTGGCGTGAGCCTCGCGTCCCAGGGTTTCACCGTGGGCCCGGGAACTCCTGGCATCGTGCCGTTGTCGCCAAAAACGGAAGGCGTGGAGAGTGTCGGCTTCAATAGCTTTACATTCGGGACCAACACAAATGAGCTGAAGCAGTTCAACAACACTTTTCAGGTTCTCGACAACTTTTCCAAAGTCGTGGGCGCTCACACCATCAAAATAGGCGGCGAATTCCATTACGATCAGGTCAACGTCAACGCCACCGCTCAATTTAATGGCAGCTTCCTGTTTTTCGGAACGGAGACGGGGTTGGACTTTGCCGACTTCCTGCTCGGAGTTCCCAGCCAATACAATCAAAGCCAGCTCCAGCCTTTTTACGGCCGCAACAAGTACGGGGGTCTCTACGCGCAGGATAGTTGGCGAGTGAAGCCGAATCTAACTCTCAATTACGGTCTGCGCTGGGACCGCATCGAGCCCTGGTACGAAAAGTTTAACCAGATCGCAACATTCGAGGCGGGCAAGCAGTCCGTGGTTTTTCCAGGCGCACCCGCCGGCATCCTGTACCCGACCGATCCGGGAGTTCCGCGCACTCTAGCACCGCCTGGAAATCGAGATTTTGCTCCGCGCATTGGCCTCGCCTATTCGCCGAATGCTTCCGGGGATGGCCCGCTTGCCAAAATTCTCGGCGGCGCCGGCAAGACGAGCGTGCGAGCCAGCTTCGGCATGTTCTACACAGCAATCGAAGCGCTCACGCTTGGCGTGATGAGTGCCAACGCTCCTTACGGAACCACATACACTAGCCCTGCTCCGCCGCTCTTTGCCACTCCGTTTATCACCGCATCGAGCGGCCAGAATCTTGGCCAGGTTTTTCCGGTGACGCTCGCACCGTTAAACTCATCAGCCAAGCATCCTGATCCCAACGTCGACTGGGCGCAGTTCGAACCCATCACGGGGCTTCCAAACTATCTCACCACCAACCGCATTCCCTACACTGAGGACTACATGCTCTCGCTGCAGCGCGGGTTTGGAACCAACACTGTACTCAGCGTGAATTACGTCGGCACACAGGCTCATCGTCTTCTGGTGCTTGAAGAAGCCAACCCCGGCGACCCCGCGCTATGCTTGTTTCTGAGCAATCCAGCCAATCTGGCCCCCACAAGCCCGTCCCAAACTCCATGCGGCCCCTTCGGCGAAGACACCACCTACACCACCTCCACGGGTCAAGTCTTCCACGGCACACGAGAGCCATTGGGATCAAATTTCGGCAGCAATGCCAACCAAGCTACCATCGGCAATTCCAACTACAACGCGCTGCAAATCATCCTGAACCACACTAGCGGACGCTTGAACATCCTGGCTGGATATACCTACAGCAAATCTCAGGACCAGTCCTCCAGCCTGGGCGAAGAGGTGAATCCGATCGATCCGGCGCTCAGCAGAGCGCTCTCCGCGTTCGATGTGAAGCACAATTTTGTGGTGAGCTATAGCTACCGGATTCCCTTCGAACGTCTATTCCGCGCTCCGAATCGCTGGACCGAAGGCTGGGAAGTCTCCGGCATCACCCGCTTTAGCAGCGGCCTTCCCGTCACGCTGGTGAATTTGGGAGACAATTCGCTGCTGGGATCCGAACCGAACGGCGTCAATAATTTTGGCGTCGATGAACCGGACTTTACACCCGGCCCTTTGAGTCTGAATAAGAATCCGCGGAACGGCGCCAATTATTTCAACACCGCGCTCTTCAGCGAGAACGCGCTAGGCACTCCTGGCACCTCCAAACGGCGCTTTTTCTACGGCCCCGGAATGGATAACTACGATATGGCTCTGCTCAAGAACGTGAAGCTGACAGAATCAAAATCTCTGCAGTTCCGGCTGGAAGCTTTCAACGCTTTCAACCATGCCCAGTTTTTCGGCCCGCAAGCGGTTGACGGAAATATCAGCAGTTCAACCTTTGGCCAAGTCATCAATGCCGCCTCGCCCAGACTCGTGCAGCTGGGAATGAAATTCTTTTTCTAAACGGAGTCCCTCTGCTGGGTCGCATGCTCCCGGAATCGTTGCCTTCGAATTTCCTGATACAATTAGGTGTGGAGTAGGCCTGCGACGCAGGTGTCGCGCGAAAGCCTATTTGAACCAACACTGGATCCCAGGGAGCCCGCGTCGTCCTGCCCTTGCGCCGTCCGCTGGCCTCGGTTAGCTGGATAGCCTCAAAGCAGGCGCAGGGCACCCACCTATTCGTGGGGTTCAGGGCCTAGCTCGCACGGCGGAGTGGACCGCTCCTCACGAATTCGATTTTCGCCAAGAAAGGCCCGTTTTGAGGATACTTTTCATCGGAGATATCGTCGGCTCGCCGGGACGCAAGATCGTTCACGACCGCCTTGCGGATATCCTGGCGCAGCGCAAGATTGATCTCTGCATCGCCAATGGAGAAAATTCCGCTTCCGGTTTCGGAATCACACCGCGCATCGCCGAAGAATTATTCGCCTGCGGCGTGCAGGTTATCACTGGCGGAAATCATGTGTGGGATCGTAAAGAAATTATAGATTTCTTCCCGCACGAACCGCGGCTGATTCGCCCGGCAAATTTCCCCGAAGGCTCGCCGGGGAAGGGGTCCTACGTCGGACACACCAAAGATGGCGCGGGTTACGCCGTGCTGGATCTTCAAGGCCGCACGTTCATGATCGCACTGGACGATCCGTTTCGCACCGCAGAGCGCGAGCTTGCAAAGCTTCCTTCCGATGTCAAAGTGATTGTTGTGGACATGCACGCAGAGGCCACTTCCGAAAAACAAGCCATGGGTTGGTATCTCGCCGGGAAAGTTTCCGCCGTGCTCGGCACGCACACGCACGTGGCCACCGCCGATCAGCGCGTTCTGCCTGGTGGCACCGCCTACATCACCGATGTCGGCATGACGGGCCCTCACGACTCTGTGATTGGAATGGAGAAACAAGGCGTGCTGCAACGATTCCTGGATCAAATGCCCGCGAAATTTGCCGTCGCCGAAGGCGATATCCAGATGAATACGGTTCAGATCGAAGTCGATGAAGCTAGCGGCCGCGCTCTCTCCATCGAACGTGTCGCCTTCCGGCTCGACTGAAATCCGAAATGCACCTCGCAGAAAGCCACCGGATTTCTCCGGATGCTTGCGGCGCTTCGCCAATAAATATTTCTGGGAAGTAAAATCCTGTAAAATAATTCGTTATGAGATTTTTTCAGGAATCAACTAAAAAATCAGCTGTGGAAAAGCTGTGAACATTTTGTGAAGTCTGTGCAAATACTCTGCTCAATTTTCTCTTGCTACCTGCGTCGCGATTAGGCAAAATCCCCGCTCGCTTCTCCTGTGCAAATCTTTCGTGCACTCATGAGACGCCGTGACGCGGGGCGCGTCCCGTGACAGCGGACCTGAAGGACAAAGACAAAAAGTATCCCGCCGGCGTGGTTGGGGGATTTCCACAATATTTCCACAGTGGTGGAAATTGTGGCAAAGGGTAAATTCGCTCGATGAACCTCTGGGATAAGATCCTTCAACACTCGGAACGCCGCGTAAATCCTCACAGTTTCGCTACCTGGTTTCGTCCCACCCGTCTCGAGCGCGCCGAAGAGGATCGGCTGATTATTCGCGTTCCCACCCGGCTGTTTTGCAAACGATTGACGGAAACTTATGGGCAGCTCCTGCAAGCGGTCGTCACCGAATTAGGGCGTCCGCAACTGCAGCTCGAATATGTTTGCGCCGAATCGGAACATTCATCGGCAAACGCGCCGCCGTCTCCTCAAGCCAAGCTTGATTTTGATTCGGCTGCTCACCAGTTGAACCCGCGCTACACCTTTGAGTCCTTCATCGTCGGCGCTTCGAACCAATTCGCCCACGCCGCAGCCATGGCCGTGGCCGAACAGCCCTCGAAATCCTACAACCCGCTTTTCCTGTATGGCGGAGTGGGACTCGGCAAAACCCATTTAATGCAGGCTATTGGCCACACACTCAAACGCCGCAATCCTTCCCTGCGCCTCACCTACATTAGCGCCGAAAAATTTACGAACGAAGTAATCGCGTCCATTCGTTTGGAGCGCATGGCTGCCTTCCGCGATCGCTTCCGCAATATGGACGTTCTGATGGTGGACGATATTCAGTTCATCGCCACCCGCGAACGCACACAGGAAGAATTTTTTCATACCTTCAACGCGCTCTACGACCAGCAAAAACAGATCGTGATTTCTTCCGATTGCCCGCCCAAGGAAATTTCTTCCATTGAGGAACGTCTGCGCTCGCGGTTCGAGTGGGGCCTCATCGCGGACATCCAGCCGCCCGACCTGGAGACCAAGATCGCCATCTTGCAGAAAAAAGCGGAAAGCGAGCGGGTACAGGTCCCCGATGACGTCGCCGAATACATCGCACGCGCCATTAAATCCAATGTCCGCGAGCTCGAAGGTGCCCTGATCCGCCTGATGGCCTACGCTTCGCTCACCGGAGCGGTGATCAATCTCCCGACGGCCCAGCAAGTATTGAAAAATATCATCGAGACTCAGGATAAGAAAGTCACCATCGAGCAGATTCAGAAGCGTGTGGGCGAACATTTCGGCCTGCGCGCTCAGGATTTGAAAGTGCGCAGCAACTCGAAACAAATCGCGTTTCCGCGCCAGGTCGCCATGTTCCTGGTGAAACAACTCACCTCGGCGTCGCTCCCGGAAATCGGCCGTCAATTCGGCGGCAAGCATCACACCACAGTCCTGCATTCGATTAACAAGATTTCTAATCTGCGGCAGTCCGACAAAGATTTGAACAAAACGATCAACAGGCTACTCGACGCTTTCGGTTAGGCTTAGCCTGAAA
>PKWH01000190.1:0-3582 GCA_003131985.1 Acidobacteriota bacterium | reverse complement strand
ATGCGGCGACGGCGACGGTTTTCTTATATACTTAATTTATAGAATAAGGCAGTAAAGTAGTAGCCGCAGCAGTGCGAAAGAAAAAAAGCAACGTGAGGGCTGCCCGAGATGGAATTCAGCGTAAAAAGATCCGACCTGCTCGACGAACTCAACTTGACCCAAGGAGTCGTCGAGCGCAAGTCAACGATCCCCATTCTGTCGAACCTTCTGATCGAAGCGAAAGGTAGCCGCCTGACGATCACCGCAACCGACCTGGAGCTGAGCATCCGCACGTCCTGCGAAGCCAAGGTGAAAAAAGAAGGCGCGGGCACCATCCCGGCCAAGAAACTGTTCGAGCTGATGCGCCTGCTTCCCGAAGGCGAAATAAAATTCAAACTCCTCGAAAACCACTGGGTGCAAGTCACTGCCGACAGAAAGTCCTACAAGTTGGTCGGCATGTCGAAAGATAACTTCCCCGCTCTTCCCGCGTTCCCGCACGCTCTGGTAAAAATCCCAGCCAAACTACTTGCCGACGTCATCGCCAAGACCACCTTCGCAATTTCACTGGAAGAATCCCGCTACACACTGAATGGCGCCCTACTGGTCCTGAAACCGGGTTCGATCACCATGGTCGCCACCGACGGCCACCGCCTCGCGATGGTCGAGAAAGATCACAAGTTCGAAGGCTTCTCCGCCGAGACGCGCGTCCTCGTTCCAAAGAAAGCCATGACCGAAGTTCAGCGTCTTGCCGCCGAGTCCGGTGACGAAAGCAGCATCGAGTTCGCGCAGGACGAAAGCCACCTATTCTTCCAGTTCGGCGGACGCCTTCTTACCTCGCGCAAACTAACCGGCCAATTCCCGAATTACGAGGCTGTTCTTCCCCGCGATGCCAACAAAACCGTGGTTCTCGAGCGCGGCGAATTGCAGGAAGCCCTGCGACGCGTCTCGCAGTTGGCCGACCAGCGTTCGCACGCCGTAAAATTCATGCTCTCGAAAGAGGGCCTGGAACTTTCTGCCTCCAGCCCGGAATACGGCGAGGCCAAGGAAGTGATCGAAAAAGAATTCAAAGGGGAAACCATCTCGATCGGTTTCAACGCGCAATATCTTCTCGATTTCCTCGCCGCCGCGGCCGACGGTCCCATCGCCTTCGAGTTAAAAGACGAACAATCTGCCGGCCAGCTCCGCCCGCTTGCCGACGAATCCACCCGCTACCGCTACGTCGTAATGCCCATGCGCATTTGACGTCAGAGGAGTGGTGTTTTTCATGCCTTTTCATCCTAATCTGGAATGTTATTTCTGTGCTTTATTTCCCGATTTTTTGGCTCGCAAACACTGCGCCGAACAATCTTTAACTAATTGAATTAGTTAGGGTTATTCCTGAACTAGATCGTCATAATCACCTTGTGAAAATGCCTATTTTCCGGTAAAATTTTATTGTTCTGGATTCCTCCTGAACGGCACTGTCCGACCCGAACTCGCTCCAGTTTTCTTGCTCGCGCCAGGGCAAGTAGGGCCAGTCGGCTAGGGACGATTCCTCTTCGCTGAGGAAAATAAAAAGCTTCGCCGCGTCTCCCCCGAAATTTCGGAACGGGACGGGATGAAGCAGCAACCCTTCGAGTCTCGCAAGCGCAAACGCGCTTTGGACAAATGTCCGGGCCGGAATTCTCGGCTGCTGAGGCCAATGGGCAAGGCAAGCCCGCCTAACGTGGGCAAGTGTCGAGCCGTCCGCGCGACCGCCTTCCCGTGTACCACCAAGCGTTTAAAAATTTCGCATTCATACGATCTAGCAGTCTGAGGAGACGCACGATCCATGGCTGAAAAAGAACCTGCGGGCGGAAAAGCGGGACATAAATACGACGCTACATCCATCAAAGTGCTGGGCGGCATCGAAGCCGTTCGCAAACGTCCCGCGATGTACATCGGTTCCACCGGCGAGCTCGGCCTGCATCACCTCGTCTGGGAAGTTGTGGACAACTCCGTGGACGAAGCCATGGCCGGCTTCTGCGATGAAATCAACGTCTCGGTGCACGACGACAACAGCGTCACCGTCGTCGACAATGGCCGCGGCATTCCCGTGGACATGCACGCAACCGAAAAGAAGCCCGCCGCGGAAGTCGTCATGACCGTCCTTCACGCCGGCGGAAAATTTGATAGCGATACTTACAAAGTTTCCGGCGGCTTGCACGGTGTGGGCGTCTCGGTCGTCAACGCGCTCTCGGATTGGCTCGACCTGGAAATCTGGCGCGACGGCGAAGTGTGGGAGCAGTCCTACGAAAAAGGTGTGCCCACTTCCAAGCTGAAAGCTTCCGGCAAAACTCGAAAGACCGGAACGAAAATCACATTTCACGCTGACCCCGAAATTTTTGCCGCAACCATTTACAGCTTTGACACGCTTTCGCAACGCCTTCGCGAACTCGCCTTCCTCAATAAGGGCCTGAAAATCACGCTCGAGGATGAACGCACTAATAAAAAAGCGGAGTTCCGCTTCACCGGCGGCATCGCTGAATTCGTCAAGCACTTGAACCGCGGCAAGCAGACGCTCCACGATTCGCCGATTTACATGGAAGGCAAGCGCGAGCAAGTCGATATAGAAATCGCGCTGCAATATAACGACAGCTACGCCGAAAATATTTTTTCCTTCGCCAATACCATCAACACCGTCGACGGCGGCTCGCACCTTTCCGGCTTTCGCTCCGCGCTCACGCGCACCATCAACTACTACGCGAGTTCCGCGGGCATGCTCAAAGAACAGAAGGACGAAGTCTCCATCAATGGCGACGACGTTCGCGAAGGCCTCGTAGCCGTAGTTTCCGTGAAACTTCCGCAGCCTCAGTTTGAAGGGCAGACCAAAGGCAAGCTCAATAGCGACATCAAGGGCTTGGTCGAGTCGCTCGTCAACGAAAGGCTTGGCGAATATTTCGACAAGCACTCTTCCATCGCGCGAAAAATCATCGGCAAGTGTATTGATGCCGCCCGCGCTCGCGAAGCCGCGCGAAAAGCTCGCGAGCTCACGCGCCGCAAATCCGCTCTCGATTCCAGCGGCCTTCCCGGAAAGCTTTCCGATTGCCAGGAACGCGATCCCGCGCGCTGCGAGCTTTTCCTGGTCGAGGGTGAATCGGCCGGCGGCTCCGCCAAGGGCGGCCGCGACCGCCGCTATCAGGCCATCCTTCCGCTCAAAGGCAAAATTCTAAACGTCGAAAAAGCGCGCTACGACAAAATGCTGGGCCACGAAGAAATTCGCTGCATCATCACCGCTCTCGGCACCGGCATCGGCAAGGACGATTTTGACGCCAACAAGCTCCGCTACCACAAAGTGATTCTCATGACCGACGCGGACGTTGACGGCAGCCATATCCGCACGCTTTTGCTCACGTTTTTCTTCCGCCACATGCGCGAATTGATTGACCGCGGCCACATCTACATTGCGCAACCGCCGCTTTATCGCGTGAAACGCGGCAAGATGGACCGCTACATTCGCGACGAGGGAGAATTTGCTCGCGAGCTGATGAAGCGCGCCACCGAAGAGCACGAAGTGAAATCAAAAGGCGGCAAAGCGCTCGACGGCGCAGACCTCACTCAATTCCTCCTGAATATTCAGGAATA
>PKWH01000144.1:4744-5506 GCA_003131985.1 Acidobacteriota bacterium | reverse complement strand
ATATTTTTTATGGGGACTTCGATGATTTTGGCGCCGTTCCAAGCGGCAAGCGCGGGAATAAACCGGTGCATCTCGCCATAAAGCGGAATGTCCTTGATTATTTCGCGACGATAGACCTTGAACGTGGTTCCAAAATCGTGGATGTCCACGCCGGAAAGTTTGCTCATCATCCAGTTGGCGATTCGCGAGGGCAGGCGGCGCATTATGAAATTGTCCACGCGCTTCTGACGCCAGCCGCTGACGATGTCGCTATGAGTGGCTTCGAGAGCGTCGAGCAGAGTGGGGATGTCGGCGGGGTCGTGCTGAAGGTCGCCGTCCATCGAAACGATGATGTCGCCGGAAGCGAAGTCGAAGCCGGCGGCGAGGGCGGTCGTTTGGCCGTAGTTTCGTTTTAGCCGAAGGACGGCCACGCGAGGATCTTCTTCGGCGAGAGCTGCGAGTATTTGTGGCGTGGCGTCGGAGCTTTGATCGTCCACATAGACGAATTCGACGGGGTCGTAACGCCCGGTCATTACTTCGCTTAGGCGCTGGTGCAGCTCACGAACGCTATCCTGCTCGTCATGAAAAGGGACGACGATCGAGTATCGAGGTGGCACGCTATGGCTCGCCGGCATTTTGCTAGTGTAACTCCCGATAGCTAATTAGGCGAATGTCCCTTTCCGTTAGTGCACTTCTGACACCGGGGTCGAGCAGAGCCTGCATCTCGGTTTCTCGTTGATCTTGGAGCCGGGAGCCGGACTCTGCCAAGTCGGCATCGCAGAC
>PKWH01000144.1:0-4658 GCA_003131985.1 Acidobacteriota bacterium | reverse complement strand
CGTATCCGCGTGATTCCAAGTTCTTTGGCGACGCGACCGACGGCTTCCATCACTTTGGGATGCGCGTGAGTGTGCTTGTGAGTGTCGAGGTGGGTCGGTTCGATTCCCGCAGCGCGGATTTTTTCGATTTGAGCGCGCAATTCCCTTTCGATGGCTTTCATTCGAATGAGGCCGGAACTTAATCTCCCCACTAGGCCGGCCAAAGACTCCGGTAGATTTCCGTTCGCGTCCACCAAGGAAGAGATTTTGTCTCGCGGAGCGATCGCCGGACCTCCAACGAGGACTAAATGACATCCAACGCCCAATTTTGGATTTGATTTGGCGCGCGACACGGCATCCTCGAATTCTGGACCATTGGCCATTAAGGTGGCGCTGGTGAGGACGCCGTCGCGATGGGCGCGAATGATTCCTTCGTTTACACCGCGCGTCATTCCGAAATCGTCTGCGTTCAGGATAAGTTGTTTCATTTAGCTGGAAGCATCTAGGAAGCGGAAAGGCAATCATATCATGGCGGAAGGACTGGGAAAGTTTGTTGGAGGTACAGGAAGAGTAGGCAGTCGCAACGCAAATTCTTTTAAAAAACTTTGTGACCGGGAAATTTGCACAACAAAGCAATTCGAAAGCCATTTACTTGAACAAGAATCAAAAAATGTGAATGGCGTGTAAAAGTTTTCAACAGTTCTGTTGAAAACCATGTGGAAAAGAACGCTGCAAGATTGGGAATAGCGCGCCGGGCAAAGGCTTACTTCACTTTGCACTACTTCTGTGCAGTTGGTTCCTTAAGAAAATAATTTCTGCAGCGGCATCTTTTCTTTCGAGCTTAAGTTCCAACCAAATTGAAATTTTGGCGTCCGGATTTGCCGAATCAGGAAAAAATTTCGCTCAATCGGAGTAATCCTAGTACCAGTGGGGCGGCGGGTCGAGCTTGACTTGAATTGTTTGCTCGTCTGTATCGACGTCATACCACTTTCCGTACGTGTGCCAGCCTTTAGCTATGACCTGGATCAAAATTCTTCCTTGGGGAATCTCGGGAACCTTCACGGAGCCGTCCTGGTTCGTCTTGAAATTCAGTTCAGCTAGTTTGTCTTTATGGAGAAAGCCGCCCGACTCGTTATATCGGACATAGACACTTGCGTTTCCAATAGGTTTCCCATCGGATGCGCTGACCACTTCGATCTTCAGCTTTACCGTGGCGGGATCGGACGATTTTTTGTCCTTTTTGTCGGATTTCCCAGGCGGAGCTTGCTGGTTCTGGGTAGCCGACTGGTCCTTGGCGGAGGGCTGCTCTTGATTAGGAGATTGAGCGGGCGTCACGGAGGCAAAACCTATGAATGCCCCGAACAGGGCCAGCGCGAAACAGCCGAGGGAAGATTGCCGGCGGCTTGAGGTAGGATTCATCGCACCTTTCTTTTACAGGAATAGTAAGTCGCCCTCAAGTTTTAAAAGACTGGAAACCATAATGGCTTCGATGGCGCAGCGGCGGTTCTTGCTGAGACTGTGGAGTTTAGACTGCTCTGACGTATGATGAAGCTTCGGACAGGAGGCAAGTGATGGGTTTTTCTACCGACGCGATTCATGTGGGGCAGGAGCCTGACGCGCTAACCGGCGCGATTGTGGCGCCGATCTACCAGACGTCGACATATGTGATTGAGGAGATGGGCAAAAGTAAGGGCTATGACTACGCGCGGACCAACCATCCTAATCGCAAAGCCCTTGAGCGTACGATTACGAAATTGGAGGGCGGCCACGCGGCTTATGTGTTCACTTCGGGAATGGCGGCGATTGATTCCGTATTCCGGCTTTTGCGTCCCGGCGANNATGATAGTCACAGACTTGGCCGCGGTAGCGAAGCTGGCGCGCGAAAGAAATCTGACGCTTGTAGTGGACAACACTTTTCTTAGCCCGTATTTTCAACAGCCTATAGCGCTGGGGGCGCATATCGTCGTCCATTCGATGACAAAGTATTTGAACGGGCATAGCGATTGCATTGGCGGCGCGGTAGTACTGACGCGGCCGGAAGACGCCGAAAAAATATATTTCGTGCAGCGGTCAGCTGGAGCAGGGCTTGCGCCGATGGATTGCTTTTTGGTTTCACGTGGACTTAAGACGCTTGCCGTGCGCATGGACCGCCACAACTTGAATGGAATGGCTGTGGCGAAGTTCTTGGAGTCTCACAAGAAAGTGAAACGGGTGATTTACCCGGGCCTAGCGTCTCATCCGCAACATGAGGTTGCCAAGCGGCAACAGACGGGATTTGGCGGGATGCTTTCGTTTGACTTGGGGTCACTCGATGCGGCTAAGGCGGTTTTGAATCATGTAAAACTTTGCTCACTGGCCGAAAGCCTGGGCGGAGTGGAAACGCTGATTTCGCTACCAGCTCTGATGACTCATGCTTCGATTCCAGTCGACAAGCAGAAGGAAATCGGGATTACGCAAGGGCTGATCCGGCTGTCGGTTGGAATCGAAGATGTGGAAGACCTGATTGCGGACCTGGATCAGGCGCTGGCCAAAGTCCAAGGATAAACGCCCTAAATATTCGTAACGCGCTATTAATCGCTTACGCCCTCGTAATATAATTCCCGGCTCGAAGCTCCCCTCGGCTTCGAAGCCCCCGCGCTGAGGAGTCCCCGTGAAACGCTGGACGAAAATTCTGCTTGCTCTCGTTGTTCTCGTCATCGTGTTGGTCGTGGCGATTAAAGTCTTCGTAAATGCAAACACGTTCCGCCCCACGATCGAAAAACAACTCGCGACCGCACTCGGACGTGACGTTAAGGTCGGCAACCTGAGCCTCTCGCTCTTCCGCGGCAGCCTGGTGGCAGAAGGCTTCAGTGTCGCCGACGACCCCAAGTTCAGCGCCGAGCCGTTTCTGACGGCGAAGGAATTCCGCATCGGCGTCTCGCTGCAAACTTTAATTTTTTCGCGACAGTTGAACCTGCGCAGCTTTCAGATTGAGGCGCCGCAAGTGAAACTGATTCGCGCGGCGAATGGAACCTGGAATTTTTCCAGCCTGGGAGTCGCAAGCGCGATAGGCGCGCCCGCTAACGCAGCTCCGGGAGCTTCCAACAGTCCCGCGCCGGACATCGCTGACATGTCGGTCGGCAGCATCGTTATTGAAGACGGTCGCGCCACGATCGTCGGCCTGCCCGCGCACAGCAAGCCAATCGTGTACGATCACGTGAATCTTACAGCCAGCGATTTCTCATTCCGCTCGCAGTTTCCAATTGGGCTGGACGTGAAACTGGCCGACGGCGGCACGGTCCAGATAACCGGCCGCGTTGGCCCCATCAATCGCGACGACCCGGGAACCAGTCCGGCTGAAGTGCAAATCACGGCGAAGCACCTCGACCCGGTCGCGGCCGGATTGATCGATGCAAGTTCCGGCATGTCGCTGCTCGCGGACGCCGACCTGCACGCCGCGTCCAACGGACAAACACTCACCACCAGCGGCACAGTTCACGTCCAGAATCTCAAACTCAAGCCGGGCGCGACCGCTGCGTCGAAGCCGGTTGACATCACTTATCGCGGCACCTATCGCCTGAAAGACAACGCCGGCGAAATCGCGGAGGCCACCGCAAAGATCTCGAGCGTCGTGATCCACGTGAACGGTACGTACAAGAGCAACGCGGCCGATGCGGAAGATCCGCTGTTGAACCTGAAACTCAGCGGACAAAGTCTCTCGGTCGATGAACTCCAGCCTCTGATGACTGCGGCCGCGATTCGTTTTCCCAACGGCTCGGTGCTGAAGGGCGGCACGCTCTCGATGAACCTTGCGGTCAGCGGTCATGCGAAAGCGCTCGACATTTCCGGGCCGGTGGCGCTCGATAATGTGCGGCTGGTCGGCTTCGATGTTGGATCGAAACTTCACGGCATCGCGGCGCTGAGCGGGGTGAAAACGGGTGACACCACGAATTTTCAAAAGCTGCGCGTGAACGTTCATATCACCGACGCCGGCGTGGTGGTCGAAAACCTCGAGGCTACGATCGAAGGGATGGGCGACATCTCCGGGAGAGGCACCGTCTCACCCTCGGATCAATTGAATTTCAGTCTCATCGCAAAAAATCCACCGACTAAAGGAGTCGTCGCCAAAGTGGGCGTGGGCCTTTTTTCGAAACTGAATGGCTCGGGAGGCAATTCGAGCAACGGCTCTGGCGTGCCCATGCATGTCGCCGGCACGACCGAAGAACCGATCATCACCGCTGACCTGGGCGGCGCCGGCGCTGTTGTCGGGAAGACGACCAAATCCATCGTTGGGCTGGGCAAGAAGAAATAGCTCGCCTGTACCTCTGCGCATGCCGAGTTTTTGTCACACTGGGAAACTGAGCGGCTCGCGGCTGTCGATTAGTGGGGTCGCCGCTTATGTCAGGGGCCGCATCTCCATAGATAAGGACATTTCAGGGAACGGCTCCTTCTAAAATCGGACGCAGGGTCAACAAGGCACACGATCACGGAAGACGTGGTAACCCGGTTCTTAGCATCAGCTATCTCAGGGTAAGTTTGGTCTCTATCGTTGGGTTTCGTATTGTTAACCACGGGTCCGCAAGTACCGGTGTCCTCGATCTTGAATGTGTACACCAGCCGAAAAGAATTCTTCGCCTCGATGCACTTGTGGCACTCGAACTGTGTGTGCTTTACGCTATCCAATGCAGCCGGACTTAGCA
>PKWH01000147.1 GCA_003131985.1 Acidobacteriota bacterium | reverse complement strand
GCTCCGTCGGGAAGGGACCAGACGCCGGGATCGGTGCGTCCATGGGGCGCGTAATCGTTGCGAACGAAGTCTGCGAAATGTTTGTAAGACGGCACGACTTGATCGTTGATAGCAGCGAGGACGGCTTCGCGAAACTGCCTTTGCTCTGGAGCGGTTACGCTCGAAGGAAAAGTTTTGAGTGGCTGGGCGAAGGGACTGGCTTCGCCGGTTTTACTCGCGATGTCGTCCGCTTCGGCGGCGACTTTCTCGAGAAGGTAGCGCGGAGGCATCAGGCCGTCCTGCATGCCTTGACGCATGTTGGCGGTCACTTGATCGAAGAATCGCGGGAGCTGTTGCAGGCGGGCGACGTAGTTGCGATAGTCGGCGGCGGTGTTGAAGGGAGTTAATGCGACGAGGTCCGGGAGCTCCAGATGCGGCCCGTTCATTTGATCGACGGGCATCTCCCAATTTTTGAATTGGGCGCCTTCGATTTGCTGACGGAGCGCGCGAATCATCAATTCGCGGCTGAGCGCGTCTTGCGGAGGGAGCGTTGCGGCGTCGATGGCTTCAAAGCGCGCGAGAAATTTGCGGCGCTGTTGCAGATCGGATTGGAAGAACTGAGGAGAGTTGTCACTGAGGCGATCATTGAAACGGGAGTCGCCCATCGTGGTGGCCCACTCGGGATGAGTGCGCAAAGTGTATTGCCACTCTTCGTCGAAGAGGGAGCGGAGCTGCCCGCGCGGGTTTTCGGCGGTGGCCGGAGCCGAGGCGTGGTTCTGAGCGCGTGAGGTTTGCACCGGGACTGGTGTGAAGACGCAAACCAGAACAATCAAGGTGAAGATGGGACGAACAAAAGAAGTCATGATTTATTTTCCCCGGTTTCGAAGGCGCGCTATTTTTCTACATCCACGACTTTTAAGGAACCCATCTTACTAAGCTGCGGCGGCGAGGCGGTAGAAACTTAGGGCGGCGTCGCCTTGTTCGAGGAGGCGGGTGCGTTCGAGGCGGTCGAAGCGCTCGGGCAGTTCGAACTTTGAGCTATGTTCGGCGATGACGATTCCGCGCGGGGCGACGAGATGCGAAGCGTCGAGATATTCGAGGAGGTCGGAGTAGCCGGCGTCGGCATAGGGCGGGTCGAAGAAAATAAAGTCGGCGATCAGGTGGCGGGCGGCGAGCTTATCGAGGCCACGTTGGGCGTTGGCTGCGATTACTTCGATGCCGGTGCGAATATCGAGGGATTCGAGGTTCCGGCGCACGAGGCTTATGCAGTCGGGATCGCGGTCGATGAAGAAAACCTCGCGTGCGCCGCGGCTGATGGCTTCGATTCCGATGGCGCCGGTGCCGGCGTAGAGGTCGATGAAGAGGGAATCTTCGACCGAAGGGCCGAGGATGTTGAAGAGCGTTTCGCGGAGGCGGTCGCTGGTGGGGCGGACTCCCAGGAAGCCTGGAGTGCGAAGGCGGCGGCTGCGATATTTTCCGGCGATTACTCGCATGAGCTAGTTAGACGCGGCGAGCAATAATTTACCTTAACTTTTACTTTCCGAGTGAGAAGAGCAGAAAATCATCCCACCGAGGCGAGGTGGTAGCGTTTTTGCCAGGCGGCGCTTAGGGATTCGAGGCGGGCGACGACTTCGGCGGCTTTGGCGGGATTTTCTGCGAGGGCGAAAGCTTCGCGGCGGGCGAGGTCGAGAAGTTCGTGGTCGCGCAGAGGCTGGGCGACTGAGAAGGCGGCGTCGCCGTGCTGGCGGGTACCGAAAAATTCGCCGGGGCCGCGCAGCTTCAGGTCGCGTTCGGCGATTTCGAATCCATTGGATGTGGCGACCATGGTTTCCAAGCGGGCTTGCGCGTCTCCCGTAATTTTCTTTGGCGCGATGAGGATGCATTGAGATTTCTCGGTGCCGCGGCCGATTCTTCCGCGAAGCTGGTGGAGTTGCGCGAGGCCGAATCGGTCGGCGTGCTCAATGACCATCACGGTTGCGTTGGGAACGTCCACGCCGACTTCGATTACGGTGGTGGCGACGAGGACTTGAATTTCGTTGCGGCGGAATTGTTCCATCACGGCATCTTTCTCGTCGTTCTTTAGGCGCCCGTGAAGCAGGCCGACGCGCAATTTGGGGAATACGTTTTTCGCGAGGCGCTCGAATTCCGCGGTGGCGGCTTTTAACTCCTGCTTCGATTCTTCGATCACGGGATAGACGATGTAAGCCTGGCGGCCTCGCGCGATTTCGCGGCGCAGGAATTCCCAGACGCCGGGGAGTTGCGTTTCTTCGCTCCAACGAGTTTCGATGGGGGTGCGACCGGGCGGCATTTCGTCGATCACTGAAAGATCGAGGTCGCCATAGAGGGTGAGAGCGAGAGTGCGCGGGATGGGAGTGGCGGTCATGACTAGAACGTGCGGCGAGGCGCCTTTTTCGATGAGGCGCTTGCGCTGGAGGACGCCGAAACGGTGCTGCTCGTCAACGATGACCATGCCGAGCTTTTTGAATATGACGGGATTTTCGATCAAGGCATGCGTGCCGACGATAATTTGAGCTTCGCCGCTTTCCGCGCGCGCGAGTGCGGAATCTTTTGCTGATTTCGTTCTGCCGCTCACGATCAATTCAACGCCGTAACCCGCATTCTTAAAGATGCGGCGAGCGGAAAGATAATGCTGCGCGGCAAGAATTTCCGTGGGGGCCATGAGGACCACCTGATAGCCGTTCTCGATGACGATTGTGGCGGCTTCGAACGCGACAATTGTTTTGCCGCTGCCGACGTCGCCCTCGAGGAGGCGGTGCATGGGATAGGGGCGTTCGAGATCAGCCGCGATTTCGACGAGGACGCGCTTTTGGGCGGAGGTCGGCTTGAACGGGAGGATTCGCTTTACGGCTTCGCGGATTTTTTCTTCGCGGACGCGCATGGCGATGCCTTTTTGAACGTGGTCACGCGAACGACGAAGGGCGAGGGCGAGTTGGTAGTAGAAAAATTCTTCGAAGATCAGGCGCGTTTGAGCGGGGCTTCGGAAGCTGTTCAGCAGCTCGATACTTTCATTCTTGGGAGGGAAGTGCGCGTAGAGCAGGGCGTCGCGGCGCGACGGAAAGCGATAACGTTCGAGGATTTCGGGAGGAAGCGCGTCGGGAATATTGCAGTCGAAATTGTTCAGCACGGTGTAAATAATTCGGCGGAGCATTCGCGAACTGATTCCGCCGAGGGCTTCGTAGATTGGGACGATGCGGCCTACTTCGGTGGAATCGGTTGCGGCGGTTTCGGCGGCTCCTACGGATTCGATTTGCGGATTTACCATTTCAAGGCGAGCGGGGCGGTAAGGGTCCACGTCCACCTTTCCGTGGAGGACAAAACGGCGGCCTTCTTTCATGGTGGCTTCGAGGTATGCGCCGTGGAAGAAGCGCGCGTGAAGAGTGCCGGAACCGTCGCGAAAGGAGGCGTGGAAGATTGCAGCGCGGCCGCGGGCGAAGCGGACCGTGCCGCCTCCGCCGGCGGTGACTTCCGCGAGGATGGTGTGCACCTGGCCGGGAATAATTTCCGCGATGGGTGTGAAACGGATGCGGTCTTCGTAGCGAAAGGGAAGGTAGCCGAGCAAATCTCCGACGGTGGGCAAGCCACGCTCTTCGAGAATCGCGGCGCGATGCGGGCCGACGCCTCGAAGATACTTCACCGGATTGGTTAAAGAGATGCTCATGCGTTCAAGGGCGGCGAGCCGTTGCTAATGGTTTCGTGCAACGGGACTTGCAGGACTTTTATACCACTGTCGGCGCGGAAGGTGTTCCTTGCTACGGATATGGAAGTTACGATTGTTCCGGTAATGAGAGCGCCGACGAAGCTTTTCTCCCTCATCTTGACTTCGGGGTGGCCGCGTTCTAGAGTGTGCTCCCCTGAGGCTATTCTCAATTGAAATATTGAGTTTGTGCATATAAGTCCGAGCCTCTGGCTTGGGGAGGCTTGCAGCATGTCCCTTCCGGGTGGAATTTCAGCGTTCTCGATCTTCTTGGCAATCGCCGCAATCGGATTTCTATTCCTGATTCTGAGTTTCATGTTTGGGGAGCTTTTCGGCCACGGAGATGTGGGGGCTCACGGCGGGGACGTTCATGGAGACACGCACGGAGTGGGATTTTTCAACACGCGGGTAGTGAGCGTTTTTATTACGGCATTTGGCGGATTTGGGGCGATCGGCGTCCATCTAGGCTACAGCACGGAGATTAGTACGCTGATCGGCCTGGTGGGCGGCGCTATTTTCGGGGGAATTATTTATCTGTTTGCGAGCTTTCTATACAGCCAGCAGGCTTCGAGCGGCACGCTTGTGGGTGATCTCGTCGGGCTTACGGCAGAGGTGAGCGTTGCGATTCCCAAAGGCGGGCTGGGGCAGGTTCGCTGTTCGTTGGGTGAAAACGTAATCGAGAAGCTCGCGCGTACGGTGGATGGCGAAGCGATTCCGTCGAACACGACGGTGAAGATCGAGTCCATAGCAGGCGAAACGCTGCTGGTTCGGCGCATGGGTTAGTCCGAAGCAAGAGAAGAGGTGGGAGAAATGCCTACACAGTTTTTTATTCCGGTCATCGTAATCTTGGTGGTGCTGGCGCTGTTTGTGGCCATGGCGCTTTTCAGCCGAAACTATCTGAAAGTGCCGCCGAACGCGGTTGCGGTCTTAAGCGGACGAAAACGAAAAACGGCGGACGGAAAGACGGTGGGCTACCGCGTGGTGAACGGCGGAGCGACGTTCCGTTTTCCGCTTCTGGAGCAAGTGGATTATCTTTCGCTCAACGTATTTACGATTCCGTTGGAGATCAAGCGCGCATACACGGTGAAGGGCGTTCCGATTTCTGTAAAGGCGGTGGCCAACGTCAAGATCAAGAGCGACGACACTTCGCTGCGAGCCGCGGCTGAACGTTTTCTAGGCATGCCTCCGGACCAAATCCAGAAAGTAATTTTTCAAACGCTGGAAGGACATTTGCGGGCAATCCTCGGTGGGCTGACGGTTGAAGAAGTGAACAGCGACCGGCAAAGCTTCGCGCAGAAATTGACGTCGGAGGCCGCGCAGGATTTGGAGCGAATGGGCATCGGAGTGGACGTGCTGACGGTGCAGGAGATCAGCGACGAGGAAGGATACCTCGACGCGTTGGGAAAAAAGCGGACGGCGGAAGTGAAACGCGACGGCACCATCGGCGAGGCCGAAGCGACCCGCGACTCGAAGATCAAATCAGCGATGGCGATGCAGGAAGGCGAAAAAGCGAAGTTTGATTCCGACGCGAACATTGCAGGGGCGCAGCGCGAGTTCAACATCAAGCAAGCGCAGTTTTTGGCTGAGGTCGAGACGCAGAAGGCCATGGCCGCTCAGGCCGGGCCGCTGGCGCAAGCCAAAGCCAGACAGCAAGTGGTGGTCGAAGAAGTGCGCGTGGAGAGAATGCGCACGCAGGAACAGATTGCGGTGCAGGAGCAGGAAGTCCAGCGCAAGCAAAAAGAACTCGAAGCGACGGTGATCAAGTCCGCGGAAGCCGACCGGCAAGCGGCGATTTTGCGCGCGGAGGCTGCGAAACAGTCGGCGATACTCGAAGCAGAAGGCGAAAAGTCCGCGCAGATTGCGCTGGCGGAAGCGCAGCAGGAAAAATTGAAGCAGGAAGGAATGGGGCGTGCCGCCGCAGTAGAAGCGGAAGGACGCGCGGAAGCCGCAAAAATCGAGGCTATGGGATTGGCGCAGGCGCGCGCGATCGAGGCGCAAGGTGTGGCCGAAGCGCAAGCCATCCTGAAGAAAGCGGAAGCGTGGAAGCAATTCAACGACGCGGCGAAACTTCAGACCATTTTGGAAAGGCTGCCCGCCGTTTTGCAAGCCTCCGCGGGAATTTTCGGAGCGGTGGCCGCGCCGCTGGGAAACATCGACAAGGTGGTGGTGATCGAGCAAGGCAACAACGAAGATGGAAACGGAACCGGCGGCATCGGGCGTGTAGCGCGCACGGGCCCTGCTCTGATCTTCGGCTTGCTGCAACAATTGCAGGCGCTGGGTCTCGACATTCCAAGCGCACTCGCGCAGCTCGGAGTAAATGGCGGAAAGCAGACGGACGCGGCAGCGAAGCAGACAGACGTGGTGGCGAAGCCGGTGGAACCGAAGGCGGGGAAGCCGCTGACGTAACGAACGACGCGAGCTCGGCATTATTACGCGAGTCCCTCTCTATGCCCACTTTTCAGCTCGAATCGAAACTTAAGCGCGGCGAAACTGAAATATTGGTGATCCACTGCGGCGATTACCGGTTTCAGGCAGGCTTCCACGAGTTTCTTAACGATAAGCTCAATCTAAATCAGAATTACGATCTGATGGTGATTCCCGGCGGGCCGTTGAGCTTGACACTTTTTGAGTATTTGCCGAAGTTTTCCTGGGCGAGCTGGAAGTGGCTGCGGTTTTTCGTGGAAAAACATGGAATCAAGCGGCTCATCCTGATTCAGCATCAAGACTGCGGATTCTACAAGACGATGCCGGCCCATCTGCACGATTCGGCTGAACCTCGCGAGCGACAGGAGCAGGATCTGCGGCGCGCAGCGACAACGATGAAGAAGGATTTTCCGGGTTTGAAGGTCGAGCTCTACTATGCGGGTTGGGATGCGCCGGATCGCGTCACGATCGACTCGATTCCAGTCTGAACTCAACTCTTTAGGCGGTCGCGCCGCAACTTTTCCGCAACTCGCCTTCTTTGAAATCCTGCAGGTGGTGCCGCTGCGTCGATGACTCAAGATAGGTACCAGCTAGGTTTTGTCACAAATCTGATCTAGCTCCTGATTAGCCGGGTGGTCTCAATGGGTCGATGCAACACTAAGTCGAACGCCAAGGTTTCAGTTAGGCGTTGGTGCCGCCGTCGACGGTGAGNNCGGTCGAGCGCTGTGGCGGCCTTTTGCGGTACGGCCCATTCGCCGGCAGCGGGGTTTAAGTCGGTGTCGATCGGACCGGGCTGGATGTTGTTGACGGTGATGCCGCGGCTACCGACTTCTCTGGACAAGCCCTGACTGAACATCTTGATGGCTCCCTTGGTGGCCGAGTACGGCACCAAACCGGGCGTCATCATACGTTCACCCACGCAGGAGCCGATCATGATGATGCGGCCACCGTTGTTCATGTGCTTCAGCGCTGCTTGTGTCGCGATCATTGTTCCGCGGACATTGATGTTAAATACGCGGTCCAGTTCTTCCAGCGTGGCGTCTTCGAACTTTTTCGGAATAGCGGTGCCGGCGTTGTTCACAAGCACGTCGATGCCGCCGAGTGTGGCGACGGTTTTCTCGACGGCGGCTCTGACTGCAGCGGCGTCCGCGGCGTCCGCTTGAAACGCGACGGCCCTTCCACCTGCCTGTTCAATCGCTTTGACCACGGCAGAGGCGGCGTTTGCATCTTTCGAGTAGGTGATGGCCACAGTTGCTCCATCAGCAGCCAGACGCCTCGCGATCGCGGCGCCAATACCACGCGAGCCGCCGGTGACGAGTGCAACTTTTTTAGTTAGTTTAGGCATGGAGTCCCCTTTAGGTTTACTCCCATCGCGGTGCCGATAACTTACGCGATTAACTAAACCGCGATCCCGTATCTGATGCACTGAGTTAGATTCCAGATTGAAAAAAGTTACGACCTGACCGGACAAATAATCAGCGTCCGGCTTTCGTGCGAGAAAAGACGGTGTAAAATGCGGGAAGCGGCACTTTCGGAGCATGTTCCAAGGTTGCCAGATAAGAAGGGACCGTTTTTTGCGGTCGTACATCGAGAGTTGCGGCATCTTGAGGTGACAGCTAATGTGCAGAAACATCAAGATTCTTTTCAATTTCGATCCGCCCGTTACTGAACAGGAGATTCGGAATGCTTCGCTTCAATTCGTGAGGAAGATTAGTGGGTTTAGCAAACCGTCGAAGGCAAACGAAGCTCCGTTTCAGGGCGCCGTGGATGAAATCGCGGATATCTCGAGCCGGCTTCTCCGTTCTCTGCAAACGAATTCATCGCCTAGGAATCGAGAGGAAGAAGCCGCAAAAGCGAAAGCTCGGTCTACAGAAAGATTCGCTACTTCGGCACGCGGTTGAACCTTCTCTACTTCCCATCGGACGCGATGCCTATGGAACGCAAATTTCTGGGAGTTAGTTTTCGGCGGTGGATCGAATATACGGTAGCCATTCTCTTGGGTAATGCAATTTACTATTTTTCGCTGGTTCCTCATCTTCCGCAGGCGCTTCGACACCAAGGATTTCTTCTGGATTGGGGCAGCTTGACCGACTTCGCGGTGTGCGTGGCCGTGTATGGGCTGCTTCGGTTGGGCGGAAAGCTCTGATTGGCGCACGCCGTGCAATTCAATTTTCGGATTAATTCGCGCAACCGTAGAAGAGCGGACCGGCGAATCGTCTGATCGTTTAAAAGCTTCCTTTGCAACAGATTACGGTAATGATGCATCGCAATTAGGGACAAGCTGTGGGGCTAATGTCCGATAGTGGGAAATCAACGTCCGCGGGTGCTCACCAACGGCCAGCACAGCCGTCTATTTATCCGAATCTCGCAGAAAGGCCAGATGCCGGGCAAAGCGGGGTTCGCGAATCCGAACAAGCGGTCGGAAGCGAATCTAAACCGGCGGTAAACACCATGGGGATAAGCGTCGCATTTGAAGGTGATGCGCGCGCGGCAGCGACGGTGAAGCTTGCGGA
>PKWH01000023.1 GCA_003131985.1 Acidobacteriota bacterium | reverse complement strand
CCGTGCGTCGGGGGGACAAACGGTGCGCCACCGCGCGGGGACGAGTTCCCAGGCTCGTTCCCGGCGGGTTTGGTCTAAGACTCAAAGAAGATGATCAGATCATGGCTGGCCAAACGGCGAGTTTTACGATTCTGACGGCCCCCGCTGGTGTCGGCCCCGCCGTCACGCTAGCTTTCTAGGCGAGCGGACTGCCAACCGGAGCGGTCGCAACATTTAACCCGGCCTCCGTAACTGCGGGGACCAGCACGGTACTGATGGTGACGACCACCGCACGAACGAATTCGGCCACCACGCACGAGAAGTTCGATCCGCCCGGGAACGGACGCCCAGCCCCGTTTCCGGCGGGCGTGGCTTCTCTCGCGCTGGCGCTATGCTGGCAGGTTCGGCCTCTGTTCGCTTTTGCTCGCAGCGGTTGGTCTTGTCTGAACCGAACCCCGTGAGTAATCGAACGTCCGAAATATTCCCCCGATAAGTGGTAAAATCCCCTCGTGCCGCACAGCTTCTCAAATCATGAACTCGAGCCCGAGCCGCAAGCTTCCGGCAGATTCGGCGGCTCGCCTCCCAGAAAGACCGCCATTGGCGTCCTGGATCCTGCAGTTCCGCCGAGAAACCCTCCCAGAAATCCGCTCAGCGTATTCCTCGCCAGCGTCCGGAAATTCTTCAGCCGTCGCTAGCTTTATCCGGCGGCGACAAGGCACGCAAAGTTTCCCACCAGGTCGTTTAGTGATTCGGATAGAAGCTCAGCAGCATTTTGAGTAATATCTCACGACCGAGGTGCGCGCGCTGGCCCGAAGTGTTAAGAGTCGAGAGGCGCGGACGCTTTCGCGAAACTAGGATTCGTGATTTGTTCGACCTCGTCAATCGCGGGGAATTCGATTGGGAAGGAAGCTGGAGAACCGTCGCTGCTGCTTCCCTGCGTTTCTCGAATCCTGATGGCCACGGACAGAATCAGATTTGTCATCCATGAAAACGAGCCAACGGGTGAGTGGGCACGCGACCGGAGACGACGATGAATAGTGTGCGCAAGATCGCAATGGGACGCCCGCTGCTCGCAATCATGATGAGTTCTATCGTTTTGGCCGGCTGTTCGAAAGGCGGCGCGGGCGGCGGTCCCGGCGGCGCGCCCGACGTCCAGGTAGTGCAAGTCGAGCAGAAAGACGTCCCCATTTACCGCGAATGGATAGGCACGCTCGAGGGGCTTGTAAATGCCGATGTCAGGGGACAAGTCACCGGCTACCTGCTGCGGCAAGATTATAAGGAAGGCTCGTTCGTCCAACAAAATCAGCTTCTGTTCGAGATTGATCCGCGTCCCTTTCAAGCGTCACTCGATGAGGCGAAGGCGCAACTGGCCACGGCGACTGCTCAGCTCGCGAATGCGCAAGCAATTCAGAAACGGACTGAACTCGACGTAGAGCGTTATACACCGCTTGCGAAAGAGCAGGCGGCAAGCCAGCAAGATCTCGACAACTCCGTGCAGAACAATTTGGCAGCGGAAGCGACGGTGGCGACAGCCCGGGCGCAAATCAAAAGCGCTGAGGCTGCGGTTGAATCGGCACAGCTGAATCTTGGTTTCACTCGGCTGACGTCGCCGATCGACGGAATAGCCGGCACAGCCCAGTTGCAAGTGGGCGCACTTGTAAGCCAGAGCACCGGGGCCGTGACCACGGTTTCCACAGTCGATCCCATAAAGGTTTATTTCACCGTTAGCGAATCCGAGTACCTCGACTTCAACCGAAGGTTTCCGACTGTCTCCGGTAGGGAAGCCGAGTTCAAGCGTACGCCGCTCGATCTGATTCTCGCTGACGGGTCTACATACCAGCATCAAGGAACCATCGACTTCGCCGACCGTGCCGTAAACCAGGGCACCGGCGCGATCCTGATAGCGGGATTGTTCCCCAACCCGGGCAACATTCTGCGTCCCGGTGGATACGGCAAAGTGCGAGCCTCCACGCGAATCGAAAAGGATGCGCTTCTGATTCCGCAGCGCGCGGTTACCGAACTTCAGGGTAGCTACCAGGTGGCAATAGTGGACAACGACAACAAAGTGAAGATTCAGGCGGTCGAAGTTGGGGACCGCGTCGGCAGCCTGTGGATCATTCAGAAAGGGCTGAAACCCGGTGAGCGCGTCGTTGCCGAAGGCACGCAAAAGGTGCGGCAGGGCTCGACGGTCAATCCGAAACCTTTTACTCCTGAAATCGCCGAACAGAAGGCCAGGTAGCGCCGATGTCAAAGTTCTTCATCAACCGTCCAATCGTTGCAATCGTTATTTCCATCCTCATGGTGCTGATCGGCGCCATCACGATTTTGAGTCTGCCCATCGCGCAGTTCCCAAACATTGCTCCGCCGGAAATTCAAGTGCTGGCAACGTACGTTGGCGCGGATGCTGAGACGCTGGAGCAAGCGGTTGCTGCGCCCATCGAGCAACAGATGAGCGGCGTGGATAACATGAACTATATGTACTCCCTCAACGCCACGGGAAACTCGAACACGACACTGGTCGTCGATTTCGACATCAAGACGGATCCAAACACGGACTTGATTCTCACCCAATCGCGCGAGACGCAAGCCGCTTCGCAGCTTCCCACCGATGTCACGAACTATGGAATCACNNTTCACGCGCCTTCCGGGCATCGGGAACGTGCAAATCTTCGGTGCCGGCCAATACGCGATGCGGTTGTGGGTGAAGCCGGACCAACTCGCAAAGTTGGGAATTACGGTGCCCGATGTAGTGGCGGCGATTCAAACGCAGAACACCGTGAATCCGGCTGGGAGTGCCGGCGGTGAGCCCGCGCCGAAAGGGCAGGAATTCACGTATTCCGTTCTTGCGCAAGGCCGCCTGGTTTCGCCGGAAGAGTTCGGCGAGATCGTCGTCCGGGAGACGCCTACAAACGGACTCGTGCGGGTGAAAGACGTGGCGCGGGTCGAGCTGGGCGCGCAGGACTACAGCGTCTCAAGCCGCATGAACGGTCAACCAAGCGCGATCATCGCTGTCTATCAATTGCCTGGATCAAACGCAGTCGACGCCGCGGCTGGGGTGCGAAAGCTGATGGAAAAGATGAAGCAGCGTTTCCCGCAGGACATGGACTACACTATCGCTCTGGATCAGACTCGCTCGGTGACCGAAGGCATCAAGGAAATTGTCGAAACCCTTGTCATCGCCCTCATTCTCGTAATCCTCGTGGTGTACATTTTCTTGCAAGGTTGGCGGGCAACATTAATTCCGCTTTTGGCCGTTCCGGTTTCGCTGGTCGGCACCTTTATATTCTTCCCCGTGTTCGGTTTCTCGCTCAACACGCTTTCCCTGTTCGGCCTGGTTCTGGCGATCGGCCTCGTCGTGGACGATGCGATCGTCGTGGTCGAGGGAGTTGAGCGGCACATCGAAGAAGGCATGACGCCCAAGGAGGCGGCCTTGAAAGCCATGGAGGAGCTGTCCGGCCCCGTGGTGGGAATTGCTCTGGTCCTGTCCGCGGTGTTCGTGCCGACTGCCTTCATTCCCGGAATCACCGGACGCCTCTACCAGCAATTTGCCGTCACCATTGCGATTTCAGTGCTGCTCTCCGCGTTCAACGCGCTCACTCTCAGCCCGGCGCTCTCCGCCCTTCTCCTTCGGAAGAAGGAACCGAGTTCGGGCCTTCTCCGAAGATTCTTCGATTGGTTCAATCGCATGTTCGGGCGCGCCACCGACGGCTACGTTTTTGTCTGCCGAGGTTTGATACGCAAAAGCTTGGTCGCGATCTTGATACTGGCAATCGTAGTGGTTGCGGCTGGTTTCTTTGGCAGCCGTATACCCTCGAGTTTCCTGCCTGACGAAGACCAGGGCTACGCGTACATCAATATGCAACTCCCTAACGCCGCGTCCCTGCAACGCACCGATGAAGCGGCCAGAGCCGTGGAAAAAATCGTGGCTGCCACACCGGGCGTCGAGTACACCACCAGCGTCATCGGCTTCAGCTTGCTGAGCTTTGTGCGCACCAGTTACAACGCGTTCTTCTTCGTCACTTTCAAACCGTGGGGAGAAAGAAAAGCGAGGGACGAACAATTTCAGGAGATCAAGGCTCATCTGAATCGCGAGCTGAGCCAGCTTCCGGAAGGAATCGTGTTCAGTTTCTCGCCTCCTGCAATTCCCGGCGTCGGCACTTCGGGAGGATTCACTTTTGTTCTCGAGGACCGTGCCGGAAAAGATGTCGAATTTCTATCGAAGAATTTAGACATATTCCTCGCAGCCATTCGCAAACGCCCTGAAATTGCCAGCGTAAGCACCACCTTCCTGGCTAGCGTTCCGCAACAGTACATTGACGTGGACCGCGACAAGGTGCTGAAACTCGGCGTGCCGCTAGCCGACGTTTACCGCACCATTCAGGCTTTCATGGGTGGAGCGTTTATCAACTACTTCAACCGCTTCGGCCGTCAATGGCAGGTTTATATCGAAGCGGAGGACATATATCGCGCCAGAATGGAAAATGTGGGCCAGTTCTACGTGCGGAATAACA
>PKWH01000292.1:4663-4789 GCA_003131985.1 Acidobacteriota bacterium | reverse complement strand
CCCGCTGATTAAGAGTCAGCTGCTCTACCATTGAGCTACCGGCCCAACAAAAGAGAAGTATTGTAACACGATAAAATCTCGTCCCCAACGAAGCTGGAGAGCCGCCAGATTCTATTCCCGCCGAGC
>PKWH01000292.1:3925-4562 GCA_003131985.1 Acidobacteriota bacterium | reverse complement strand
GAGAAGACCGCAAGGGGGCCGCCCAAAGGCGGCCTTCCTTTTTTCATTGCTCAAAAATTGTCCCCCGAGTATATGTTGTCCTAAGAAGGGGCGGGAAGGGCGTATATGTCCTCTTAGCGCCCTCATTTTGCGGCGAAATAAGCTTTAGCGAATCGAAGCGTCAATTGGCGGGGCCTTCATAAAAAGAAGACTGCACGCCGCAATCAGGACATTAAAAGCGATCCACCACATCGGGTTGAAAATCGTCCACCGAGCGATAAGTGTGATGTCGATTCCGGTTTGTGTTTTTGCGAAATGAAAAGGACTGGGCATTCCAATACCTTTCATCTGAAGCATTAAATAAATCGGGTTGAGTACGCCGAAAACAACGACTGCCAAGATAAAACCTTTCAGATTCATAAGTTTTTCTCCGGTGAGAAAGGGGAGCCTCTCGACTCCCCCGTCTATTTTAGTCTGGTTGTTGTGGATTGAAAGTACAACTCGCTAACGGAGCGGACCCAAAGAGATACGGAAGCGAAAGCACATCTGGCAAGCAAATCCAAGGGGACTGCGGGTTTGGTCGAAGGCATGGGCCGAGATTCTCATAATAGCTGAAAGGACTGGTAGGAAAAGTTTCCAGATTCTATTCCCGCCGAGC
>PKWH01000292.1:904-3866 GCA_003131985.1 Acidobacteriota bacterium | reverse complement strand
GCGCTCACGCCCACTGAGAAGACCGCGTCGGGATGCAAAAAATACGGGATGAATTTATTGTAGCCTTCGAGGTCGAGGTCGCTGACGTCGAAATAGATTACGCCGCCGCGCGAATCGGTGCGGTCGCGCAAAATATCGAGCGAGCGCCGGTGGCGTTCAAGCAGGCTGCCCAAATATTTTTGAACGATAGGCAGCTTCACCATTTCGGCTAGAGAAAGCACCGCCATATGCGGAATTAATTTCGGCACGAGATCCGGTTCGGGCGCCGCTTCGATTACCAGCGCGAGTTGCATGGCCGGCTCCGCGAGTCCGACGGCGATTGCGGGCGTGTCAAATTGCGCGCCGTCAATAATATTTCCCCAATGGATCAGTTCCGCCAGCGGGCTGGCGTCGAATCCGAATTTTTCCGCGGCGATGGTGGCCAAAAATTTCGTGCAGGACTTGAACGCGGGGTCGTAAAACTTCTTGCCGGAATGGTCGCGGCGAAAATGCTCGGCGTCCTGAGGAGTAAGGAAGGCGCTCTGGTGATGGTCGAACCACCAGGTNNGTCATCCCGGTGTACATAAACTGGGCATCAGGGTGGATGCGTTCTCGGTAAAAGCGGGTGAACACCGCGGCGGAGGCGGCTCCATCGAAACACTTATCGTGAAAACAAAGGCGAACCTTCACTTCTGTCTCCCAGCACTCCGGATACTGCGTACCATAAAGGAAAGTCAATAAAGATGGACGCTGGACTGNNAGCTCGCGAGTTAGGATTTCCCGAAGATCTTGTCTGCCAGGTCCGCAGCGATGGGCACGCGGTATCGCTCGCCCTGGTAGGCCTTGACCATGAGGAGGACCCAGAGAATAAGGCCCACGAGAGAAATGAGCCAGAAGAGCAGGATTCCCAGCGAGAGTCCTGTGGTAATTCCGGCGAGACCTCCGGTGACGAACATCATGCCGACGATAATTCGGATGATGGTGAGCGCGCCGAAAACTACGATAGATTGCGCCGCGTGGAAACGAACGAATGGCCTCTTGTCCGTGAGGTAAAAGATTAGGCCAGTGATCCAACCGAGAACGTAGCAGAGCAATCCAGCGACGTTTTCAGCCAAACCGGATTGCGTGGAGGCGGCGGGCGATGATGAGGCTGCCGCTCCCTGGGTGGCGCCACAACTTGGACAGAAAGCAGCGTTATCTGCTATTGCGGCTCCGCACTTCGTACAGTGTGGCATGGCGTTCCTCCCGGGATTGGTTAAGGCTTGTTGGGCCGGAAGCCTAGCAAAACAGGGTGAGGGCTGCAAGGGCATTCGAAAGCCACCCGACGAGGGAGGTGAGCAAAATCGGTGCGAGTTCCCCAGCATAAGGGAGCTTCGCGAAGTCCGCCCTTCAAGGTTATTCATATATATTTGTATATGACAACAATACTTGGTAGAATACAAAAGTACTGGCAGATGGAGAAATTATGTCTTCTACCAAAGTGGCGATCAGAGTGGCTGACGAGGTCTGGATCGCCGCCGCGCTGCTCCAGCGCGAGCATCCCGGCAAAAAAGATTTCTCCGTTGAAGAAATCCTCTCGCGCGCGGAGGAAGAGGGGGTTTTCGGAGAACTGCGGCCGGGCGTCTACGTTCATATCATTCAGCATTGCGTGGCCAATCGTCCTCCCAACCCCGGGCGCTATCGCATGCTGTTCGAGACAGGGAAAGCCAGACGCAGACTCTTTCGGCCGGGAGATTCCTACCATCCAGCGCGCGAAGACTCGAAGACCAGGCCTGCGAGAGAAGACATTCCGGCCAAGTACCACTTTCTGCTTGATTGGTATGACGCGGAGTACGTTCGGAGAAAACCGAACGCGCAGACCGATCCCCTTCTTTCATTGCGCGGGTCGGGGAAAAAAATCTGGTCCGGCGAACACGCCGACGAGTACGTACGGCGCCTGCGTGAGGGGTGGGAATGAGCCGAGTATTCTGGGACACGAACCTTTTCATTTATCTTTTCGAAGATTATGGCGAGTTTTCAAAGGACGTGACCGGATTACGCCAGAGGATGATTTTCCGCGGCGACCAGCTCTTCACTTCTTCTTTAACGCTGGGAGAAATTCTCGTGAAACCAACGGAAAAGGGAGATGTTGAGCTTCGACGATCGTATTTGCAGGCCTTGACAGTCACGGCGGTCATGCTCCCGTTCGATCAGGAAACAGCCGAACACTACGCGACGATTCGACAGGATCGAAGCATTAAGGCGCCTGATGCGATTCAACTCGCCTGTGCTGCCCAAGCCCGAATAGATTTGTTCATCACGAACGACGATCACCTGAAAGGAAAAGCGGTCTCTGGAATCCAATTCATCGCGTCGCTGAAAGGCGCCTACATCTAGTTGGCGTTTGACTGTTCTGGGAATCCAAGTCGCCTGTATAATCGAACGAGCCAGCCGACGCGGAAGTGGCGGAATTGGCAGACGCGCCAGCCTTAGGAGCTGGTGGCCGAAAGGCCGTAGGGGTTCGAGTCCCTTCTTCCGCAGAAAAATTCGAAGAAGCAACGAAGCGCGGCTGGTTGACGCGAGACAACGTCTTCCCTATACTGGAAATTCACCTGCGGTGAATGCCAGCCGCACTTCCCTGCCACGGTTCTCGGATAGGAACAAGTGAAAGGCGGATTGGGCTAGGGATTACTGCAAGAACGCCCTGAAAAACTTCCATGACAGAAGCAACATGCAAACGCGAACTCGAGTTGGAAATTCCAGCCGAGAATGTAACCAAAGCAACTGAAAAAGTGGCGCGGGATCTTGCGCGCGTGGCGCGCGTCCCGGGATTTCGTCCGGGCAAAGCGCCCGTTACGCTGATCCGCAGGCGCTTTGCCGAAGATATACAGGGCGAAGTGCTGCAATCCTTGGTGCCTGAATATATCGAGAAAGCTCTCGAAGAGAAAAAGCTGGTTCCCATAACGCGTCCGGCGGTGGACAAGGTTGATTTCAAGGAAGGCGA
>PKWH01000292.1:685-840 GCA_003131985.1 Acidobacteriota bacterium | reverse complement strand
GTCCTTATCAAACTTGCGGGCGTGCCGGTGGGTGACGGCGAGCCGGTGCAAGCCGACAACATTCTTTGCCACATAGGCGCGGAAGAAACGCTGGAGAGTTTTACGGAAAATTTGCGCGGCGCAAGCAGCGGCGACACAAAAAAATTCCGGTCGCA
>PKWH01000292.1:0-679 GCA_003131985.1 Acidobacteriota bacterium | reverse complement strand
TAAATGATGAGTTCGCGAAGGACGCCGCGGGCGACAAAGGCGGGTTTTCGACTCTGGAAGAAATGCGCAAGCTCATCTCGAAAGATTTGGAAGCGGCGAAGGAAGATCAGCAGAAGGCGCAGGCTCACGAAAAGCTGCTCGAAGCTCTGGTGAAGCAGCACGATTTTCCGGTGCCGGAAGCGCTCGTGGAGCATCAGATGAATGTACGGCTTGAGCGCAGCGTTCGTTCGCTAACCGCTCAAGGAGTGGATCCACGCGCGGTGAATATCGATTGGGTGGCGCTTCGGAACCACCAACGCGAGCGCGCGGTGGACGACGTGAAGGCGGAGCTTCTGATCGACCGCATCGCGGAAGCGGAAAAGATCGACGCGACCGATGAAGAAGTGGAAAAAGAGATTAACTCGCTGGCGGAACACAGTGGCGAATCGGCAACGGCATTGCGGGCTCGCTTGACAAAGCAAGGAGTGCTCGATAGGATGAAATCGAAGTTGCGAAGCGACAAAACAATCGAGTGGCTTTACCGCAACGCCCGGATCGAGA
Source organism: Acidobacteriota bacterium (assembly GCA_003131985.1). Classification (GTDB taxonomy): domain Bacteria; phylum Acidobacteriota; class Terriglobia; order Acidiferrales; family UBA7541; genus Palsa-295. The sequence goes on along the minus strand of PKWH01000292.1, from coordinate 139 downwards.
CGACGGCCAAAAGTGAAAAGTAGGTTCGGGTTCCTCAGCGCGCAAAAGTTCTCCCTATGACACACAAAGACGACGCCTATCCGCGTGCAACAACCCTCGTACCCATGGTCGTCGAACAGACGAACCGGGGCGAGCGAGC
>PKWH01000343.1:15360-30721 GCA_003131985.1 Acidobacteriota bacterium | reverse complement strand
GGCGTGATACGCTTGCGCCAGGCCATGAAGCGCGTCGATCAACTTAGGATCGAGCTCCAGCGCGCGGTTGTATTCCTCAATCGCCGAGTCGAGTTTGCCTTCGCCGAAAAAATCAATTCCAGCGTAGTAGTGGTCTTCCGCGGTCATCTTAAAAGCCTTTTTGCGAGCGCTCCGATTCTACCATTTCGGCGCGAGCGAACTTTTGAGAATGGCTCCTTCGCAACGAGAGGACGGGAAGTGCATCACGATGGTGTGCCATGTTGAACGCCCTGCGCTATTACTGGATTATCGCGCGCGGCTATCGTCTGCGCCCGTGGGCTTCGCCGTACATCCAGTGGCGTATGGAAACGTTCTTCGGCAAAGAGGCGTCGGGTCTCGACGCGCGAAAATTCTTTCGGCTGATGTGGCGGGAACGCGCTCGCATCGAACGATTCTTGGAATGGGTGGCGATACGCCGAGACGCGCAAAAGTCCTGAAATGCAAGTTTCAAGTTAGGTGGACTGGGGTAGTGCTGCGGTTTCAAATTTGCGTTTAATTCCAGTTGGCTTGGCTCTGAAGCCACAGCCTCTTTGGAGCTTACACATGCGAACCACACTCAAATTCTTGCCTCGAAACGCCGCCGCATACGCACTCTTAGTCTTCACCGCGCTTAGCGCCTATCCGCAGGATGCGACCACACAAGAGACCCACGGCATCGTCGTTGCCAACATGGACCGCTCGATCAAGCCGGGCGACGATTTCTACCGCTACGCGAACGGCGACTGGATCAAGCGCACTGAAATTCCCCCGGATAGCGGTTACGTCGCCGTTGACGGCTGGTCAAACGACAAGTCGAATGAGTTGACCCGCAAACAGACCGCAGGGCTGATAAAAGAAGCGGTCAAGGCCAATGCGCCTGCTGGTTCCAATACCCGCAAAATTGCCGACTTCTACCGTTCCTTCATGGACGAGGCCGCCATCGAAGCCAAAGGCATGGCTCCGCTGCGCCCGCACCTCGACGCAATTGCCGCCCTCCGCAACAAGCACGACCTTGCACGAGCTTTGGGTGAAACCCTCCGGTCGGATGTCGATCCCCTGAATGAAGCCAACTTTCATACACCCAACCTCTTCGGGCTGTGGGTAGCGCCCGGCTTCAACGACCCACAGCGCTACACCGCGTATCTGCTGCAGGGCGGCATCGGAATGCCTGATCGCGAATACTATCTTTCCGACAGCTCCGAAATGCGCGACATACGCAGCAAGTATCAGACGCATGTCGCGACGATCCTGAAGCTCGCGGGATTCAGCGACACCGACGCTCGTGCAGTGCACATTGTCGAACTGGAGCACGCCATCGCCGAAAAGCATGTCCCCGTCGCAGAAGAGCAAGACATCTCGAAGGCTAACAACACTTGGACGCAAGCCGACTTCGCCGCCAACGCCTCCGGCTTCGAATGGGCAGAATACTTTCGCGGGGCGGGTCTCAGCCAGCAAGGGAGTTTCACCGTCTGGCAGCCCACCGCCATCGCTGGAGAGTCTGCTCTTGTCGCTTCTATCCCGCTGGAGACGTGGAAAGACTGGCTGGCGTTCCACCTGATTGACGCCTACGCAGCCGTGCTGCCCAAAGGGTTCGCCGACGAGCGGTTCGCCTTCTTCGGCAAGGCGCTTTCCGGCAAGACGGATCAACTTCCGCGCTCGCAGCGCGGCGTCTCACTGATCAACAGCCCGGTGGACGAAACCGGAAACTCTATGCTCGAAGGCAGGGGCGTACTCGGCAACGCCCTTGGACAAATGTATGCCCGTCGCTATTTTTCACCCGAAACCAAGGCGCAGGTTGAAGCCATGGTCGCGAACATCATCGCCGCCTTTCGGCGGCGCATTGATGCCCTCTCATGGATGGACTCTGCGACCAAGGCTGAAGCCAAAGCCAAGCTCGATACTCTCTATGTAGGAGTCGGATACCCGGAGACTTGGCGCGACTACTCGGACTACGAAGTCAAGGCGGATGACATTTTCGGCAACCTATGGCGCGGCGGCCTGTTCGATTACCACCGCAATGTTGCCCGTCTCGGCCATCTTGTTGATCGCAAAGAGTGGGTATTTGCGCCGCAGATTTTGGACGCGATGCAACTGCCCCTGCAAAACGCAATCAACTTTCCCGCCGCAAATTTCCAACCGCCCTACTTCGACGCCCAGGCTCCCGCTGCGGTGAACTACGGCGCCATCGGCGCCGTCATCGGGCACGAGATCAGCCATACCTTCGACACCGAAGGAAGCGCGGTCGATTCCACTGGGCGTGTTAGAAATTGGTGGAAACCTGCCGACCTAGAGCATTTCGAAGCAGCCACCGCTGCCCTCGTCGCGCAGTACGACGCCTACAAGCCTCTTCCCGACCTTGCCGTGAATGGCAAGCAGACGCTTAATGAAAACATCGCCGACCTCGCGGGTATTTCCGCTGCCTACGATGCGTACCGCGCCTCCCTCGCGGGTAAGGCCGCGCCGGTCCAGAATGGCCTCTCCGGCGACCAGCAGTTCTTCCTTGGCTTCGCACAGGCCTGGGCATCAAAGTCGAGTGATGCTTTTCTCCGTGAGCAAATGATGACGGACACTCACTCCCCCGACCAGTTCCGGCCGGTCACTGTGCGCAACCTCGACGTCTGGTACGCGGCATTCGATGTCCAATCGGGAGACAAGCTCTACCTCGCTCCCGCTGACCGCGTGTGTATCTGGTAAGCCAAATGTAAGAATGGAACAATACTTAGCTGTTCTACAATCTGCCGGACATTCGCGACAGCAGTTTTCCCTGCGGAGAAATGACGGAAATAATCAGGTGGTCCGTCAGCGGCACGTCCCGGTCGTGAATTTTAAGCAGGAACAGCAGCCTGCTGTCGCCTTCTTCGGAAGTAATCGCCACGCGCTGAACCGCAAATTGTTCCACCGGGCGCATAGCCAGTCCTCGCTTCCATTGGGCTTTGAACCGAATTCCATTCACAAAGCTGGGAGCGGGCGCCGGCGTGTAAATATCGGCGTCGCAGACAGAGATTGAGAGCTGGACCTGGACGGTAATCTGTTCAGGAAAATTCTGTACCACCCGGGAATTTTTGTGAAATTCATCGCCGGACGGCGTCTCGTGCCGCTGCAGCCCGTCGAAAAACTCTCCGGAAGTCATCACCGGACTGAAATTGACGCACACATCTCGATCGCGAACCTGGCCCGAGGAGAGTGGTACGACCTCTTTGTACTCCACAATCTGCGCCGGAGCCTGGAAGGACGCCTCACCCAAAGCGCCGAAGCGTATTAGGAGAAAAAGGGTTACCACGAGCACGCTAAGAAACCTGGGAGCGGACATTTCCATGAACGAAGTCACGATGCGGAGCCGCCGCAGTGACATGCACCATTATCCTTAGTCGCCGGCGATAGCTTTCGATCGAGCGCTTCCTCAATCGTATGTCAAAACACTTGCAAGTGCACGCGATCACGCGCACCCGTGCGTTGAGCGTATAATCACCGTAGCGCGTTATTTGCTGTGTGCCATTTCATGCAAGATCTGAAGATCCTCCAAAAAACTGCGTCGCTGCACGAAGCTCGCTGGTGGAATNNGGCTTCTGCTTCATCCGCGTGAACGAAGGCGGCAAGCTTTACAGTCTCGGCTATGCTTCGCCCGCCGCGATGCAAATCGATCCCATCGAGAAAAAGCCCCTCAATCATTTTCTGCCTGGAACGCGCGTCTTTTCCATGGGCACCGCCGGCTGCAACATGGGCTGCTTCTTCTGCCAGAATTGGGATATTTCGAAATCGCGCTCAGATCAAGTGCATTCGTCGCACGTCCCGCCGGAAGATGTGGTGCTGCTCGCAATCAAAAATAACTGCCCGTCGATTGCGTTTACTTACAATGAGCCGACAATTTGGGGTGAGTACGTCATAGATATTTGTGCCGCCGCCAAAGAGCGCGGACTGAACACCGTGATGGTCACGAATGGCTACATCACCTACGACGCGTTCCACGATATTTACGATCACGTGGACGCCGCCAATGTGGACCTGAAAGCCTTCACCGAAAATTTCTATGGACGCATCACTCTCACGCATTTGCAGCCGGTTCTCGACACCTTGAAATGGCTGAAGAATGAAACAAACGTCTGGTTCGAAATCACGAATTTGATTATTCCCACGCTGAATGACGGCGCTGACGAATTCCGCAAGCTGGCTGACTGGATCTTCGAAAATCTAGGGCCGGACGTGCCGCTGCACTTCACCGCATTCCATCCTGACTTTAAACTGCAGGACAAGCCGCGAACGCCGCCCGAAACATTGCACGCCGCGCGCGCCATCGCGCTCGAAGCAGGACTGAATTATGTCTACGAAGGAAACATCCACACCGACGCGGCGCACACGCTGTGCCCGTCATGCGGAACACTGCTCATCCGCCGCTCGTGGCACGACGTCCAGCAGAATAATCTTCGAGACGGTCACTGCCCCAACTGCCGGCTAGCCATTCCTGGGCGGTGGAACAATCCGCACGGTGCAACGCCGACAGAAATTCTTCGCAGAGCTGAATCTGTTGCCGCGGAACGATACGGGGATCTAAACCTCTAGCCTTATTTCCCATTGATTTAAGTAACTAACGAGCGCTGCGGCACGTAATAATAGTGTGGCTGAAATGACTGAGACAATCGACGAAATCGCGATCCGCACGGAGCAGGTCTCTCGTAGCTATCAGATGGGAGACGCGCTGGTGCGCGCCGTGGACGACGTCAGCATTGCGATTCGTTCCAAGGAATTCGTAGCGCTCCTCGGCAGTTCCGGCTCCGGAAAATCCACATTGCTGAATTTGATCGCGGGACTCGACCGCCCCACCTCCGGCGCCATTTTTGCCCACGGACGCAACCTCGCCGAAATGAGTTCTGAAGATCTCGCGCAACACCGCAGCCATACCATCGGAATGGTTTTTCAGGCTTTTAATCTCCTGCCGCGCATGACGCTCGAGGAAAATGTGGAGTTGCCTCTGCGCCTGGCGGAGGTGGAACGCGCAGACCGCGCAGGGCGAGTCCGCGAATCCGTCGATCGCGTGCGCCTCGCTGCCCGTTTGACGCATCGTCCCAGTGAATTGTCCGGTGGCGAACAGCAACGCGCAGCGCTCGCGCGCGCTCTCGTGAACCGTCCCACGATTCTCCTGGCTGATGAACCCACCGGGAATCTCGACAGTGCCACGGGCGACGCGATTCTTCACCTCTTGCGGGAAATCAATGAGTCGCTCGGCATGACCATCGTGATGGTGACGCACGACCGCGACCGCGCCGCGCGCTTCGCGCATCGAATCGTCACCATGGCGGACGGAAAATTGATCAGAGACGGTACGCGTCCATGAAGACACGCGACCTCACGGAACTAGCCGGCCGCAACCTTCGTGAAGCGCTTTTGCGAAACTCGCTCACCACGCTCGGCATCGCTGTGGGAGTGGCTTCGCTCGTCGCCATGCTTTCGCTTGGTGTCGGCTTGCAGCAACTCGCGAGCAAGCGCCTTTCGCGTTCAGGTTTGTTCGACGCCGTTTTTGTCAGCTCGCGATTGAACCAGCGCGGATTTGGCCGGCCAACGCGCCCCGACCCCGCGACCGCAGCGCCACCAAAGGTATTGGACGCAGAAGCGCGGCAGAAAATCTCCGTCCTTCCGGATGTCGTCGAAGTCTATCCCGAGATTCGCTTCCCCACGGAAATCCAGTTCGAAGGCAAGCCATTTTCGACCACCGTGGCTGGCATTCCTGCTTCCGCTAAATCCGATGGCGCGTTCGATGGCATGAAGGGCGCCTTCTTCTCCGGCCCGAATGTCGATGAAGCGATACTTCAAATCGAGTTTGCGAAGGATCTTTCGACCCAGCCTGATTCGTTGATCGGCAAAGATCTGACACTGCGCTATGCGGAACGCCAGCCGCTCCCGGCGGAGCCAAGTGCTGGCAAGAGCAAAGCAGGCGCTGACGGAACAACTCCACACTCGGCAGAAACTGATCTTTCGCCAGGTTTTTCCATCGTTCCGCGCGAAAAGATTTTTCGTGTCGTCGGCGTCGTCGAAACCGAGCCGGCCACAGGGTTTGGCGGTTTCGGCCGGGGCCGATTGCTCATTCCCTTGCAAGTCGCCGAGACTTTGCGCATCACGCAAGCAAATGACCTGCGCGAAATTCTGCGTGGGACTTCCTCGAAAGGGAATTACGACAGCCTTACGGTCCGCGTGAAAGGCCCATCGCAAGTGAAATCCGTGGAGGATGCGATCCAGGCCATGGGATTCACCACTTTTTCGCTTCTCGACGCGACCAAAAGCCTCCGGCAGGTCTTCGCCGTGTTTGACTTGCTGCTCGGAATTTTCGGAAGCTTGGCTCTCGCTGTCGCTTCGCTCGGCATCATCAACACTCTCGTGATGGCCATCCTCGAACGCCGCCGCGAGATTGGCATTCTCAAAGCGCTGGGCGCAGCCGATCGCGATATTCGCCGTCTGTTTTTCGCGGAAGCCGCGGTCATGGGTCTGGTTGGGGGAATTCTTGGCGTGGTGCTCGGTTGGCTTATCGGCTCCGCGCTTACGTTCGGAACAAATGTTTACTTGCGCAGGCAGGAACTGCCTCCGATCGATCTATCTTCAATTCCTTGGTGGATGGTCGCCGGCGCCATCGGATTTTCTGTTGCGGTAAGCCTGGCGGCGGGCATTTATCCCGCGTCGCGCGCTGCCAAACTGAATCCCGTCGAGGCTCTGAGGTATGAGTAGTGCCTTCTGGCGCGCAAGATTCTCCGACGGAACTGTAAGATCCTCGCGGATTACCTTGGCAACATTCATCATATTGCTCGGTTGCGTCGCGATGTGTACCACCGCTAAAGCTGCCGCTCCCGGCCGCGCCGAATGCCGCTCGGCGCCCAGCAAAATTCTCGGTCACCCGGTGCCTTACTGCGTAATCCTCCCGCCCGGTTATGATTCCGGGAAACAGCGCTATCCCATTCTGTATTTCCTTCACGGGCTCGGTTCCAACTCGCAGCTTCTGATCGATGATGGCGGGATGGACTTAGTGAATGATCTTTGGGCGCAGAATAAAATCGGCGAATTCCTGATCGTTACGCCCGACGCCGGCCGAAGTTTCTACATCAACTCGCGCGATGGAAAGGTGCGCTACGAGGATTTCTTCATCCGCGAATTTATTCCCTACATCGAGAGCCACTACCGGGTTCACGCCGAACGCCAATACCGCGGTATAGGCGGTGTTTCCATGGGTGGCTACGGTTCTTTGCGCTTTGCGTTACGTTATCCGCAAATGTTTGCCTCGGTGAGCGCGCACAGTGCCGCCTTGGTGGCTAATCTTCCAAGCGGGGGAATGACGGGTTATCAGGGCGCCATGCTTTCGCGAGTTCTCGGCACCGCGTTCGGTTCGCCGCCCGACGCAGCTTACTGGAACCAGAACAGCCCTTTCACGCTGGTGAAGAACGCTCCTCATCTGAATGGACTAAAAATTTATTTTGATTGTGGTACGGAAGACGAATACGGCTTCAATGTCGGCGCACAGGCATTTCACGATCTGCTGGACGCCCGCCACATCCCCAACGAATTCCATCTGTATCCGGGCGGCCACGACTGGAGTTACGTGGCAGAACATTTTCCCGCCTCGCTCGAATTTCATTCCCGCGCATTCGGTTTAGCCGCCAAATAGATTGGCCGTAACGGCAATCGTCCGCGCCAAACAACATCGCTTACATCGCGAATTTATTTCTTAGCTTTCGGCGCAGCCAGCAAGTCGCGCACGAGTGCGTCGAAATCGCCTTCCGCTTTTCCCGCAGGCAGGAAGTAGTTTTCCCAGTTCACGTCCGGGAAACCCATGCGTGTTGTTTGCGCGGGTAGTTGTTCCCGCAATAGTTTTGGATCGCTGCTGCTAAGCCTCTGGATCGCTTCGAATACCACGCGATGTTCCGCATCCTGCCAGACGTGGTTCGAGAGGTCTCGCATTGTGGTTTCGTGCCGTGCGTTTGCGCTCGCACGAATACACAACGCGCGTAGAGTTTCGCGTTCTAGCTCAAAAATTCGCTTTGACTGGCTTTGCTGAGGCATGGGGTGTGCGTAGCCGGCTCTTTTCCTATTTTACCGGCATAAGCCCATTCGGCGCAGAAATAGACTACCGCCCATGTTGCTGGAATAGGACACAAAAAAAATCGGCGCAAGCTAATGAAAGGCTGCGCCGACGTCCAAGATCGATGTGGAGTGTTGAAAATTATGCGGCGCTGGAAATAACTGGCCGGATGAAGTCGATGCGATCGATGGTCGCTGCCACGCCGAAGAGCGGTGTTTCCTCGCCAGCCAGTGGCGAAACGCGAAGCGCCTTGGCACTGGCGCGCACCAGGACCGTCGTGCCTCGCTCTTTCTCCGCCGGCAGCGAAAACGTAAGCTCCATACCAGTTCCGGCATCCAAAGGTACGTTTGAATGAAAGTAGACCCCTGAGCGGGACACGTCACGAAGCTGCCCCGTGAAAAACTCGACGGGACGTTCGCGAGAGAGACAAACTTGCACGGGAAGATAAAGCTCGTACCTCCTTGCTTTTCTTCTTTCTCCCATGGGTACCCCCAACTGAACGATGCACTCTCAGTACCACTAGTCAAGGCATCGGACTTGCAGAAAATACGCTACTTAGGCGCGCGGAGCGGTGCATTTTTGACAGGTTACTAGGCAATTTTTGCCTGGTTTAGGAAGAACATCCCTATCATCCCGAAACGGCGTTCGGTTGAACTGCCGTCCGAGACTAGACCCACGTCGCCAGAGTTAGCGTCGCATATATAAGATGGTTTTTAGCCAGGAAGGTGACAATCCCGCGCCAACTCGTTCGGGCAAGAGTGACTGCAGCTCACCCGCCCGCTTCCGCCATGTTTCTACAATACAGGATCGTGGAGCACCGAAGAGCCTTCCGCTTCCGTGAGGATTCCTTTTCCAATCATCAGCCGTACCAGACGCACAAGCGCGACAAATTCGTGCCCCTTTTGAGGGTTCGAATCTTTCGGAGCGCGCGCAATTTCATGCGCCACATGTCGCTCGCCTGTGACACCCGCTATCCAGTCGGCGAGTTCCAGCCGTTTCTCGTCGTTCAGTTCGCTGAACGCGATGCCCATGCCGAGGCCATGTTGCGAATAGACCACGGTGCCCGCGGTTTCAAACGCAGTCTTGCCCTTGGTGAGAGTCACTCGCACCACCGATCCGATGGGAAAGGGAACTGTGGTATCGACGAAGCAGCCACCCGGTCCCAGGTCGGTTGTGCGCGTAGAGAACCGCGCACCGGACTTGATCTCGACCACTTCAGCTCCAGCGGTGAACATGTGGCGCTCGGCTCCACGGCGTTCGGCTTCCTGCACCGCGGGCGAATGAGCGCCGTGCTCATTCTTTTTGTGAGATGAATTGTGCATTGTTTTTTCCTGGTCTCCCCGCCCTTAAGACGGCGGTTCCGCTGCTTGGCGATGGATGGTCAAATCCTGAGTCTTATTGTCGTAGGCGGGACACGCGTCAACAAGCGCTATCCCAATCCGCCATGCCTAAAGTCAAACCTCGCGCACCAGGCTACAGCAGGAATCGGACAGCAACCCCGACCGTACCCTCTGGCCGGTTTTCCATTCTTACAATCGAACCTAGAAATTTCTTGTGCGCGGAGATTTTTTCGCCAAACGGAAAGGTCACAAGTAGCCGCATCCCCATGAAATAATGGGGCATACAGGTCGCAAAGTAGAGGCCGTCGCGCGTGAAATCCAGCACCTCGCCCACGTCCACTATCTCGGCAAAACGCGCGTCGAACGGCCGCACCTCCAAGGGAAGCGAAACCTTCAACCGCGGGCGCCGGCGTGTCTCTTTGTGGCCCGAGCTTTTATCCGGCGACGATACTGGGTTGGCGTCGATGTAAGTTGCTGTAGCCATGTGAGATCTCCCGAGTCCTACACGAGTCAGGGAAGTGAACAATCTAAATGTACTTAAGGGAAGAAGTTGTGACCATAGGACGACGGTACCAGTGGTTACCTGACTGAAGTTCAGTTGGCCAAAACATCCGGGAACAGCGAAGGCAGAGCCCCGAAATTTTGCTCAATTCCTGAAGCGAAGCGCGGTCAAATCTAGCGGTCGAATCGTCGAAGGCGCAGAATCGATAGTGGGTCAGTTTTCGATAATCCGGGTGGTCTCATCAGGGACTAAGAGGACTTTTCAAGCTTGATCATGATAAAAGGGCGTGGGCAAAGTATGGACGAATCGGAAGTCATAACCTCAGAAGGCAACGGTTCTTGGGGTGCGAGGTACGAGCTACGGCTCGTAACTTCCGTCCGCACGTATTCCGATTCCTTGCGTCGGGCGAACAAGCTGGTGCAACGCTACGTGCTTGAATTTGGCCCAAAGTCGCAGTCAGACAGACGTTTGTTTGAGTCTGATGACGCTCGAAGGGTCTTCCTGGAACAGTCATTTTCGGATTTAGTCCTTACTGAAATTCCCGAGTCGCAGCGCGAGCTTCGTCGAATTGTTTCTCCCCTGCAAACTGTTGTCGGCGAATATCTATCTGCCGTGACCTTTGTAATGGATTACTTGCAGCTAGATTTCTGCGGGCACGGATTCACCATGAACAGCTGGTCTACGATAACTATCCAGAATAAAACACTTGCCCATGCGGACGGCGGGTACAAGGACGGTCTATGTTCTCTGATAGGCGAAATTGCTACTGAAGTTGATGAATTCTGGGATACGGGCTTACGCCTACGGTTCAAGAATGCTTCTTACATCAACCTTTCGCTGAGAGTTGGACACGATTTTTCTAGTCCTGAAGTCGCCACATTTTCTACTCCAAAGAGGTCGTTCGCAATCATCTGGTCTGCGGGCGAAGAGCCATTTGACTGAATACACGTCCCGCGTCGAGCAAGCTCAACATAAGCCCCGATTAACGCGGTAACTGGAAACTGACCCACTACCCGCTATTCCGTTCTGCTGCGAAGAGCTAATCGCGATAAACAAATTCAAGGACGATTCCAGCTACCTCAACCACGTCGCCGGAAGAAAGCTTGCAAGGCTGCGCAATGGCTGTTCCGTTGACGCTCGGCACCCTCTCAGCCGAGCTGATGTAGAAGAAATTATCCTCGCGCCGAGTAATCTGCGCGGCCACTTTAGGCGCAAACCACCCTTTCAACTTGATTGTAGCCAGCCCGGATTTTCCGATCACCGTCAGCTTATCGCTCAGGGTGTACTCTTTCCGGTCGGTTCTGCCCTTGCTCACCAGCAGCGTCGGGACTTTCAACCGGCCCGGCGCCACTTGTGTGCTTTCTCCCACTGCCGCCACCTTACGCAGGAATTCGCGGCGCTCTTTTGTGTCCAGCATTACGGTCTCATCGATTTTCGGCACCGTGGGCCACGATGTGCCGTTCGAACCGCCTGGAGCGGTTCCTCTGACCTCGCTCGAGTCCGTCACCACGATCGTATGCTTCCCGATCGCCACGGAGTCTCCCGGTTTCAGCGTCACCATCTTCACCCGCTGCCCGTTCACGAAGGTTCCATTCAAGCTTCCGAAATCCTCCAACATCATGCGGCCTTCTTCGCTGAACACGCGCGCGTGATAGTTCGACACTGCGGGATTATCGATCACGATTCCGCACTCCGGCGAGCGCCCGATGCTCACTTCTTTCGTCCCTACCGCTACTTCCTTCAATACCGAGCTTTCAAATTTCAGCACTAGCTTCGACATGTCCTTACCCTCCTGAATTCAATTCTTGCGCAGACTGCAGCGCAGTGCCCAACGAAGTACCCAAGGCGGTCCCGCGCCATCACCGTTCTTCCGATCCCTTGAACCATTTTCCAATCCGCGCAAACGCGCGCACCGGCTTCGGCGCGTACCGAACGACCACCGCGGTAATGTTGTCCCCGCCTCCCGCTTGATTCGCCAGGTCGATCAGTTGTTCCGCCGCATGTTGCGGATTTTCAATTTCGGTCAGAGTCGCGGAAATCTGCGCGTTCGAAAGTTCGCGCGTAAGCCCGTCGGAACAGAGCAGGAACGTGTCACCTTCCATCACATCCTTTTCCGTGATGTCCACTTGAACCTCCGGCTCAACGCCCAAAGCTCGCAATAGCACGCTTTGCATGTTGCTTTGCGTCGCTTCGTGCTTAGTCATCAGGCCCCGGCGAACCTGGTCCGCCACAAACGAGTGATCCTCGGTGATCTGTGCGAACTCATCTCCGCGTAGCCTGTATATCCGGCTGTCTCCCACGTGCGCGACGCTTGCTAGCTGTGAATCCACAATCCATACGGCTACCACTGTCGCGCCCATTCCGCGCTTTTTCTTGTCCTTCTGCGCGGCCGCGTACACATCGCGGTTCGCCGTGCGAATCGCGCTGGCCAGCCGGTTGGACGCCTTCGAAAGGCCCGCCAGATGTTCCCCGATTAGCGGAAGAGTAGGATTCGAGCCTGCGGCGCGGCAATTATTTACAACCGTCTCGACGGTTAGCCGGCTTGCCACTTCCCCCGCCGCCAGGCCGCCCATCCCATCCGACAGCACAAATAGNNGCGCTCCGAATTCGATTTCCATCGCCTATGACCCCTGAACGTATCTCGGCCCGCTATTGTTTTTCGTTCCCGCCGCTTCCCGGGACTGGAACCGACCGCACGTTTGAGAAGCCCTTTTCCTCGAGCTTTTGCATCGCGCTCGCAACCTGTGCGTCCGGATAGGGGCCGCTATAAACGATGTAGACGTCTGCTTTGCCTATGTGTTTCTGGACGACTCCGGCCGGCATTCCCAGACCCTCGATCCTTGTCTCGGCCTCTTTCGCGCGGTCTTCACGCAGAAAACTTTTCACATATAAATAAGAAGCTCCGGTCGCGGCCGGCGCTGGAGTCTCGGCTTGGGCGTCGTTTCTCTGTGGCTGCCTTTTCGCCGCGTTTTTCGAAGCAGCATCGTCGTTGCGCAGCGTTCTCGCAGCCTCTGCCGCCGACGGTCTCGCTCGTAGCCCGCCTTCTTTGCGCGAACTGCCCTTTGTTGTTTCAGCTTCGGGTTGTGGGTTTGCAGGCGTTTCGTTGTTCGCAAATGCTGGTTTAGAAGCCGCAGCCGGCACCGCTGCGTTTTCGTCGGGTACGCGCGAAGGCTCGGGCCCGACGGGCTCAGTCGCAGTAATGATGGAGACCGGTTTCGGCGGAGAACTCACATACGCAATTTCTGGAGGAACCGGAGCGGGAAGTCGCGCTGGCGGAACCAAGTCCGCAGCTCGCGCGTTCGCAATCCCGCGCAATACGCCAAACGCGCCGAGGGCAATCACCGCTATCAGCAGCACCCAAATAATCGCTGAAGGACCTTTGCTCTGCGTCGCCGCCGGCGCGATCGTAGGCGTCGCGATCCGCGCTGGCGCAGGCGCGCTCACAACTCTTTGCGCACCCGCCGTTCGAACTGGCACCGCCGCCGCAGCGGCCAAACTCTGCGCCTCCGACCCATTAAGCGCCTGTTCCAGTTGCGCGATCGACTGGAATCGATTCGCAGGTTCCTTCAACAAGCATTTCAAAATCGTGCGCTCGATGTAAGCGGGAATCGCCGGATCAATCTGATGGGGAGGTACCGCCTCTTCCTGCATATGCTTCAGCGCAACCGCCACCGGATTGTCAGCTTGAAACGCAGGCACGCCCGTAAACATTTCGTACAGAATTAGCCCCAGCGAATAAATATCCGTGCGGTAGTCCACCGGCTTTCCCGCCACTTGCTCGGGAGCCATATATTGCGGCGTTCCCACCAGCGAGCCGGTCATCCGCGTCATTGCTTCCATCGAACGCGCAATCCCGAAGTCCATGATCTTCACGTTGCCGTGCGCGTCCACCATAATATTTTCAGGTTTCAAATCCCGGTGAACGATGCCCTGCGCGTGCGCTTCCTTAAGCCCCGAGCAGATTTGCAACGCCAGATCCACCGCTTTTCGCTGCGGCAATCCGCCGAACCGGCTCAGCACCGATCGCAGGCTTTCGCCTTCCACAAATTCCATCGAGGTGTAAGCAACGCCGCCGACGCGGTTGAACTCATGCATGCGGCAAACATTCTTGTGCGTGATCTTGCGGGCAAAAAGAAGTTCGTTTTTAAACCGCTCCATCATCGCGTGGTCCGAAGCGATTTCCGGTTTCAATAATTTCAGCGCGACCGTCTCGCCGGTCTCCCGGTCTCGCGCTTTGTAAACGTTCCCCATGCTGCCGTGTCCAGCTTCGCCGAGAATCTCGTACCGCTGCCCAATCGCAGCGAGCGCAACAGACCCAATGTTTATAGCAGGGATCGTCGGCACAGGCATCGCAACAGTCTCCGCGAAGCCAGCCTCGGGGACGTCGCTCAACAGAACTGTATCGTGGTGGTCGTGGTGGTCAGAAGAATGGCGCGAATCGCCGCCCGCTGGCCCACTGCCCCCCGGCACACCCCCGCCCGGATTGGTTGGCTGCCCCATAGCTCTGCTGTAAGAATAGAAGAGCCGCGTCCCCTACATCTATCTCTGGGGTGGAACATGTAAGGTAAGAGTATCTAGTACTATTTTGGGGTGGGAGGCCGTTCGAGCGATTCGCGGTCCCATTTCGCATTTATCGCGGCGGCTTCGTATGTGCTCTGGCAGAAATCGAGCAGCGCCGCTCTCGGATCAGCCGCCGCCCGAACTTCGTCGTAAGACAGCAGAAACTCGCTGAGTTTCGAATCGTAGTACCCCTTCGCGGGACGTATGACGGTNNCCGACGCTGCACACTTCATGCGAGTACGCTTCCTTCGTAACCTTGTCCGCTCCGGGCCGTTCAGGAGCGCGCCGCCCCGAAAAACGCGAAGCCGCCATATCGAAACTGCCCCAGAAGAAGTGAACGGGACTGGCTTTCCCGATAAAACGCGCGCGAAATTCTTTGAAGATTGCGTCAATCGTCACCAGAATCCGCCAGAAGCGATTGGCATAAACGGGATCATACTTTGCGTGTGTCACGTCCTGATCGAAGCGAATCGGGTTGGGTATTTCCACCGGCATCGGCCAGATTTTTACCTCGATCCTCAGAGAGCGCAGCATCTCCATGAACTCGCGATAAAATCCCGCGACTGTGCGATGGTAAAGCGAAATCGTACGAGACTCCCCGCGGCTCGTCTTGATATCGAGGCGGTGGTCGATGAAGTCGAACGAAACGTCAAAAGTTCCGCCGGGGCAGGGAATCGCCGAAGTAGTCAACCCTCTTGCGTAAACGTAAAGCGGAACTTCCCACCAGTGGTTTATCAGCGGGCTCTGCGCCAGCCGCACTTTTCCCACGATTTGCGTCCACATATGCAGCGTCGCGCACGTGTCCTTCCACTCCGCAAACGGAAGCACCGGCCACGCCTGCTCTTTCTCCGATATTTTGTCGTTCATAATCGCCTCGAAATCGAA
>PKWH01000343.1:0-15248 GCA_003131985.1 Acidobacteriota bacterium | reverse complement strand
CTCACCCCGCGCAACAAATCTCTTTTTCTCGACCGTGGCCACGCCTACGTGTACTTCATCTACGGCAATCACTACATGCTCAACATTTCCGGCAATCGCGAAGGCATCGGCGAAGGAGTGCTCCTGCGCGGCCTGGAGCCGCTTGAAGGAATCGACTGGATGCAACGCCATCGCCACACAAAAAGCTTGACCGAGCTTTCGCGCGGCCCCGGCCGCCTCGCCGCCGCGATGCAAATCACAAAGAGTCTGGACGGGCTCGATTTGTGCGCCAAGGGCCCGCTCTGGCTTGGGACCGCAGCGCGACCGACAGGGAAAATCGGCGTAAGCGTGCGCATCGGAATCACACAAGAAGCGCACCGCCTCCTCCGCTTTTACGAACGCGGCAACCCCTTCGTAAGCGGCCCGAAATCCCTGCGCGCTTGAACCGCCGTATGGAGTGCGGGAGCTTGCTCCCGCTTTCGCAGTTGAAGCATTGCCGGTGCATTAACCGTTGCGCTGGTAGGTTACGAAGCAGCAACGTCAACCTGGCGGTCCCCGAAATGGACTGCTCCACCATTTATCGGATTAGGTGAGTCCCAAACCTGCTATTCTAAGTTCGAGCAGCGGAACCGCTCGTCACTTCCAGCCGGCTCGCCGCATCCAACTACCATGCCACGAAAAACAAAATCGTCCGCGCTGTCTCGGCTGATGCAATCCGCCACGCGCGCCGGATTCAACCGCGCCTACCAAACCGTCCAGGTTGACCCGCAAAAGTTTCTCAAGCAAGTAACACGCACGCACAAGCTGCCCATCGCCGCTTGGCGCGACATGTTTTATCTTGGCGAGGAAGTTGTCACTCCCATCGCCAACCGCATCATCAAGTCTTCCATGAAAACCGCGGCGCTCGAAGGCATGGGTCTGGGAATGGGCGGCATGCTCACTATCGTCCCCGACGCCGGAATTCTTTCAGCCATCACGATTCGCATGTTGCAAAGATTAAGTTTGATTCACGGATTTGAATATTCCACGGATGATGAAGTCGGTGAGCTATGGATGGCCGCCGCCAGCGCGGCCGGCCTCGATCTGGGCCGCGATTTCGTCGAAAAGCAAGCCATCGAACGCCTGGTCCCGCGAATCATCGACCGCATCGCCGTCAAAGTTGGTACGGAAGTCGCGGAAAAATGGTCGGGCCGGCTGATTCCCGTCCTCAGCGCCGGTTTCGGCGGCGCGCTGAATTATTATTTTGTCCGCTCGTGGGGACGCCGCGCGCAGAAGCATCTTCTCGCCCGCCATCGCGCCGTCCGCTCCCAGCGACTTCTCGACGTCCACGCCGTTCCATCCTCCAGCAGCCCTCTACTTCACCCCGCTCGGTGAAATTTGCTTCAGGCGTTTTGTTCGCTGGAAAATTCTCACGCTGACTATTACCTCGCGCCGACGCACGTCCCGGTCTTGCAGGCCGTGCGTCTTAGCTCCTACATCGGTTTGAACGCGCCCTAATCGGAAGTGGAGACGGCTGAGGAAGAGCCGTGAAGGCTCGAGCTTTCCAATATGTGTCCGTCCCTTCCAGCCTTTACCAATTCGCGAAAGAGCGCTTCGCCGACAGGGGGGAAATTCGCGGATCCCCCCAAGTGGAGTTCTTCATCGAGAGCGTAGACCGTGAGGACGTATTCGTGAGTAGTAGGCGTTACGGTCGTCGGCGGGCACGGGCCATCGTATTGCTCGCCTAGAAAAAAGTCATTGTCGACCTGTTGGCCTAGCGTGCTGCCTGCAACGCCGGCGTTCTCCGGAAGCCCTGTAGCTTCTGGAGAGATGTTGTACATTCCCCAATGTGTGAAGGCAGCCGTGACGTCGTACAGAATCACGACAAAACTGCGTGTGCCGGGTTTTGGACGCGTCCACGACATCTCCGGCGATTGATCTCCGCCGATGGCTCCGTTAGCAGCGCAACCGCTGTCGTTGAGAATCATGCTCAACGGCAGACTCGCGCCGTTTGCGAATGTCTTGCTGGTCAGCTCGAACTTGTGCTCCGAATTATCTGCTTTACTGTCCTGATTCTCTTGTCCACCTAGCTGAAATGCGATGGTCAGAATGGCCAGTAACGCGATGACGGGAAACCGCGTAAGTGATTTGAACTTCATAATTTTCTCCTGTGATATTTCGTCTGCTGCGAACCACTCCATCACGGAACAACGCGTACCACTCGTGGCCGCAGACTGCTCCGAATGCCGCAAAATTAAGTTCTCAATGAGAAAAACACAATGACAGGACGCAACAGATTCATCTTAGAACCGTCTTAGAGCCTATCTTTCTGAATCGTAGCGACTTATCAGCCGCAAATAACGGCCGGCATTTAATAGCGAACACATTAAACGGATGGTACAATCCGCCCCTCAGCCTTCTGGAGTCTTCATGGCTTCTTCGGCCCCCACGCCGCCGGTGATTCGCTTCGGCGCTTTCGAACTGGACGCCGCAACAAGTGAACTGCGTAAAGCAGACATCTCGCTGAAGATTCACCCGCAGCCCCTTCGTGTGCTCGTGCTTCTTGCCGAGCGCCCCGGCCAAATCGTCACCCGCGAAGAAATTCAGCATTGTCTCTGGGGTGACAACACCTTCGTGGATTACGAGCGCGGCATCAATTTCTGCGTCAATCAAATCCGTGGCGCGCTTGGAGACAACGCCGAAAGCCCGCGGTACATCGAAACGCTCCCGCGCCGCGGCTACCGTTTCATCGCTTCGGTCACTCTTACCGCCGCGGCCAAACACCCTGTCCCGATTACGCATATTTCCGTCCGCGACCAACCGTCGGAGGTCGCCGCCGGGAATGGCGCAGCACTCCCACCCACTCGGGACATTTATGTCGTGCCGTCATCCGTTCCCGCGATTTCCGTGGCACGCTCGAGCAGAAGGGCGAAAGCCGCGGCCGTCGCGTTGCTTGTAATCGCAATTCTCAGCGCGGGAGCCATCCTCTACTCTCGCCGCCCGCCAAAACTCACCGAAAAAGATACCGTGGTGCTCGCTGATTTCTCCAACACCACAGGCGATCCAGTCTTTGACGACACACTTAAGCAGGCGCTGGCGGTAGAGCTCGCTCAGTCGCCTTTTCTAAACGTTCTTTCCGAGCAACGCGTAGAAGATACGTTGAAACTTATGGGACGTATTCCGGGCAGTCGGCTCACGCCCGAGATCGCTCGACAACTCTGTCAACGTGCCGGAAGCAAGGCATACCTTAGAGGCTCGATTGCTAGCCTGGGCAGCCAGTACGTGATTGGCCTCGATGCCGTGAATTGCCAGACTGGCGATTCGCTGGTAAAGGAGCAAGTCAGCGCCAATCAGAAAGAACAGGTTCTCAAGGCACTCGACTCGGCGGCGATAACGCTCCGCAAAAAGGTGGGCGAGTCGCTGGCCACCGTGCAGAAGTTTGATACGCCGATTGCCCAGGCCACTACGCCCTCGCTGGGAGCGCTCAAGGCATACAGCTTGGGACGGACGGCCGTGGCGCGGGACGGCGACCCGGTTGCTGGCGTGTTGTGGTTCCAGCAGGCAATCCAACTCGACCCTAATTTCGCCACCGCGTATGCCGCACTGGCAAATACCTACTCAAGACTAGGCGAGCAAGGCTTGGCCGCGGAAAACGCAAAGAAAGCCTACGATCTGCGTGGACAAGTGAGCGAGCGCGAAAAGTTTCTCATCGAAACCCACTACGATTACCTTGTCACCGGCGATCTAAAACGGGCCCGCCAGGTATATGAACTGTGGGCCTTGACCTATCCGCGCGATGCCACGGCGGTCGGCAACCTGGGGGCCATTTACCGCGTACTCGGTCAGCCTCAGAAACGCCTCGCCACGAATCTGAAAGCCCTTCAGCTCGATTCGCAGGATGCTGACTCTTATAATTCTGTCGCCGACTCGTATCTCAAGCTCGACCGCTTGGACCAAGCGCAAGCGGAGCTGAAAGAGGCGGGAATCAAGAATCTAGATACGTATAGATTGCGCTACACATCCTATGAACTTGCCTTCGTGCAGAACGACGCGTCTGGCATGGAGCAGCAGGTGAATTGGGCGCAGGGCAAACCGGAAATCCAGGACATATTCCTCGGCAGCCAGGGCTCAACCGAGGCGTATTTTGGGCATATCGAAAAGGCCCGCGAACTCTGGCATCGCGCGGCCGAATCTGCTCTGCAAAACGACAAGAAGGAAACGGCGGCGGGATACCACTTAGCTCTATCCTCGACCGAAGCAGATTTCGGCAACCGCGATCGCGCCCGCCAGGAACTTGTCGCCGCATCGTCTCTGGCCGACGGATACGACGCGCAAATTCTTGCTCCCGTGATTTTGGCTCGGACGGGAGACTTCCGTCCGGCCGGGAAAATGGTGGACGACCTGGCCAAACGATATCCGCAGGACACCCTCGTTAACAGCATCGCCGCACCCACGATCCGAGCAGCCATCGCAATCGATCGCAACGATCCCGCGAAGGCCGTCGAGTTCCTCGAGACGGTTTTACCGTACGAATTGGGTGAAGCTGACGCTTTGCATTCTGCTTACCTGCGCGGCTTAGCTTACTTGCAACTCCGCCAAGGCAGCGAAGCCGCTGTCGAGTTCCAGAAAATTCTCGATCATCGCGGCATCGTGATCAACAGCCCTATCGGCGCACTCGCGCATCTACAGCTTGCGCGTGCCTACACTATGCAAGGCGACACCGCCAAAGCCCGCGCCGCCTATCAGGATTTCCTCACACTCTGGAAAGATGCCGACCCGGACATCCCCGTCTTAGTTGCTGCGAAGTCCGAGTACGCGAAGTTGAAATAATCCCTTTTGCATATTCAGCGTTTTCTGATCCGCACCGGATTCGCGCTGCGCTCGCTCCATGTGAACCAAGTCCGGCCGCGACACCATCACGTGCGATTTTCTCTCAGAAGGAAATCGCGGTATAGGTTTATCAACACGCGAACTCCGTGGCCTTGCGCTGTTGCAGAGCGCATGGCATCCTCTTCCGGCTAGGCCCTTGGCAGGCGACGGGGGGACGGTACAAGGGATTGCATGCCTATTTGTGAAGGTTGCGGGGCGCGAGTTGACGATGCCCATATTCTCCGCCGCAAACAGCGGATCGATCTCGCCATGCGTTTCCGTCCCATTCAGATCAAGACTCTGCTGCTGAACTCTGCTCCGCCCGCGCTGGAAGCTGATTATTTTTATCGCGTGGCCCCGGATCGCTCGGTTCGTTCGCCAGCCGCCCGCATATATTTTGACGAGATCGTGAAATGCATGGGCCCCGCAAATTCGCAGATTGATGAGACGCGTTGCCTCAATGACTTCCGCCAGCGCGGCTTCTTTCTGATTCACGCGGTCGATTGCCCCATCGAAAATCCCGGCGAGCTGCACAACGCCATGCGGCGATTGGCACCGACCATTGTCAAGCGAGTCCAGTATTCCTTGATGCCCACCTACATCGTTCCGATTTCCAAGCCTACCCAGGAGCTGATTCGTCTTTTCGGTCTCATCGGTTGGGGCGACCGTTTAGTTCTCGAAAATGGCGGACCTTTTTCGGACGCTAATCTCGCAGGGCCGCAGCGTCAGCCGGCTTCCTTCGGAGACCGTATCCATAAGGCGCTTGCTGTGCTGCCGTAATTGCCCCGCGCAAGGGCAGGCATTTGGATTCCGGCAGCCCGCGAATTATTTCCGCCCAATCATTTGCTGGACGCGTGNNAAAACTCCCAAGCAGGTTGCGTCCAATTCTTCTTCCGCCAATCCATCTCAAGTCAAGCGCGGAAAGTATCTGGTCGAAGAAGTGGCGCGCTGCACGGAATGCCACACGCCTCGCGACTCGCAGGGCAATCTCGACAACTCACGCGCGCTGCAAGGCGCCCCGGTGTGGATCGTGCCGGTCCATCCCGATCACAATTGGGCGCAACAAGCGCCTCCCCTCGCCGGCTTTGCCGCATATACCGATTCCGACGGCGTGGATATCCTCGAAAAAGGCCGAGGCCCAAACGGCGAAGTCATCCGTCCCCCCATGCACATCTACCACCTCAATCACGACGACGCCGTCGCCATAATCGCGTACCTAAAATCCGTCCCGCCCTCCACCAGATAGGCTTCAATCAAGGCCCGGATTCTGACCTTGCGACACAGTGGGTCGGCCCAGCATCTAACCGAAGTGGATCCACGTCCCACTAAGGAAGCAGGCTCAGGGCAGCATCCGGTAAACCGAATCACGAAAAGGAGTACGCAATGACAATCAACAATCGCGCTCTGAGCGTCGCTGGCGCGATCTTGGCGCTTGGCACACTTTTCCTGGCCAGCGCCTGGTCGAAAGATTTGCCAATTCAAATTAAGGTGCTGAGTGGCGAAACCCGCCAATTCCAAGGACCTCCGTTTCCTCCGGTCAACTGCGAATGGCGCGACATCTCTGCCTACTGCTCCAACTCCAGCCCGGAAACCTACGTCGAACACACCATGGTCATCCAGGAAGCCGGGGGTAAGTCGCTGGAAATCGCATGCACGGTTTACAACCAGTGGTCGCGTTGCACCAACTTGCCCGTCAACCAGAGCTTTCAAGCGTGGATGGGAAAACGCAGTCTCAAGATCCGCTATTTAGATCAGTCCGGCAAAATGCGCGAGCAGGTTTACGAAATCAACAAAGTGGATATCACCGCCCAACCCTGACGCACAGGATTCATGTTGGTTTCTTTGCTCTGATAAACGCGCTCATGAACTTGCCTTCCACCTCCGCGGCGATCGAATCCGCGTCAATTCCTTGAGCGCTCAGAAACTGCCGAGCGTCTGCGACTTTATAAATCCGGGTCGGTTCAATGGTTATTTGTTCGAAACCAGCCGCGGTCAGTTTCGATAAGTATTCAGAATCTTTTAACGCTCCAGCGACGCAACCAACCCACAGCTCCATGTTCTTTCGAATTTCGCCAGGCACATCGCCGCGCACCACAACATCCGAAACGGCGAATCTTCCGCCGGGCCGCAGCACGCGAAACGCTTCCGCCAACACTCTGTCTTTGTCAGCCGATAGATTGATCACGCAATTCGAAATCACAACGTCCACCGTGTTTCCCGGGAGTGGAATGTTCTCTATCTCGCCTTTCAAGAACTCAACATTGTCCACGCCCGCCTTGTTCTGATTCTCGCGCGCAAGTGTCAGCATTTCATCCGTCATATCCAAGCCGTAGGCTTTGCCGCCGGGACTCACCCGTCTCGCGGACAGCAACACATCGATTCCGCCCCCGGATCCGAGGTCCAGGACGATATCGCCCGCCTTCAACTGCGCAAGTGCTGTCGGGTTTCCGCATCCCAGCGAAGCCAGCACCGCTTGTTCCGGAATGCCGGCAGTCTGCTCGGATTGATAAAGGTTCGCCGTAATCGGATCTCCGCCGCAGCATGCGGACGATGGCGAACAGCCGCACGATGCCGCGCCGCCGGAGGAAACTCTGCTGGCAGCCTCTCCGTACTTCTCTTTCACTGCTTCTCTGATGTTGTTTGGCTCGCTCATCTTCTTCCCCTTGAACTCAAGAGAGAATCATACTATATTCGCCTAGCCGAATATAGTCCATGCCTAAAACTACTGTCAACCTGATGTTCCGCGCTTTCTCCGACCGCACCAGGCTGCGCATCTTGCACCTGCTTTTGAAAGGCGAAATGTGCGTCTGCGATATCGTGACCATCACGCGTGTGCCGCAGCCTAAAGCCTCCCGCCATCTGGCTTACCTGCTCAGAGCCGGCCTGATAGTGAAAAGGAAGCAAGGCCTCTGGGCCTATTATCGGCTCACTTCCGCAGCTTCGCCGTTTCATCGCAGCTTGATCAAATGCCTGAAGGAATGTTTTCGCGACGTTCCCGAACTCGCTGGCGATGCCAAACGCGCTTCGCGAACTTGCTGTCAACCGGGGGGATGTAGGTAGCGCCTATGCCGGATCAATACAACGTTCTCTTTCTTTGCACCGGCAATTCAGCCCGATCCATCATGGCCGAAGCCATTCTCAACCGCAAAGGCAAGCCCGCCTTCACCGCCTACAGCGCCGGAAGTTATCCAACAGGAATTGTCCGTCCCGAAGCTCTGAAGCAATTAGAACTCGCGCAGTTGCCAACCGACGGCGCCCGCAGCAAGAGTTGGAATGAATTCGCAAATCCCGACGCCCCGAAAATGGACTTCGTATTCACCGTCTGCGACACCGCGGCCAAGGAAGCTTGCCCCATCTGGCCCGGACAGCCGATCACAGCCCATTGGGGTGTTCCAGAACCCGCCGCCGTAAACGGAACACCGGAAGTGATCGAACGCGCCTTCAGAGATGCCTTCATGATCCTCGACCGCAGAATCAGTTTGTTTCTGTGTCTGCCGCTGGCGAGTCTCGACACTCTGGCCATCAAAAGGGAAGTCGATCGCATCGGCAAACAATGACGCCCACACTCATGCGCCGTTCCGCCTCCGAATTTCTTGGGACCGGGTTTCTCGTAGCAGCCGTGGTCGGCTCCGGCATCATGGGCGAACGCCTGTCCGCCGGAAACGTCGCAATCGCTCTCCTCGCCAACACGATCGCCACAGGCGCCGCGCTCGTTGCTTTGATCCTCACGTTTGGGCCCATCTCAGGTGCTCACTTCAATCCTGCTGTAACTTTCGTCGATGCAATCGAGAATGGAGTGTCTTGGAAAGACGCTGCCTGCTACGTACCCGCTCAATGTCTCGGCGGAATTGGCGGCACGATCGCCGCCCACGTGATGTTTCGCCTCCCGCTGATCTTTATTTCCCATCACGCGCGAGCCGGCTCCGCTCAGCTCTTCAGTGAGTTTATCGCCACCTTTGGCCTGCTCTCCGTCATCTGGGGATGCTCGCGGCTCAGCTCCGAAATGGTCGCCTTCGCGGTTGGAGCTTACATCACCGCCGCGTATTGGTTCACAGCATCCACTTCGTTTGCCAATCCCGCGGTCACAATCGCGCGCAGCCTAAGCGACACCTTCGCTGGCATCCGTCCCAGCGACGTCCCATGGTTCATCGTCGCCCAGTTCCTCGGAGCCGTCGCCGCCACAGTCCTCTTCCGCTGGCTCGTCCCCAACCTGAATCTTCGCGCCAAGCAAGTCCTCCTCGCCCACAGCTCAGAGAAGTGACTTCAATTCCGACTCGACTACACTCGTATACTCAAAGCCAATGATTTTCTTCCGCAGTATTCCTCGGCGATCATAAAGCATCGTTGTCGGCAATCCTTCAATACCGCCAAACTTCTGCTTCAGGTCATCTGATACAACCGCCAGCGGATAACGGACTCCGATTTTCTTCGCGAATAAGACCGGGTCTTCCGTGTCCGCCATCGTGTCGAATTTTAATCCGACGACCGCGAATCCCTCGGAGCCATAACGGTCCAGCAGTTTCTGATAGCCCGGCATCTCTTTCTTGCACGGCTGGCACCACGTCGCCCAAAAATCAACTAGCACCACCTTGCCGCGAAGGTCGGCTGAAGAAATCTCGCGTCCCTGCAAATCCTTCACGGAGAAATCCGGCAACCGTGAACCTATCTCGCCTGCCGGAATTGCGACTTCTTTCGGCCGAGCGGGACTTGCCGAATATTGATTGCATCCGGCAAGCCCAATCGCAGCGAGAGTCAGGAAAAAAAATCGTTTTCTCTTCATTTATTCCTTCTTTTGCACTTCCAGGATCAGCAGCTTCAGCGGCACGGAAAAGTCCGCTTTCTTTTTCCCGGCAGGCTTTTTGTACAACTGGCCCCGAACGGTAACGAACGTTTGGGTACCAGCAAGCGATTCAAGCGATTTCGACAGCTCATTCGGCTCGAACGTAAAAGACCGGTTCGGTTCCACCTGTAAGGCCAGGTCGCCCGAAGTGCCCTTAACGATTTTCCCGCGTGCGATGACGTCCATCTCCGCAGCGGTTACGCCACTGTCGTATGTCGCCTTCAGCAGTTGCACGGGATCGATCTGCCCGTCTTCTTTCGGCGTCACTTGAACTTTTCCATCAATCAAACTTACTTCCACGTTTTGAACGCCAGACTGGCGTCCGAGGTGTTGTTTCACCCCGTATGCTCAAAAGTTTCAAGTCATCCCTTCCACGCGCATTTCGATATGCTTGATCTGCGCGTGCGTCACCGGCGACAGAATTGAACCCAATAGAACGAGTAACGCAAACTTTCGTGTGTCCATGGTCCTCCTTATTTTATTTACCCAAGAGATGAAATCTAAACTGCTGCGTGATTCCGAAACTGACGTGTCGGCGAATAGGCACGAACGTTGCGCCGTTCGAATGCGCAACGTCCCAATCCATCCCCAGCCAAAGATGCATCCCGGGACGAACTCCCGCATAAGTCGTTACCCCCGCGAGTAACACGTCACCGCCGCTTCCATGTTGTGTCAGTCCGGCAATTTGGTCGTTCTGTGAATGCTGCCATGTGAGCGCGGGGCCGATAAACCATTCGCGAGTGGCATCTTTCGCTTCATACGGCCGATAAGACAGCCAAAAACGTGATTCGAATGCGCTGCCGAGTCGAGTCGCCTGCGTCCCCCGTGTGCGCAGGAGTGAATGAAAATCCTCGTCAGCCACCAGACGCCGTAGGTTGAAAAGTCCCGTGTACGTCCAATTCGCAGCCAGGAAGAAATCTGTAGAGCCCGAGCCGGGCTGCAAACTAGCAGGCAGCACGCTTCCATTCGCATCGGACAGGTTTGTCCGCCCAGTCGGAACTTTCGGCCCAAATGTGACCGATGCCTGCGTAGTTCCGCGTTGTGAATCTCGCCGATAGAAGCGGTACTTCACGAGCACCAGCGCATCGCCAAGCCCCGTTCCGCCGACGGTCGGTTCGCCTGTGTCGCCAAAGTGATTCGTGACGATCGGAACGAGAATCGTCAAATCAAAATTACGGTAGAACCCCCAAGTGAAATTAACATCGCCTTCGTGCGAGAACGTCGGTCGCGCAGTAGCAGGAACAGCCTCCGACTGTTCCGGCATCAAGCCGCGAGTTGTGAGGATCGAGTTGTACGAGATGAGCGCACCGCCGGGAAAAAGCGGCGGAGCAGTTTCAGGGGCTGGACCCTGCGCGCACGCCTGTGAAGCACACAGCAGGAACATAATTGACAAGAGTGCGTATAACTTCGCTTGCGATCTCACGATTTACCTTCCAATGGCAAATGGTTGTGTGCGAACCGAGGCACACTTGTCCGTGCGGTAAAACCATTGGAAGGAGACTAAATCCGAAGCGGCGTCAAATCGAAGGCGTGGTTGTCCGGCGGAGCATGCGAATGAATTGCAACCCGGCCGATGAACGAATCCGAGTTAACGAAGTCCTGGCCCGATGCCAGAACTGCTAATTGAAAACCAAGCGGCTTGACGCTGTGAACCGAAGCGGACTTCACAAAAGGAGCATGCATCGACGGCATCGTCGTGCAGCAATCCTGCCCCTGATGCCCGTGCGGCGAGCAAGGCATCGAATTGCAGCATTGCATCGCCTCGTCGGGCGTAGTCATAGCCGGACAGTCAAACGCATAGACCATTACAGCGACAGCAATGAACAAAACTAGAATGGCCTTGGAAAAACGCATCGCATTGAATGTAAGCGCCTAGAGTGCCCGAGTCAAGTGTGTAGCACTGGCCCTCGTTCTGTTCCGTAGATTGCACTTGACCCTAGACTAGACTCCAGGGTGTACGCTTGAAGGTGCGATGCATGACAACCAAGTAGGGTCGATGCAAATCGGTCAGATTTCCCGACAAACAGGCCTAAGTATCGACTCCATTCGCTTCTATGAGCGGAGTAGGTTAATTAGAGTGCCTCCACGCAGTGAGGGTGGATTTCGTCTGTATTCTTCTGCTGATGTTTCCGCCTTGCAGTTTATTCGCAACTTGCAGACGCCCAGGGATGAAAGCGTGTGCAGTTCTTCCGGTTGCGAAATCCCGTCATGGTTTGCATCGATCCATAAACGCAACACAGGGTAAATGGCGTCACGGGAATCTATGATTCCATCACCATTGCCGCCATTCGCCGGCAGATCGTAGACGGCAAGTGCCGCAAAGCCGTTTGGATTATTGGAAGGCGGCTGCGAAGTAAAGTTACCAAATAGTTGCTTACCGCTATCGACGAGGCCGTCCGCACCCGGCAAGGCCAGGAATGCATTGGCTGCGCCTTCGGCCGTCCACCCCATCTGAATCGGAGTTCCCGTGCCAGAAATGTCAAACCGGACTCCACCGGCTGCACTCGTCAGTTGGAACCCGGAGCCGCCCACGTCAATGATAACGGGAGAAGGATTGCAGCCGTTGTCCTGATTGGGCTCAACTGGGCCCGCTGGGCATGTAGGGAGCCCTCCGCCTCCACCGCCGCCGGTCGGTGTGGGGCAGGCAGGATTGGGAACCGCTACAAGGGTGCTTGGGTCGGAACAACCGACAGCACAGCCCTTGAGCGCAGTCCCGCAGGACCAACTAACAGCTTGGGAGCTTTGTGTACCAACGCTGTCTCCACCAACGATGATGTTGACGCCCCTTGCGCCTCCCGGGCTGCTGCAGCAGGAGCAATCTGGTTCAGTCGTCTCAAACGTCAGGCACGGGCCGAACGGGTTTTGCGCTTCCGGCCCCTTGCTTATAGAGGCGAATATAACGAGAGTACCGACGAACATGGCGAGCCGGAGTACGCTGGTGAGTGCCCTGTTCATGGTGCCTTTCCTCCTCTGTGGTGCATGGGAGAATGCCAAGCCGCATCGGGTCTGGAATTAGAATCGCGCAGTGCCTGGCGCATCCGCCGGGGGCCAGTTCTGCGATGGGTTGCCAGGAAAGTACCTCCCGCGATCCATATTCGTAAATTGGCCGGGGTGATTCGGATCGGGAACTCCGAAGCCACTCAGATTGTCCCAGCGCATCCCATCCGCGAAAAAGAAACGAAATGGTGCTATCCAAACCCTCGTTACTTGCGACCACGCGAACCTCTCTTCAACGAAGGACTGCATTGCATCGACGTGGTCTGCAACCCGAATGACAAGCGTCTGTCCCGGTGCTAGAAAAAGGGGCTGTTTATCGGTCTCTGGCGGATACTTCTGGCCGCGGTTTGAGAAGGAGTCTATTTCCGGCATCTGGCCAAGCGTTATGCTGTGCATCGTCACAGGTGTTGAGTGACCGTCGCCGGTGTCCGGAAAATAGAAGGTGATGCCCGCCCACACGATTACCTTGTCCGTACGGTTCTTGACCACAATAGACATATCTTTCAGCCAGTCGTCATTCGCTTGGAACGGCGTGCCGGACTGCTCATCCCTCCATCCTACCGCCTTAACTCCAGCGTGAATCAAGTGGTCCCCTACGGTTATCTTTTCTATGGACACAGGGTCCATGCTGGTTTGTGGGGAGATGTATACTCTCCTATCGATGTCTTGCGAAGGGTTAGCTGCGGCGGCAATCCGCCGACCGTCCCATCCCGAGAAGACGGCCCAACACACTAACGCTGTGAGAATTGCTGCGACCAGCCTTGAATTCTGATTTAACATGACGGCCCTCCCTCAATTCCAGTCGTCCCGTGTTCTGTTGGACCGACCTATCCCCCGCTCGCCGGCTTCTCCAGGGTGGCCAGCACTTGAGTCTCCTGACTCGGCTCGAGCTTGCCCGCCCAAACCTCCGTCACAACGCCAGCGTCGTTAACCAGAAGCAGCGTTGGCGTTTCCCTTATTCCCAAGGTGTTCAGCGGAACTTGCCTTACGTCGTCAACGCGCACCCCTGCGTTGCTAAAGTATTTCCGGGCTTCGGTGGCTGGCTGAGGTAGCACGGCTAACATTTTCACATCCTTACCTGCCGGCCCCAGCGTACGGAAGAACGGTACACTTTCGTTGCAGAAGTGGCACGTCGTGGAGATGGCCAGTACCAGTGTGCGGTGATTCTTCGTCCAATCTACTCCAAGGAGGCGGCCATCCAATCTCTGACCTCGGACCACTTCAGGCGCAGATACGACTGGCGCCTTACTCTCGGCTCGACTGGGTAGCACGTATAGCTTAATCAAGACCGTCGAAAGCAAAACTGCCACGATAATGGTGGCTACGTTGGCAGTGGTTTCGATCTTCCCAGACAGGCTNNTCTAATTCCGCCTATTTATCATTTGGTCTATATTCTGTCAATACCTCTCAATAATATTAGCGTCTCAACCCATAATCTCGTTCCTATAGTTGGGGACAGAACCGCGTCGCAGTACGATATGCTCACACACACGATCCCTTGAAAGTGCCCTTCGAGTATGCTATAAAGTCACTTCCCACAAAAATAACCTAATAATATTTGTGTGCTTTACGCCCCGGCAACAGGGGCGAAGCGCAGAGCTGCGCCTGCTCGCCCTGGCGAGTCTGGTAGCAGCAGTATTTTTAGGAGGGTAGTGGCCATGGCTTGCGGCGGAAGGAGCGGGACGGAAGGTTCAGCGTCGAACCGTGCCTTGGCGATTCTCTCCGCGCTGCGGCGGGGAACAGACGGCGTTGACTTGCTGGCGTCGCGCAGTTCGTCTGCTTGCCCTGTGGTCGCCCGCGGAAACCGAACGGCCGCGAGCCCTCGCCCATCGTGTCCAAACCCGATTTCTAATCGCGAACTCGATTTATTAGAACGCGAGCTAAGTTGTTGTAAACAAAGGAAGGCGGTTGTTTCTAATCGCGAACATCGAACCGTTGTCAATCCGATGAGTATGGTTAACCCAAGTCCATCGCGGATGAGCGAAGTGCCATCTCGCCCGAATATTTATGACGCGAACCTGCGTCCACTTGTCGTGACAAAGGAAGGCCCAGCTTCATTTCTAACCGGTTCTGACTCACAAACAGAATTCGCCGTAACTCGCTCAAAACAAAAGATCGAGACATTTCTAACCGGTTCTAGATTTGCGCGTCAGCCATTAGTTCCGAAACCCGAAATGCAAAAACTTGAGCGGGTGACCTGGGCAAACGGAACGTGGTTCATCGTCTGTGCGCTCACTCCGCGGATCGCGATCGTGCATTTCGGCGCATTTCTACCCGGTTCTGCACAATATGTAGAATGCGACGTAACTCCTACAAAACAAACGATCGGAGAATTTCTACCCGGGGCCACAACCGCCCATTGCCGATTAGCCGCGCGGCGCGTCATGCGAGTTCACCGTGACAACATGGCAGGTTCACAATGCCGTAACTTCCTGCCACTAACCTTCTTTCGCTCGTGCCGGCTGTACGGGGCAGCCGACAAGCCACGAAGCCAATGGAGGATTCAAAATATGCGCAGAGTTTTCGCTATGTTACTAGCCGGGATGATGCTGAATCCGGGAATGTTGGGAGCTGCTCCGCCACC
>PKWH01000109.1 GCA_003131985.1 Acidobacteriota bacterium | reverse complement strand
CCCGGGCGGATTCCGGCGGCAGCCAGCGCGGAAATCTCGCCGGCAAGCTCCGCGTAAATCTGATCGCGGATGACGTTTCCGTTGAGGACGCGCGCGGGCAATTCAGGCTCCTTATTGCAATTCGTTCAAGCTTAACGGCTCATGATATCACACGCGAATTACTGCTGTTTCGGCGGCCCGCTACATCAGGCCGAATTGTGCGTTCGAGAAGAAACTGTTAGGCTGCGTCCACGTCGTTCGCGCTTGCGTTACGCTGGAGGGGGTATGAGAAAAATAAAGAAGTTCGAACCTTTGTCGGTGATGAGAATTGCGGCCATTGTCTATGCTGCGATCGGACTTCTGGAAGGAGCGATGTTCAGCTTGATTTTTTCGACCATCCCTTTCGCTGCCTCAAACGGACAACACTTCCCTCGGATGTTCGGAATTTTGTTCGGAGGGTTTTCCATCATTTTCTTCCCCATTATTTTCGCTGTCATCGGCGCCCTCGGAGGCGGCTTGGGCGCCGTCATATACAACCTATCCGCGCGGTATGTGGGAGGGATCGAAGTGGAAGTAGAGTAAAGCCTTCCGTGGAGAAAAAAGGCGCCGCAGAGATTTCGTCTGCGGCGCCTTTAGTTTTCACTTTCAGATCTTAGTAGATGTCGTACTGCTCCCAGTGCAGCGTCGGGTCGGCTTGGATGATGATGCTCTTCTTGGCCCAGCGCTCGAGTTCGTCCATTAGCTCGGATTCGCGGGTTTTGAGCGCCTTGGCGATTTCGGGGTGGACGCGCAAGGTGAGGCTGCCGGAGCTGACTTCGGGAGCCATTTTGCGCGCTTCGGTTTGGATTTCGTAGCAGAGAGTGGGAATTGATTTCACCATGCCGGAGCCGGTGCAATAGGGGCAGGGCTGGCAGAGTGTGCGTTCGAGAGCCTGTTTGGTGCGCTTGCGCGTGATGGCGACAAGGCCGAATTCGTTGAACCGCAGAACTTTCGAAGGAGCGCGGTCCGCGCGGAGCGAGTCTTCCAGCGCGGCCATCACTTTTTCGCGATTGCGGCGCTCTTCCATGTCGATGAAGTCGATGATGATGATGCCGCCGAGGTCGCGCAAACGCATCTGACGGACAATCTCCTTCACCGCTTCGAGGTTCGTGCGGACGATGGTGTCTTCCAGGCGGTTGGAACCTTTGCCTACGAATTTCCCGGTGTTGACGTCGATGGCGACGAGCGCTTCGGTGTGGTTGATGACGATGTAGCCGCCGGATTTCAGCCACACTTTCGGGCGCAGACCTTTGTCAATTTCCTGCTGGATGCCGAACTCTTCGAAGACCGGTGTTTCTTTTGTGTAGAGCTTCACGCGGCCCACGAGCTGGGGTTGGAAGCGGCTCATGAAGTCGACAACCTTGGTGTACTCCTCTTCGGTATCGACCCAGATAGCCCCGAAATCCGGCGTGATGTAGTCGCGAAGGATGCGCTCGACCAGGTTCAAATCGCGGTGCAAGATCGAGGGAGCTTTGCGCGACTCAGAGCGAGTCTTAATTTCGGTCCAGGTGCGGGTGAGGAATTCCACGTCGGCGCGAACTTCCTCGGGAGCGGCGCTGGAAGCAGCGGTGCGCACGATAAAACCGCCGCCTGAAGCACCCTTGGCGTCGTTCACCAAATGGCGCAAACGGGAGCGCTCTTCGGCGGACGCGATTTTGCGGGACACGCCGGTGTGATCGAGTGTGGGCATGTAAACCAAAAAGCGGCCGGGCAAAGCGATGTGACTGGTGATGCGCGCGCCTTTTTTGCCCAGCGGTTCTTTGGCGATCTGGACGATGATTTCCTGGCCCTGCTTCAGCATGTCGGCAATCAGCTGCGTACGGCGAGGCGCCTGCGGGCGATGATGACCCTGACTGTGCTGTGGGCGGCGATTGCGGTCGTCGCGGCGTCCGCGATCGCGCTGTCCCCGGCGAGCGGGATTCTGCATGCGCGAGCGAAAATCGTTGCGTACCCGCGCCTGCGTAGGCGGCTGCCCGGCCGGCCGAGGATTTTCTGCCGACATGGAGACATCGTTTACGGGCGGCCGGGATTCGGAGTCCAGGTGCTCGGCGTGTTCGGAGTCCAGATGCTCGATATGGTCCGAATGCTCGACGGCTGCGTGCTCTTCGTCTGTATGCTCGTGCTCGCTTGTTGCGAGTTGCGAGCCTTCGTGTTCAACTTCTTCCTCCGCTTCCTCCTCGGCCGCGTCGATTTCTTCTGCTTCCGTTTCTGCGTCTGATTCGGTGCCGTGTCCTTCCGCTGCAGCATCTGCGGCGGCGAACACGCGATCCTGGGCCACTCGCGCTGCTGCATCATCCTGAGCTTCGGCGATATGCTCGGTTAGAGCGGTGACTTCATCCTCGCTGAGGTCGGAAGGAAGATGATCGGTGTGCGTGTGAACGGTTTCCACGGATTCTCGACCGAAGTGGGTTTCGCGATCCGCGCTGGATTCAAGCTGAGTGCGCGGGTCGTGGGATTCGTGCGTGGATTCCTGCGAATCGTGAGAAGGGCGATCCTCTGTTTCCGTTTGTTCCAGTGGCGAAAGGGGCGCGAGCGGCGCGAAGCGCACAGCATCAGGAACCGGCAGAGCGTCGATATCTTCTTTCGGTTCGATCGGAAGATGCTGATGCGTCTTCCACTTGGAGAGTTTTTCGCCGGGAAGCGGCTCCAAACCGGATGACGATGAGGACGGACGGCGAGCTGGAAAGACCGCCGGTGTGGCGAGGCGAGCGCTCGGATCCGGTGATTCTGTGTATGCCGCGGGCGAACTTTGTGCGGGCGGTTCGTAAGCCTTCGGCTGAGGCTGTGAAGACTCCTGCGCGAAATGGGATGAAGGCGCCTCGAAAATGGTGGTCGCGATATTTTCCGCCGGCTCGACGGGAGATGCCGCCGACACAGCAGGCTTTTCGCGATATTTTGCGAGAGATTCGCCGGGCAGAATTATTGATACATGGCCCTCGGCCGCAGCAGGCTCGGGAGAAGTTTCTTCGTAAGGGCGAGACGAAGCATATTTCGAAGACGGGAGATCGCGGCCTGGTCTGCGCTCGCCTCCTCGGCCGCCACTATCGCGGCGAAAGTTGCGGCCACCGCTTCGTCCACCACGACCACGAAAGTTGCGTCCACCTCGGTCGCCGCCGTGTCCGCCCGGCGAACGATTTTCGTAACGCGGGCGACTCGGCGCAGGAGCGTGGCTCGGTTCGTGCTGAATTGCGGGGGCAGCAAGCGGGACAGGTTCCGCAGCCGCGAATTCGGAGCGCGATGTATCGTCGACGAGGAACGGGACAGATTCGACGTCGGCAGGCTCAAGACTCGGCACTGTGGCGCCGGGCGCGGCGAAAACCTGGCCGCCCTGGGCCTCCATCTTTTGGGTTTTCTCTTCGACGGTGGTAACGATGTGGTCGAAGTCCTCGATGTCTTCCAGGAAATCGCTGACGTAGAGGAAGGCGTCGCTATCGAGGCCAATCTCCACAAAGGCAGACTGCATGCCCGGCAGCACGCGCGTGACTTTGCCTTTGTAGATGCTTCCGACTAACGCAAATTCTTTTTCACGTTCAACGTAGTACTCACAAAGCTGGCCTTCTTCCAGAATGGCTACCCGCGTCTCGTGCGGGTTCGCCGAGATAACCATTTCCTTCGACATGTAAACTCCCTATGGCGCATCGGAGGGCGGCGGCGCACACACATGCGCGCGCTCGGCCGGCGTGGGGCAAGGGAAATCCTTGAACTAGCCACGACGTGCCGCTCAGGAAAGACTTGTCAGAATGTGCGATTGCTTTCCTCACCGATGCTTACCTGATCTTAAAATTGAATTCCCGGCCTGTGGCTCGGGGTACTGAAGTGCTGATGCATTTAATTCTTCGTGCCATGTAGTTGCGGGTTCAGTTGACGAAACGGCGCATGCGAACGTTCATCACCAGACCCAAAGCCAAAAAGACAAATGCCGTCGCCGACCCGCCGTAGCTCATCAGCGGCAAGGGAATTCCGGTAACCGGCATGTAGCCTATCACCATTGAAGCGTTGACCAGAACATGAAAGCCGACGATGGCGGTCACTCCCATCACGATGTACATCCCGGCACGATCTTTCGCTTTCTGCGCGTTGTCCACCAGCCGCAGAATCAAGCCAAGATACAACAGCAAAACGACGCAAACGCCGATGAAACCCTGTTCCTCGGCAAGCGCGGCCAGAATAAAATCAGAATATCGCACGGGCACGAAGCCCAGCTGGTTCTGGCTGCCTTTGCCGAAACCTTTGCCCCAAAATCCGCCCGAGCCCACGGCAATCTCAGACTGCAGAACCTGATAGCCGGCGCTGCGCGGGTTCTCCTCCGGGTGGAGGAATGTCTCAATGCGCTGCTGTTGGTAAGGCTTCAAATGGTGCCGCATGTTCCAGCCGACTGGAATCAAAAGCGCTACCAGCACCAACCCAACTGCCATATGCTTCCATTCAATGCCTGCAAGAAATGCGCCGACAATGGCGACGGGAACAAGCACCATCGCTGTTCCCAAATCCGGCTGCATCAAAATTAGGCCGACGGGGATAAAGGTGAGCGCGGCAACTTTCACCAAATCCGTAAGCGTTAGCCGGTCGGTGCGAACCTCGCTAAAGAACCGAGCCAGCACAATGATTATAATCAACTTCATCAACTCTGACACTTGGAAATTGGGGCCACTGCCCAGGGAGACCCAGCGCTTTGCTCCGAAGCGGGAATGACCGATTACTAGAACAACCAGCAGAGTAGCCAAGCCGAACATATAAAGCACGGGGGCCTGGTCCATCAGGGTGTGGTAATCAATGCGCGAAATAATGAACATGGCGGCGACACCTACGCCGAGCCACATAAGTTGCTTCCATTGCATTCCGGCCATGGCGCTGGCATGCGTGGAAGAATAAATCTCCAGCACACCGAGAGTGGTGATGGCGGCTACAATGGCGAGCAAAACCCAATCGAAATCTTGAGTGCGCGGACGATCTTTCATGGACGCTTTGCTCCAACAGTCGCAACGAGAGGTTGTGTAGAACCCGGTTGCGCGGGCGAATTGGTTGTAGCTTGCTGTTGCGTGCGAGCGTTCTTTTTATCGAAGTAGGCTTTCACGATGTCGCGCACAACCGGCCCGGCAGCTTCACCGCCGTGCTCCATGGTGTCTTGGACGATTGCGGCGATGACAATTTCCGGATTGCGACGTGGGGCGAAGCCGACAAACCAACCATCCATTGTCTTAGTGCCGAGGCGTTTTGCGGCGTCGTAGCTCATCAATTGAGCCGTGCCGGACTTCCCGCACAAATCGATGTTTTGCAGACGGAGATGATATCCGGTGCCGCCGCCTTCGTTGACGACGCCGTAGAGTCCCTGGGTGACCTGCTCGACAGTATTGTCGGAGATCGGGAAATGATCGACTTTCGAGTTCACAAAATTTTTCAGCAGGTGAGGCTGCACCAAAGTGCCGCCACTGGCGACGGCAGCAGCCATGCGGGCTAATTGAATGGGCGTGACCGTTACAGCGCCCTGGCCCACGGCCACAGAAATCGTCTCGCCCGCGTACCATTTGTGGTGATAGACGCGTTCGACCCACTCTTCGGAAGGCATGAGTCCGGGTTCTTCGCCCGGCAAGTCAATTCCGGTGCGTTTGCCGAAACCGAGGCCCGAGGCGTAATGGGAGATAGTGTCAATTCCGAGCAGCTTTCCAACGTTGTAGAAAAAAACGTCGCAGGAATCAACGATGGCCGCGTGGAGGCCCACCACGCCATGCCCCTGCGGTTTCCAGCAGTGAAATGTGCGCCCGTAGAAAACCGCATATCCCGGGCAATAAGCAGTGAAGTTTTCGGAAATTTGTTTGGATTCAAGCATGGCCGTGGCCATGACGATCTTAAACACGGAGCCGGGAGCCAGTTGCGCCTGGATGGCGCGATTTAGAAGCGGCGTTTTTTTATCGGTGTTGAGCGACTGCCATTCTTCCTTGGGGACTCTGACAGCAAAATCATTAGGATCAAAAGTTGGGCGGCTAACCATAGCGAGGATTTCGCCGGTGCGCGCATCCATGGCTACCACGGCACCCTGCTTGCCCACCATGTCCGCTTCGGCGATAGCCTGCAGATCGTAGTCGATAGTAAGCTGAACCGGTTTGCCGGGAACGGCTTCCACGTTGTCGAGGGTGCGCATGACTTTGCCCACGCTGTTGACGACGACACGCTTCATTCCGTCGGTGCCTTCCAGTTGATCGTTGTATTCCTTCTCTAGCCCTGCTTTTCCGACGAGGTCTCCTGGACGATATTGTCCTTCGCTGTCATCCATGTCCTGCACGGACACTTCGCCGACGTAACCAATTGCGCTGGCGAGCATGGAATTGTGCGGATACCTGCGCCGCTGAACCATCATGAGTTCGAGCACGGGGATGTCGGCGCGATGCGAGTCGACGAAGGCAATGTCCGCCTGGCTTGCGGCAGGCTTGATTATGACCGGAAGGAATTTCGGCTCGGCTTTGGCTGCTTCAAGTTGTTGCCGCAAGTCGGCAGGATCGATTCCAAGGCCGTCTTCGATTTGGGGAAGACTTTTCTCCAGCGATTTCAGGTCATCGCGCATGAGCAGGATGCTGAACGAAGGGTAGCTATCGACGAGCACGCGGCCTTCGCGGTCAAGCATGGGTCCGCGCGGCGCGATAATCGGTATAGATCGAACGCGATTGCGCTCGGCGAGATCGACGAAGTGGCCTGACTGCACGACTTGCAGCTTCCAAAAACCGACCATCAGAAGCGCGACTATAGCGACGAAGACATAGGAGACCAGCGCCAGCCGACCCTGGGGGATTTTTTGGTCGTTAACGCTCCATGATGGCAATTGCACTCCTGCGGCAGGCCGTACTAGAACCCGATGCCCGTCTGACTCGAGTTGCGAACAAATCTCGAAGTAGTATTCAAATTAGCACTTTACGGCGAGTAGCCGCAAGGCGCGCATGTCTAGTCCGTTACCTGAACGAAAGGGCTGGTGGCGAACTTTGTTTACTCCCGGCATGTCAGTTGCTAGTATTTCTGCCGTCGTCCAAACTTTTTCAAAGAGTGAGAGTTATGAGTCGGAATGGGTTGCGAATCAGCGCGGTACTGATGACGTTGCTGGCCTTGGGCTTCGGCGAGACCTCCCTGCGGCCGGCGCGCGCGGAGGCGAAGTATATGTTTCTAACGGTTACCGCTTACGAGGCTGGGATTTCCTACCGGCAAGCGCAATCGCACGCTCCTATAGGCCATCTGATTAATCCTTGTTCTTACGCCGATCATTTTGCAGCGACAATCGATTGGAACGACGGATCGGGAGAACACAAGCCGGATACAAATGCGCAGACGAGGATGCTCCAGGAAATTCCCGTGGTTCAGAGCGGCATTTATTTATTCTGGGACGACGAGCACGTGGCGAAGCAGACCGGAACTCAAATTGTCACGACTAAACTTTTGTTTCACTGCTCTGGCGAGCCTGCGGGAGACCGGGAATACACAGAGCGAAATGTAGTGAATGTGTACTCGCGGATTCCGGTGAATCAGGTTGAGTTTACTAAGAATGGGACGAGCATCAGCATCGTGAAGGGGCACGATAACGTGGACTTGACGATCACGCTGGACGCTCCGGCGCCGCCCTCGGGGACGTGGGTGAAGCTTGAGGTGACCCCTGCTGGAAATTTGAACTCGCTGCCACCCTACGTGCAAATTGCCGGCGGGGAAACACAAGAAACGATAAGGAATTTGGAGTTGAGAAAACCAGACGCCAACTTGGGAATTACGGTAACGGCGTCCACGGTAGGGCGCGCACAAGAGTCGCAAAAGCTGACCGTCACACCGTAATTTTCGGTGTGCGGGAACACCTCTATACTTCGCCTCTTACCTAGAGCAGTGAACTATTGGAGAATTCATGTTTCTGGTTCTGCCGGTTACGGCATTCCTGCTCTTCTGCCGTATCCTCCGCAAAGAAAGTGTGGACTGGCGGAGGGCAATCCTTGGGGCAGCCGTATTCTGTGGCGCTTCCGTCGCGGTAATCACCGAAGCCTTAAGCGCGGGGCAGTTTCTGACCCGCGCGGCTGTGGCGATATCCTGGCTGGCCATCTGCGTTGGCGAATTCCTCTTTCTGAAATTCCGCACATCCCGCATTTCGCGAACCGAACACCCGGCAGAATCTTCGGCCGAGCCTTTGGATGTTGCAGCGAAATGGTTGTTGGCCGGCAGCGGAGTGATCGCGCTGCTGATCGGCGTCACCGCCGTGGTTGCGCCTCCGAGCATGTGGGACGCGATGGACTATCATCTGCCCCGCATGGTCATGTGGATGAGCAATCACAGCGTGAGATTTTACCCAACGCCGGATTACGTCCAACTGATTTGGGGACCGTGGGCTGAGTACGCAATGATGCACACGTACTTGCTCTGGGGGAGCGACCGGTTTGTCAACATGGTCCAGTTTTTCAGCATGACCGGATGTTTGGTCGGCGTCTCCCTGATCTCGAAATCATTGGGTGCCAGTCCGCGCGGCCAAGCTCTCGCCGCAGTGGTCTGCGTGACGATACCCGAAGGCGTTCTTGAGGCCTCGGGCCCCATGAATACATACGTGCTGGCTTTTTGGATGACTGCGACCGTCGCTTTTTTGATGAGTTGGAATGAAGATCCCAGTTGGTTCAATCTGGTTTGCGCCGGCCTCTCGGCGGGACTGGCGATTTTTACGAAGGGAACTGCCTATGCCTATCTGCCTTTCCTGGTCCTGGCATGTTGGTGGATGGGCTCTGCTTCCGCGCGGATCAAATATCTAAAACGCGCCGCGCCACTCCTTTTGCTGGTTATCGCTGTTAACGTTCCTCAATATGTTCGCTGTTACGAGCTGACGGGTTCCCCGCTCGGTGTGCCATTGCCTGACGGTGGGACGCGAGTACACCAAACCGTGGATCAAATTAACTTGAAGGGGACGTTGGCCAACGTGCTGCGGAATGCCTCTCTGCAGTTGGGCACGCCCAGCCAGCGCATCAATTTGCGAATCGAACAGGCATTCCGTTGGAGCATCCGGAAAATCGGAGCCGATCCGGACGATCCGGAGATGATCTGGCTGAAAGGGGGCCCTTTTCGCGTCAATCATACGTCGCTAAGCGAAATCAGTGCGAGCAATCCGCTGCATTTCTTCCTCTTGATGATCGCGATAGGCCTTGCCTCCTGGAAACGCGAGGGAGTAACGAGACGCAGCGAACTGTGGTTTGCGCTGGGCCTGATCGGGGCGTTCTTTCTTTTTTCCGCGCTGGTACAGTGGCAGCTTTGGTCCAGCCGTCACGAATTACCGTTGTTCGTGCTCGGCGCAGCCTTGGTCGGACTGATCCTCGATCAACGGTTTCCACGGTGGGTTGGAACGGCAATCGGAGTTCTGTTGCTTATCTTTGCGCTGCCTTTTGCGCTGACCAATCATCATCGCTCGTTGGTGCGCTGGAGCCACGGAGATGATGTTTATCAACCGCGATCCGTCCTGTATTTTACCGATACGCATGAAACTCTGGCTCCGACCTTTATTGCCGCGGCTGACGCGGTGAACAAACTGGATTGCGCGAACATCGCTTTCGATTCGTACGTCGCTCCGTCGGATGCGGGCCACGATGCTCGGTCGTTCTTCGTATATCCGCTGATGGCGATGACTCATGCCGATGGGCTAACACGCAGCGTCTGGTACAGCGGTGTGAACAACCTGACGAGCCGGTACGCGGAACGAGAGCGGCACCCTGCGCCCTGCGCGGTGGTCTGCCTGGATTGTGCGAACGTTCCGGCAAAATGGGACGAATACCGCAGCGTGGGCGGACGAGCATCCGTGTTTGACTACGTTGTGGTGTTTAGCGCCGCAGGCCAAACGCCGAACGCAGGGCCGGGAATACAACCCCGTTGAAAAATTGATGCGTGCCCGGGGGCTGTCTAAAAAGCTGGTTCTTGCGCAGGAGAGTTAAGACGATTTGCGGAGGCGATCGAGAAGTGCGAAAAGAATCACGCCGAATGCCGCGGTCACCAGGGAATCTATAAACAGATGGAAAGTGAACAAGGGCGCGGAATGGTTCAGCAGAACGCGCTGGGTAAGCGCCAGAATTGCCTGGTGGAAGTGAAAGAATAGAAAGATGAGACCGAAGCGGCTTAGCGGATGCTCGGTATCAATTCTTGCGCCGACCGACGACGCCAGATAGCCGACGATGGTTTTGGCGATGCCATACATACCGATCGGATTGTCGTGGCTGAGGGCATCCTGCAAAATGCCGATTCCTGCTCCGAGAAATAGTCCCGACACAGGATTGCGCCGGCTGACTCCGAAATAAATGGTTACCAGCAGCGGAAGATCTATGAGTTCGGACCAGCGTCCATACTTGTGCAGGAAAGTTTGAAACACGAGCGCGAGCAAGCAGGTCCCCAGAACGGTGCCGCCGTAAAACTTGTGCACCTCGATGTTCGGTTCCGAGTGCGCTCCGATATTCATCATGTATGCCATTTTATTGTTGAGGGACCGCCGGCTTTGCCTTTGGAGTCTCGTTCGTCGGAGTGGCTGACTGAACGTGAGCCGCAGGCGGTTTAAATTTATTCGGATCGGTGACAATTCCAGCGGTTTTTGGCGCAAGAGCGGATGATTGCGGCGGTTGCGCCCCATCACGAGCTGCACCAGCCGCTTCGGAACTCTCGTCCGACTTTTTCGGGGCGAGTTCTTGTAGTGAGAGCAGCACGATTACATCTTCCAGGCGGTCCAGCCGTGCGGCAGGCTGCACGGAGATGATTTGAAACGGGTTTCCCGGCTTTGTGGCTTCGACGGTACCAACCAGCAAGTCCTTGGGGAAAATGCGGTCTTCGCCGGAAGTGACGATCACATCTCCGGACTGAACCTTCTCTTCGTTGATTACGTATTCCATGTGCGGCTCGGGATCGCCGCTGCCTCTGACGACGCCATGCGTGCGCGAAACGGCGAAAAGAGCGCCCACGCCGCTGTCCTTATCATTGATGAGGAGGACTTGCGCAGTGGAAGGAAAAACCTCGACGATTTTTCCTACTACGCCATCGGGTGTAATTACCCCCATGTTGCGCCGCAGACGATCGCGTTCGCCACGATTGATGAAGAGTGTGTGAGATGTGGGATCGGCGCTGGCGCCTATCACTTGCGCGGCGAGCATCGGCGCTTCCGGATGCGCGTCGTGAAAATTCAACAGTGTGGAGAGACGTTGGGCTTCAGCAGAGCGGCTTTCAAGTTCGCGGTTCCTGAGGCGAAGCTTGTCCAATTCGCCGTGCAGACGTTCATTTTCGGCGCGCGTATTGCGCAGGCCTACGTAACCGCTCCAAACTCCGCCGACATTTGAAAAGGTCCATGTTCCGGCGCGCTCGAGAGGAGTCATCAACTCCACGGCCCAATAGCGGATCAGCCGTACGTTGTTTTCTCGTTTGATTTGAAACGCGAGCAGAAGCACCTGCGCAAGAAC
This sequence comes from Acidobacteriota bacterium, assembly GCA_003131985.1. Classification (GTDB taxonomy): domain Bacteria; phylum Acidobacteriota; class Terriglobia; order Acidiferrales; family UBA7541; genus Palsa-295. The sequence goes on along the minus strand of PKWH01000109.1, from coordinate 19,294 downwards.
GACGATTGCGAGCAGACTCAGCGGACGATGGCGTGAAAAAGTGTCGATCATGGTTTTAACAACCTATTGGCTCAATCGATCGAGACGAGCCGCAACAGGCGGAAGTCGCTCAACATCTTTCCAGTTCCCAGGACAACGGAAGCGAGCGGATCGTCCGCGATGGAAACCGGAAGACCGGTTTCTTCGCGGATGCGCTTATCAAGATTCTTGATTAGCGCGCCGCCTCCGGTGAGAACGATGCCGCGATCGCTGATGTCAGCCGAAAGCTCCGGGGGCGTGCGCTCCAGCGCGACGCGAATCGCATTCAAAATTGTGGAGATGCACTCGGAGAGCGCCTCGCGAATTTCGCTGTCGTCGATCGTGACGGTGCGGGGCACGCCTTCGATCAAGTTGCGTCCCTTCACTTCCAGCGTAAGAGGTTTTTCCAACGGATAGGCCGAGCCGATTTCGATTTTGATTTGTTCCGCAGTGCGTTCGCCGACCAATAAATTATATTTTCGCTTCAGGTAATGCATCACCGCTTCGTCCATTTCGTTCCCGGCAACGCGAACCGAGCGCGAATAAACGATACCGCTCATGGAAATTACGGCGATGTCGGTCGTGCCGCCGCCGATGTCCACCACCATGTTTCCGGAGGGCTCTTCGATGGGCAGGCCCGCTCCAATCGCTGCGGCCATCGCTTGCTCGACGAGATAAACTTCGCTGGCCCGCGCGCGATATGCGGAATCCTGCACCGCGCGTTTTTCCACGGGAGTAATCTCGCTGGGAACGCCGATCACGATTCTGGGATGCACCAACACGCGGCGGTTGTGAGCTTTCTGAATGAAATAGGTGAGCATTTTCTCAGTTACTTTGAAATCGGCGATTACGCCGTCTTTCATCGGCTTGATAGCCACCACATTTCCGGGTGTGCGGCCGAGCATTTCCTTCGCTTCGCGGCCGACGGCGACCACTTCGCCAGTATTTTTGTTAATGGCCACTATCGAAGGCTCGTTTACCACAATCCCTTTTCCTCGCGCATACACGAGGGTGTTAGCGGTACCGAGGTCGATGGCCAGGTCGGATGAAAAGAGACTGAAGACCGACCGCATGTTGTAGCCGTTTTTCGTCACGTCTTGCTTCCCCCTCGCCTTCTACTCATGTGCCGCAGCGGCGGCGATGTTGGCGGCCTTCCGAAACCGCGAGTGCAAGAGCTATATTACGGGATTACGACCTGCACGCGCTTGGTTGCCGTTCCGCCTCGGCGATTTTGCCCCGTGATAATGACCTCGTGGCTGCCCTTTAGCATCGCCGGCAGAAAATGGCGGAACTGCCCGTCCGGTTGAATGCTGGCGACCGGCTCGCCGTTGATAATCAGCGCCGCGCCTGGTTCCGTGCGCCCGATGATCTCGACGACGTTGCCTTGCAACACAGTATTGTTTACTTCGAGCAGCATATCCTGCTCTTTACCCTGTATGACCAGAGTGAATTTATAGGGATCGCTCTGATCGCTCACGGCATTTTCCGCGTCGATGGCGCGCACCCTCCAGTAATAATCGCCAGGATCGAGACCCACGATGTCTACACCTTCTGAATTTGTTTTTTTATCCATTACAACTTTGCTGAACATAGCGTTCGTGCTGGCCTGGAACTCGTAGGACTTCGCCGTAGCCACGGGCTTCCACGAGAAATGGACGGGATCATGTTTTGGATCCGCGACCGTGATGGCCTGAAGGTTCAGCGGCCCGTCCAATTGAGGCGGGGCCAGTACGTCTGTTCGGGTGATTGGCCCGCCGGTTGCAAACGTGGCCCGTTGAAACTGGCCGATATCCAAGTGCTCGCTGCCACGATCCAGTTCCGCACTTCCGGAAGCGATGGTGATTTGTTGTTGTTTGGTTGTGGGGTCACTGCTCACGGCGGCGCGGCTGTTCGCGCGTAAAGACGCGACTGCGTTTTCAAAGGAAACTTCCGCCTTGGAGCCCGGAACTTCCCATGCTCCCGTAGCGAGATCCACTTGGCCTGAGCTGATGTGCACGGCGACTTGCGAAGCGTGGTCCTGCTCGACGATGTTTTCCTCCACGGTTACCAGCGTGTCGCCTTTCACCGTGTAGGTGGTTCCGTCGGCAAACGCCATGCGCGCGACACCCTCGGGACCGGTCTGGATCAGATCGCCTTTATCGAGCGTGATCTGATAGTCGGCGCTTTGCCACTCAACGGAGTTCACTTTCTTTACTTGTACTTTTCCATCGAGGTTCACAAAGCGTGCCTGACGCGCATTGATGGTAGCAACGCCCGCATCGTGCGCCGACACCGCTTCGTTAAGGCGCTTCAGGAGTTTTACGGAGACATCGGGAAAGGTGAAATAGGACAAAGTGAGTATCGCGCCAATGATCAAGATGACGCATAACGCCACCGTCTTATACGTGACCGTGTGCCAATAGACCTCAACACGCGAGATTTTAGGCTTCGGCGGCACAATGGATTTTTGGTCGATCATGATTATTAGGGCTAAGTTGGAAATTTAGCACACGGGTATAGGCCATTCAACTCGGCGCGCGCGGAGTTGCGGAAACTGCTAACCCCCACTTGTTCCAATTAGTTAACGGCGACGCGAGGACACAATTCCGAATGCTACGGAATGGCCTTGCTAGTACCCAGCGGGGAGGGGCTGTTGTCCCAGAATGGGGCCATAATGGAGGTTGACCGAGGGGAGCCATTTTAGGGAGACTGTTTGTTCCGGCCCGCGTCTCAAACTACGGTTATTTGTGGCGAGTCCAGGCGGAACAGGCACCTGAAGGCAAAGTGACTTAAATGCTGCGAGGAACAAGATCATGAGTGAAATTATTGGCGAACTCCTTCCGCCGGCACGTTTGATGATGACTCCGGGACCTTCTTGCATGGACCCACGCGTGTACCGCGCCATGTCGGCGCCGCTGGTCGGGCATATGGACCCGTGGTTCATTGAAATGATGAACGACGTTCAAGTGCTGCTGCGGCGCGTATTTCAAACCAAGAATCGCGTGACCTATCCCGTTTCCGCTTCGGGTTCGGGCGGGATCGAAGCCGCGGTGCTGAATCCTCTCGAAGAAGGCGACGAGTGCATTGTGTGCGTGAATGGGATGTTTTCCGAGCGCATGGCTGTGATCGCGGAGCGCAGTCCCGCGAAAGTAATTCGAGTGGAGGGTGAACTCGGACGCACGGTTGATCCGGAAGACGTTCGTCGCGCGGGCAAAGGAAAGAAAATCAAGTTTGTAGGGCTCGCGCAAGGAGAAACTTCCACGGGAGTGGTGCAGCGGCTGGAGAGTTATCGCAAGGTCGCGGACGAGCTCGGAGCGTTGCTTATCGTAGATACGGTGGCCTCGCTCGCAGGGATACCGCTTGACGTGGATCGCGAAGGCATTGACATTTGCTTCAGCGGCACGCAAAAAGCTATCAGCGCGCCGCCGGGCATGGCCCCGATCACCATTAACAGCCGAGTGGAAGATTTGATACGCGCGCGCAAGACGCCGGTGGAGAGTTGGTATTTCGATTTCACGCCCATTATGACTATGTGGGGTTCGGAGCGCACGTACCATCACACGCCGCCTGTGTCGCTTATCTACGGCCTGCGGGAGGCACTGCGCATCGTGTTGGAAGAGGGGCTTGAGGCGCGATGGGAGCGGCACCTGCGCAATCAGCAAGCTCTGATTGCGGGGATCGAAGCTATGGAACTTGAGCTATTTGTTTCGAATCCCGCCGACCGGTTAGTAACCGTGACTGCCGTGAAGATTCCCAGCGGGCTTGAAGACGGGAAAGTCCGCCAGCAGCTTTTGAACGAATTCAACATCGAGATCGCCGGTGGCATCGGCAAGACCAAGGGGAAAATCTGGCGAGTTGGCTTAATGGGCTATTCGTCCCAGAATACGAATGTTCTGCTGTTCCTGGCCGCGCTCGAGAAAGTTATCCTCGATCAGGGACGCCACGTGCCAGCGGGTGCGGGCGTGGCCGCCGCAATTCGCAGCTATCAGGGTACGGCGCAGCCGTTTGCTGTAGGTGCGCGAAAGTGACGCCCGGTTATTTTTGATCCGGGAAGCTATCTCGTAGCACGGGCGTGCAAGCTGACATGGCCAAAACTTCTTATCCCACTATTCCGAATGCCGGAGCGATGAGCGATTTCATCGGNNGTGGATGGTAAAGGAGTGGTGCTGGGATTAGCGCACACGGGCTTCGTGGAATTTCGCGCTCGCGCAGGACGAAATCTTTCCGATCGCGAAGCAAGCTACATTGCCGCTGAATATCTTCGCGGGCGCCTGGAGCAAGAAGACGAGCACTCGCTTTATGATGTATCCGCTTCAGATGTGAATCGCATAATCGAGAAGCTCGGGATTCGTTAACTCGGAGTTCAGCGCTCCGCACGACTTGATTCGCAAAAAATGTTCCGAATGAAAATTTGCGGGTTAGATCAGCCTCAGGGGACTACGGTTTTATCTTGGGAGAAGAGTCTTTCTTGGCCAGCGAGTGGATATAGTTCACCAAGTTCCAGATTGAATCCGGTTTGGCGCGGTCGCCTTCCGATGGCATTTCGCCTTTTCCGTTCTTGATGATGTAAAAAAGGTCGCCGTCCGTGAAGTCCTTCAGCGCGGATGGATCCCGGTAATCCGCCATTTTCGATTTCATGTCCGCCGCCAAGTCCCCTTTGCCGTCGCCGTCCTGCCCGTGACACACGGCGCAGTCAAGGTCATAAACCTTCTTTCCCTGTGCGAGCGATGCCGGCGTAGGCTTAACGGGGTTTGCTAGTTTCGAAGCTTCTGGTGGTATTTTGAATTCGGCCGGGGCGGGTTTTTGCGCGTCTTGCGCAGACGCCGAGCACCCTGCCAGCAGCAGGATCGATAAAACGCGAAGGGATTTTGGCATGGAACCTCCTGCATCGGAAAGAATAGACACGTTGCGCGCATTCTACTCCCCGGGAGGCGTGCCCAGGAAGCCGTGTTTTAGTCTGAGTAGCCAATAGAACGATGCAGTTCAGGCGTCGGAGAGGGATTCGCTCGAGCCGGTGCCGTCGTTTAGTTCGCCGACTTCAAAGATTTCGCCGCAGTCGAGGCATTCGACGTACTGGGCATCGTCGTCCTTGGCAATGAGTTGCGTGCGTTTGTGCTGACAGAGAGGATCGGGCATGGCGAACCGCTTGACGCTGAGCGAATTATATACCATCCCGCAGTTGACAAACCCGCCGAATGACACTATCAGTCTCTTGGACGGCTATCGAAAGAGGGTCTAATTGACAGTCGAATTGACCGCGCAAAAGCGTCTGGGCACGGCCTTGTTCTACGGCATCCTCGTAGTGCTGGCTTATTTGGTTTTCCTTGTCTTCGAGCCGTTTCTTGCTCCGCTTGCCTGGGCGGTGGTTCTCGTAGTGGTCTCGTACCCTGTTTACGCGCGGCTGGCCCGGAAATGGAATCCCGCCCTCGCTGCGACCGCGAGCACCGTTGGAGTGATATTGATATTGATTGTGCCGGCGCTGCTGGTGACCGGCGCCTTTATTCATCAAGGTGTGGAAGCGGTTCAGGAAGTTCAACAGCAAATTCAGAGTGGCCACTTTTCCTGGGTGAATGATCTGTGGCTCCGCATTCAAGCCCGCTTTCCCGATGCGAACCCCGGCAATTTGACCACGGTAATACATCGGTACGCCGATGCGGGCGCAGGTTATCTGGGTTCACGGCTCGGCGCGGTCCTGCGCAATACCGCGGTGTTCTTGTTTCACCTCGCCGTTATGATTCTTGCGATGTTTTACCTTTTTCGCGATGGTGATTCGATCGTAGCTCGGTTGCGTGAAGTGCTTCCGTTCGAGAAATCGCATCGTGACAAAATGATCGACGAAACGCGCGAATTAATTTTTGCGAGTGTGACTTCCAGCCTGGTTGCTGCGGTAGCGCACGGCGTTTTGGGCGGGTTGGCGTTTGGATTGACCGGGATACGAGCGCCGATTTTCTGGGGCGTCATGATGGGGTTCTTCTCGCTGATTCCGCTGGTAGGCTCGGCGTTGATTTGGGTACCTGCGGCAGTCAGCCTGATGGTGGACGGCCACATCGGGATGGGAATCGCTCTGATGATTTTCTGCAGCGTGATCGTGGGGCTAGTGGACAACATCATTCGGCCGTGGATGATTAGCGGCCGCGCGGAGATGGGTGGCCTGGTGGTGTTTATCAGCGTGCTGGGCGGAATCAGCGTCTTCGGAATGCTCGGCGTCGTACTGGGGCCGATTGTGGTGGCGGCGGGAGCAAGTATGCTGGATCTCTACGCGCCGGGTGCGTCTGCTAGAAACACAAAGTCCAAAGCGGGTGGGCACAAATTGGGCGGCGTGCTAGAGTAGCGGCCTTTGGAAGCAGGATGAAGAAAAATTCCATTTCAAAACACGCGAGCTTGCCGCCGGAAAAACTGCGATGGCACTGCGACCCGGCGCGAATCCCCTTTGAAACGACGGCCGAGGTGGAGCCGTCCACCGGCGATTCGGGGCAAGATCGAGCGCTGCGTGCGCTGCGCATGGGCGTGGAGCTGACGGCGCCGGGCTACAATCTGTTCGTCTGCGGCCTCTCCGGAACAAGCCGTGGCGGAATGATTGTGCGGATGATCGAAGACATGCATCCGCAGAGCGAGATCGCCCCGGACCGCTGTTACGTCAACAATTTCAAGAACAGCGACCGGCCGCGCCTGCTGACCTTGACGCGCGGTCAAGCAAACGCGTTCAAGAAGGAAGTAGAGACCGGAATCGATTTTCTGCGCAGGCGCATTCCGCAGGTGTTCGAAGGCGAGCCTTTCCAGCGCCAAAAGACACGGATCGTGGAACGGTTCACCCTGCGTGAAAAGGAATTGATGGACGATTTCACGCGGCGCATCGCGCGCGAGCAATTCGCGCTGGGACGCATGCAAGTGGGCGCCGTGGCGCTGCCGGAAATTTTTCCGGTGCTCGAAGGCGCGATGGTTCCGATCGAGGAAATTCCCAAACTCGTGCAAGACGGAAAACTGGAAAGCGCCGCAGCGGAAGAGTTGGAGCGCAAGTATGACCAGTTCCGGCAAGAGTTTACCGTTGTTTATCGCAAGACTCTTTCTCTTTCGCGCGAGCTAGCCAGCGAAATGAGTTACCTGGAGCAGGAAGCCGCTTCGGTATTGGTGGACGGCGTGATCGAGGAGCTCAAGGAAAAATATCCCACCACGCAAATCTCGGAATATCTGGAAGAAGTGCGGCATCACATTCTCGACAATCTGGAGCCTTTCAAGGAGCGCGAAGGCGAAGAAGATCAGCCGCCATCGGAGGGCGGCGCAGGAGGGCCGCGCGCGGAACGCACGGACCGCGACCCGTTTCGCGTCTATGGGGTTAACGTGATTCTGGCCCACGGAGAGCGCGAGAAATGTCCGGTGATCTTCGAAACCATCCCGACGTACGCAAATTTATTTGGCACGATTCATCGCAGCTACGACGCTCGCGGAGGATGGAGCTCCGATTTTATGGACTTGCGGGGCGGTTCGCTGCTGCGCGCCGACGGCGGCTATCTGGTGATGTATGCCCTCGATGCGCTGACGGAGACGGGCGTGTGGCGCACCCTGAAGCGGACCCTGAATCACGGGAAGCTCGAAATTCAGCCGGTGGACGTGTTTTTTCCGTTCAGCACGGCGGCGCTGAAGCCGGAGCCGATTGATACGCACGTAAAGATCATTTTGATCGGCGATCGCGATATGTACGAGATGCTCTACGATTTTGAAGAAGACTTCCGCAAGATTTTCAAAGTCCGGGTGGAATTTGATGAGGAAATGAATTGGAGCGACGAAATCATCCGTGAGTATGCGGGGCGGTTGCGCAAGATTTGCAATGACGAAAGTCTTTGTCCGTTCGATCGCACCGCGTTCGCCGCGATTCTGGAGCATGGAGTGCGGCTGGCGGGCCGGCGAGGCAAAATCACCGCGCGCTTTTTCGATCTTGCCGATCTGGCACGCGAGGCTTGCTATGCGGCGCGGAACTTAAGGCAGGAAGTGGTGACTGCGGAACACGTTCGCAAGGCACTGGATGCGAAAGTAGAACGCCACAACCTTACCGAGACGAAGATTCGCGAGATGATCGACCAGAATCTGTTGTTCATCGATACCACTGGCACTCGCGTGGGCCAAGTGAATGGTCTAAGCGTGCTCGAAATCGGCGGGTATCCGTTTGGCAAACCAGTGCGCATCACGGCTTCGGCATCGCTGGGCAAAACTGGAATTATCAATATCGAGCGCGAGTCTAATTTGAGCGGGCGTTTTCACGATAAGGGCGTGCAGATTATTTCCGGGTACTTGCGCCGTACGTTCGCTCAAGACAAACCTCTCTCGCTTTCCGCGAGCCTTTGTTTCGAACAGAGTTACTCAGGCGTGGATGGCGATAGCGCGAGTTCGGCCGAAGTGTATGCATTGCTGTCCGCGCTATCGGAGCTTCCGATCAGGCAAGAGCTCGCCGTGACGGGGTCGGTGAACCAGCACGGCGACATTCAGCCCATTGGCGGCGTAAATCAGAAAATCGAAGGCTTCTACGACGTGTGCAAATTGAAAGGCCTAACGGGAAAGCAGGGCGTGCTGATTCCCGCGGAAAATGTGGACGACCTGATGCTGCGGGATGAAGTGATCGAAGCCGTGGCCCAAGGGCAGTTTCATATTTATCCGGTTGGCACCGTGGAGCAGGGAATTGAAATACTTACCGGCGTGGGCGCCGGCAAGCACAATTCCAACGGAAAATTCGGGCTGGGGAGTGTTTTCGCCAGAGTAGATGCCCGCCTCCACGACATGGCCCAGACCATGCGGAAATTTCATTAGAAAGTCTTTTCGAGTACTAATCGCTAAGAACGAAGGTTAAATAAGGCGTTTCATCTGAATTACCACTTCCTGAGTCTTCCCGTTTCGTTCGATTAACAGCTTGTACTTGTGGCCGACTTGACGAAAGAGTTCCCGGATAGAAGTGAGCGTGATGTCCGCGGCGGGTTCTTCGTCGATTCCAGCAATGACGTCTCCCTCGTGGATGCCGCCTGCCGCCCCAGGCGTTCCCGGCTGAACCCTAACAATTTCGAAAGTCCTGAGGCCAGGTCCTTTTGCGATAATCGAAAGCCCGCTCATATCTTCTTCGGCAAACTTGTTGAACTGCAAGTTTGGTTCCAGAATTATTCGCTGATGAGGAAAGTCAAAAATCACCAGAAAGCGCTTCAAAAAACCGGCGCCGATTGTGCCGGCGATGTTTTTGTTTTGGCCGGAAGGCAGATTGGACTGAGAAAACGCGGCGACCGGATCTTCGATGGTATAACCGCCGAGCTGAATCGTTTTTAGTCGTCCCAGCAAGATCTTTGCGCCCCCATCTATCGAAGGGTAGGACGCAGAAATCGTTTTGAAATGAGCCGACGAAATGTGATGGTCATCGGTAAAGGTCCTGGAGAACACGATCGGGAAATCGAGAGCCGTGTTTACAACGAAATCGGCTTCGAGGGTCTTTTGCCCGGGGATGGAAACTTTGGCTTTAACGATCGGGATTGTTCCGGCGAAAGTTCCTTGAAAACCCTTAGCTGCTCCGGAATAGGTATAAGTGGCGGGATCGTAGAGTTGGATTGTCTGTCTCGAATAATCAACCACGACCACGAGGCGGGCGAAAAAGTCCGCTCCCAAGGTGCCCTGGTACGGCACACCCATCTGAGCCCCGAAGTCCTTTCTCGCCGCGACCGCAAGACTGCTCATGGGTAATTCCACGCCCGGAAGATTCAGGATGCAATTTTGTATATTTGACTTCGATGCGTCGATAGGGAGCGCCGGGTCCGTTACGCGGCTAGGATCGACCGATGTTGCGGCTGCCGATGAATCCAGCTCGAAAAGAGAAGGCTTGCCCAAATCGATGCGGACGGGCAGAAACAAAAGGTTGGAGATAAAAGTTGCCGGGGCTTGCGCGGCGCTACCGCTGTAAGCAAATCGAGCAGGCGCTGTATTTTCTTGGGCAGCAGCCTCCGGCGATTGCCCGCGCAGCGCAGGCTCAAGGCTGAAGCTAAGGGCTAAGGTACAGATGAACGTCAAAAGGATTGCGTACTGCCGTCTCATGCGATCTCCAATTGCGCGAGCGAAAGTAGATAGCAAACCGCGGAAACCGCCGGAATTATAGGAAAGCCAAAAGGCGCTGAATTCCGCTCACTGGACGTAATAGTCAAAGTAGATGCCGTTGGAATCTTTCCACCAACCGTTGGCGATCACGTGCAGATGACGATTAAACATGCCTGGCTTGATTGACTGCAGCCATTCAGTCGAGGGAGGATTCTTCGGATTCGATTGTTTTTCCGTTTGCGCCATTTGCTGAACGTAGCGAGCAATTACTTTATCCCAGGGTATCTGAGTCATGTCCGCACCGCCGATCCCGGAAAGTTTCTCGGGCATAAGCGATCGCAAACGAACGAAATCAGGGTTTGACAAAACCGATGCTTCCGAAGCCGCAGCAGCCGTTCCACTGATTCGCGCCACGGCGTCGCGTACCATCGCCTTGCGGGGAGCCACGAAAATAAATTGCGGCGTTACAGCGACATAATAAAGGCTGCGACGGTCCTGTCCAGTGGCTGCATCGTGAGTGGGGTATGACAAATCCAGGTAAGTTGTGCCGCCCGAAGTATCCTCCGCAGTAATCATTTTAGAAAGACCAAGCCGCACGATTTTGAGCACATCCTGAGGCTTCTGAATTGTGAGCGCAAACATCTGCTGCGACTCTCCCTCCGGCGTGAACGAACCTTGAGAGGCGACCTCGCCGGTGAAGAGTTGGAACGCGTCCGCTATGGACATTCCCAGATAACCCTGCGCCATGCCTTCGGCTGCGCCCAAGCCTGCCGCCTGCTGAGGAGTTGCGATTCCGAATGCGGCATCGCGCAATGTTTGGTAAAAGGATGCAAAGTTAAACCGCGAGATGCTGAAATACGAGCCAGGGCTCACAATCTGCTGCATTTCGAATTTCGCCGAGCTCGTACCGGCAAAATCGAAAAGGCTACCTGCCGAAGTATCTCCAAGAATCGCGCCATGTGCGCGAAGCGCTGCGCCGGAAAAACTTATACCCCCGCCGGCCGCGTGAATTTTATCCAAATGAAGATTCCGGATAAATTTAGCTGCTTGTTGAGCGTTCGAATTGGAGGGAACCCATTTTTCCAGATCTGGAACTCGAGCAAAATATTCAATGGCAGCGTCGGCGCCAACGTAAGGACGAATGGACTGGTATTCCGGAAGTTGCGTCACCGAAGTCGCCGGCTTATTTGCGCTGCTGAAGCGCGTTACGAGATCCTCAATCACTTCTTTCTGACTGGCGAAGAGAAGATAATTTGCGGCTTGAGCGCTGTACGAGGTATTTGCGTCCGCACCTTCGACTCGGACCTCGACGGACGTCGAGCCGAAGTTATAAGTTGTAATCTGAGGTTTCTCTTTGCTGCTAGCCTGTGCGGCTGCCTTCAGCTTCTGGACCAAATCGATTTTGCCGGTAACGTCATAGACCAGGAACAAACTGCCCAGACGAGATATGTCGCCCGGCGAAACGCTCTTGGAACCGGCTGGGCTCGCGATTAAACCGGCCGCTGCGGGATTGTCGAGTAAAGAAATTAGATCGGATAGTTGCACCACTGGCGCCGCGGACCCATCCTTCTGCTGGCGTTGCAAAAGATTTTTCGCGAGCGCCTGACGCAGAGCCTCGAAGTCCGGATCTTCCAGAAGCTGCAAGACGTGATTTTTTTTATCCGCGTCGCCCAGGAACGACTTGCCGCGCCATTGCACGTAAAAGAGTGTGCTCTGCGGCAGGCGGTCGGAAATTGCGGGACTCTGGGCGAATAGAGAGTTGCCGGCAAAAAGACAGATGAGAAGAGCGGCAGCTAGCACGCGACAACATTGATAGTCAGCGATCCGCCAGAAATGCGTACGCTGCCACACAGCAACGCTCGATCGTTCCGCGTTCACGCGCTCACCCCCTGAAAGTTTGCGATTTTCCGAAACGAAGCCGAGCGAAGTAACTCGTCCATTCTTGGTTCTAATTCCCCGGCGGCGTACTCGAAGGCGCGCTGGACGGCGCCCCGGCTGGCGCGCTTGGCGGAGCCGCACGCGCCGACTTGGGCGTGCTCAAATATCCCTTCACAGTATCCTTGGTGAGATCGAACACGACGATCTCGTAGGGCGCGCGAGCCCCTCGGACATAAAACTGAATAGGTTCGCCTACGGTTTTATCTTTCTTTTCGATGGTTTTGTCGTCCGCGACAACATTCAACGTGTATCTGAAATGCTTGGTATCTGTTTTGCGTAGCTCCACCTGAATGGGACCCACGCGATCGGGGCCCTTCGAAGATTTGGCGAGTGTGAATTCAAAAATGTCGCGCTCTCCCATGCGTTTGAGTTCTTCTACTTCGTCATGATTTCGGGCGATCAGGCCGCTCTGCACACCCAAGTCGCCAATGGTGCTCTGTAACTTGGTTTTCGTGGTTTCGAGGTCGGCCTTGGTGGCAGCCACATCGCTCTTGGTTCCGTTGAGTTCGGTGGCCACCTGGCCGAACTTCGTTGTAGTGTCGGCCTGAACCTCGCCGATTTGTTCTTTAAGCTGCGCGTCGCTTTTTAGCTGATCCTTCTTGATGGATTGCGCCAAGCTGCGCGCACGCGCCAACTCATCCTGTGTCAATCCCAGTTTTTGTGAGGTTACGTCGAGTTGCCCTTTCAGATCTGCTACGCGAGAATTCGTCTTGTCAACCTCAGCCGCGAGCGCTTGAAACTTCCTATCCGCGTCGTCCAAGCCTTTGTGGAAATTCTGGCGTGCCGAGTAACCCGCATACAGCAGGTAACCCACCAAAGCAAAAGCCACAACGAATAGCAGCGTCACCCAACGCGGCAGTCCTGCTTCGGTCACATTCGTCACTTCCACGGGGGTGTTCGGGTTCGAACTCATCGAGCCTCCTTGGCGCGGAGCGGCTCCAGCCGCTCATATGGGACGGAATTATGGCTGACGCTTGGCAGGAAGTCTATGCCCGGCGCGGACCTTTGTTTCTTCCCCGGGCAGGCCACTTCGCTTCCACTGTGGTGGTCAGTCCACCTCGCGGCGTGAATTCGCCGGTCACGCGAAACCACGCGGGACGCACTGCCGCTACAAAATCGCGCAACATTCGGTTCACCGCATTTTCGTAAAAGATTCCGAGGTCGCGGTAGGCCAGCAGATACATTTTCAAGGATTTCAATTCGAGGCAAAGTTTTCTTGGCTCGTACTGGATTGTAATTACGCCGTAATCCGGAAGGCCGGTCTTAGGGCAGACGGACGTGTACTCCGGAAATCGAATGGTGATTTCGTAGCCGGGGAAATGATTAGGCCATGTTTCCAGAGCCGGGAGCTTGGCGTCGATTCCCGCGCGGGCGTGCGCTGCGGTGTAGTCAGGCATTTGGATTCCTCTCCAACGGTATTCTACACGCGCACCGCTGGGGAACGGAATCGCTCAGACTTGCCCCGCGCCAAGGTTTTAGGTATTCTGCGGACGAAATACGGAGCGACTTCACGCAATGATTTGTCCGCAATGCCGCAGCGCTAATTGCTTTCAATCGCATCGCGACGGCGTGTTGGATTACACTCTTTCGGCGATCAGCCTGCGTCCCTGGCGATGCCACACTTGCGAGCGCCGATTTTATGCCTGGCGCGTTGCGGCCGCTTTTCAGCGGTTTACCCACTGCCCCAAGTGTGGAAATTTCGACCTCGAACACATTTCTCGCGAACGCGTGGATCACGGATCCTTACTTGGTTTGAAGCGCTGGCTGCATTTTCCCGCTTACCGCTGCGATCCTTGTAGAGAGAGATTCTTCAGCGTCCGCCTGTTCCGCCGCATCCGCCCATCGATGGTCTCGAGCTCAGGCGAACCCTCCGTCGCGAGCTAGGCTTCATTTCTTGAATCGCCGGGAGTACATGCAAGCGCACGAGTTTGCGCACTCGTACGAACTTCTACCCGGAGTTACAAGCGGAGAGAAAGGTTTGCTTTAGGATCCGGCAATCGCCAAGCGAAAGATCGAACGCGGGGAGGCGTTTAATACCTCCCCGCGCCGAATTGATCTAAGGCAGGTAATAACGGAACGACGTGAACACCATATTGTCGAGCGCGCTTGGTTGTGACGAAACGCCTGCAGTGGCGCTGGAGCCGGCCCAGGTGTTCCGAGTGATGTAGGAGTACTGCGCTCCCCACTGGACGCGGCCCTTTTCGCCGCTGTAGAGGCGGTACCAGAATCCCATCGAGCCTTCGATGATAACCCGGGTATCTCCAGCGCAGTTTGCCAGGGAGCCGGGGATAAACCCAGTGGATCCCAGGACAGCCGTCGTATTAGGGGGGTTACCTGGAGTTGCTACGGGCAGCGGTTCAACGGAACACCCGTCATTTCGAATGGAGGGCGAGCCGTATCCTGCGTGGCCAGTGGCACCGGTGACTTGATTTGTAAACGTGAAGAAATCTCGGCCCGAGTATTCCGCGCCAACGTACATGTAAACGTCCATCTTTGGCGTGGGGTGCAAATCGAGCGTGCCGAGAGCCTGATAGTTCCTCAGCAGCGCGAGTGTGCCGTCCGGACGTACGGTTGAATCCGGCAAGCCCGAAGTGCCGTAGCGGCCGATACCGTTCCCTCCTAGGACGTGAATGCCGGCTTCGACTTTATTGTTGAACAGATGCAGGCGTCCGTTTGCGCCAATTCCGCCACCGGTACGTGAATCGTTAAAGGCGCCGCCCGTTGGGTTTGTACCACCGGTTAGCGGGCAGGTCGTCGCCGGAATCGGAGCCGGGAGATTCGCCGGATCCTCACCCGGGAGCGTGGGGAAGGTGAATCCACCGTTCGCGAAGTAGCATGGGTAGACTCGATCTCGGAATGTTGAAACCAATCCGAAGACTTCGAAATGTCCCCAAGCGCCTGGATCCAAAGCGGCTTTGAAAACGAAGTCCGGCGTCTTTTGGTATCCGTACGTTCCGGTCGGATTGTAGAGTCCGGAACTGAGACCAGGAGCGCCGATGAGGAAATTGTTAAAAACCGTGGTGGTCAGAGTCGGCGTGGTCACCGGCGGAGTAGGTACGCCTCCGACCGAGCCCCCACCTAAGACCGAGCTAGTCGTGCTGAGAGTAGTGATCGTCGGATTTCCGTGAACCGTCGCGGTGGTCGCAGATCCTTCCACCGAAGCCCCGAGCGTTAATGCTCCAAAGTTCTTAGTTACACGGAAACTTTCTTGCCTCGCCCAACTGAAGCCGACCGTGTACTGTGGGTCGATGGTGAGAGGCACAGCTTCTCCGATTCTTCCCGGACCGAGGAGGTTATCGATAGCGTGTCTATCTTCGGTGATTAAGCTCCACTGTTGCCCGCCCGTGACGGTCCAGCCACTGTCGAATTTCGCTTGGCCGAACGCTTCCCGGAGACGAGGAACGTAGCTGTTGCTCTCATTGTTATTCGAAGTGATGCCCGCACCGAGGAAGTCTATCTCGGTGTAACTGGTTAGCTTGACGGACGCGAGTTTGCCCTCGAGAGTCAAGTTGAGGCGCGACTGACGGGCGCTGGCGTTGAATTCCGTCGTCTGGCCTCCCGAGTTACCGGAGAAGGGAATGCTGTTGAACGAGCTGCTGATGTCCGAAGCCTCGGCCTTATTGCGGAAAACTGTTTCTGCCGCCATGAAACCACCCGGCGAAATGGTGATGCCCTTAAAATGAAGCGCCGCTGGTGATTCATTCCCCAATTGCGGCGACCCGCCAGCCCTGGCCGTCGGTATGCCATCCACCGGAGTGGATGCAACGCCAGCGGTGTGGCTATCGGGGTCCACACTGTCCGTAGTGGCCACGAAGCCGTCACGTGCGCTGCTGGAATTCACTTCGCTTTCCAGCACCTGCATTCTCTGCTGTTGTTCCTTCAACTGTTCGCTCTGCGACTGCAGCAGTTTGGTTTGAGCCTCGATGAGGTCGCGAAGTTGCTGAAGCTCGCTCTCGACGCTCGAAGCTGCAGGCTTCGCCGCCTCTGTCTTTGATGCAGGCGCCGTGGAGTCTCCAGTCTTATCTTTCTCCGTAGCGGTTGTAGTGTTAGTTGTGTTGGACGGTGTATTCTTTGCGTCCCCTGCTCCATCGGTTCCTGCCAACGCCGGCGATACAACCATGCCGAACGCTAAAAGCCACGTCAAAAAAAATCGCATCCCTTCCTCCTTGAATTTCACTTCTCAATCGAAATTTTTACTTCTGGAAGAGCTTCCTGTTGCTATACCTAAGGCGGCATCCCCTGCAGCGCACCAGGAAAGTTCGCTCCTGGAGCCTTCTTGCCCCCCGATACAGGACATGAATACAGAAAAACCTCTCTTATGTCACTGATTACTTACACGTATTAACTATCGTAGTACCCCATCGGACAAGCGTTCCTCGTGTCTGGGACATCTTGGCGCCCGGCACGCACCATAGACGCAAGTCGCAGCGCACGAACCTTAAGCGCCCTCTTTGAATCCTCTGTGACGGGAATGTTAATTGTGCGTTACTAAGCGTTTTTTGGAAGTATTGGCGTCAGGATCGCATGCAGGCGGTGCGGAATGGTCGAAGCGGAACAATCGTAACGAGCGTTGGGAAAGCTCGAACTCCAAAACCAGCCGACAGGCGAGGATTCGGGCACGAGTACTTGCACCGCTTATTCACCCATGCGAAAATTGCGTTCGATTCCCGCCCATGGCGATATCGTCTAAAGGTTAGGACGGAGCCCTCTCAAGGCTCAAATCCGGGTTCGAGTCCCGGTATCGCTACCAATATAAGGCGCGAATTACTGCGTGCGGCGCGTTCGGGAGTCCGGGAGATTCTCGGGCCTGCAAAACGCGAGGTCCACCTTTGCGTTAGGAAATGGAAGAAACTACGCGCGAGCTTGTCGCTTTATTGGATGTGGCAGGATTTGATTCCCTGTTTTTCGAAGTATTGCTGGTGGTATTCCTCGGCGCGATAAAACTCCGAAGCGGGAGTAATTTCCGTCACGATCGGCTTCTTGAAGACTCCCTCTTTAATCAGCACGTCCTTTGACGCGCGAGCTGCGGATTCCTGCTGGGGATCGTGGAAAAAGATGGCTGAGCGATACTGCGAGCCCACGTCCGGCCCTTGGCGGTTCATCGTGGTCGGGTCATGGCTCTTCCAGAATACGGCGAGAAGTTCGAGGTAGGAGACTCTGGCCGGATCAAATTCCACCTGCACAGCTTCGGCGTGGCCTGTGCGTCCCCCGCAAACATCTTTGTAGGTGGGATTCTTCGTGGTCCCACCGGTGTAGCCCGAGATTACTGAAGTGACGCCTTCCACCTGGCGGAACGCGTCCTCGACACCCCAGAAACATCCTGCTGCGAAAGTAGCCTTGGCCATAGCTTCAACTCCCTTCATTCGATTCTGACTAAATTCGAATACCTATGTTGCCATATTGCGCGATTGCGGTCGAGTGGGGCACGTGTCGAGCGCCGGGAGAATTGATCGGTGCAAGCAAATATTCGATGCGTCTTATATAGCGATCGATGCAACGACGTTTGAAACCGGTTGGATGTGCTCGTCCTGCGTTAACTAAGCCGGTCAGCGAACACCACGTGCTCGTTCACGACGGCTTCAGCGCGGCTCTGTTCGAGAATTTTATTCAGGAAGCTGGGGATTTCGAAGACAGCCTGATTCTTCATTGCCGCCGTATTGCCGCGATAACGTGCCAGGGCTGCCGGTTCAATGATCTGCGCAACGGCTTTTTCGATGTCGCGAAAGCTATGCAGCACAACGCCGACTTCGTTTTCGAGAATCCAATCCGCGTTGTAACGCTCTTGCGGCAGCGTCCATGCATTTCGTTCGACGATCACAGGAAGCCGCATCGCAAGAGCTTCGCTCAAACTTCCAGGGCCCGGTTTCCCGATTAAAAAATCGGCGAGTTGCATGTAGTAATTCACTCGCGTGGTAAACCCTTCGACAAAAATCGGAAATCGAAACTTTCGAGCGCGCAGAGCAGCGGCAAGCTTGTCGTTCTTTCCGCAGATGACGATCAATTGGAGCGCCAGAGGAGAACGGTCCAGCCGCCCTGCGATTTCCAAAATGGCCTTGGAGCCATGTCCGCCGAATAGAACGAGCCCGGTCGGCAGGTCGGAGCGAAGTCCCAGCAGTTTCCGTTCTTCAATTCGATTTTCCACCGGTGCTTCATAAAAGCGCGGATGAAGAATCATTCCGGAGGCGCGAAATATACGGTCGTCCGTATAACCGCGCTCGTGCGCCTGTGCAACAGCGCGTTTCGAGCCGCAAACGAAATACTGCTGCTGGTTGCGCTCGATCCAAAAATGCTCCGGAAAATCGGCAACGTCCGTGAGCACCGTGACGAATGGTCGTTCTGGGAAGGCACGATGAAAGCTCTCATACAGAGCCCGGTTAAAATGAGGCACGAACGAAACAACCATCCCGGGCTGAGTCTCCTTCCAATGTCGCTCGAGCAGGCGGACGGTGGAACGATGATAGCCTCGGATTACGGCTTGCAACACTCTCATAAGTTGGGTGCTGCCTAAAGTCCAGCCAGTCCGCAGCATGGTGTTATAGAAATCCTGAATTCGTATGCCTGCGTGCTTTTTTAGGATATCCAGTTCGTCGAGCAACTCCTGCAGGTTCGTCAGGCGCACGTCCCACGGCAGCCCCTGCGCCCGAACGGACATTTCGAGAGCAGTCGCAGCAGCGCGATGGCCCCCGCCAGCGTCGAAAAAACAAAACTCTATTGGCTCCATCCGGGCAGTTTCACAGGCGATTTGCAGAGGTTTGCTACGGGAATGTTAATGTTCCGATTTGAGTGCCCAAGTAGTTAAGTAGCTTTATTATCTTAAGATTAGCATACGTGTCATCCAGTTGTAACGCGCGTCTTCTACCCTTGTCGTTGTGAAGTGCGATCTTCATGTCCACTCGTACTTTTCTGGAGCCTGTACAACCCCCTTTGCCCGAAAATTTTGCCGCGAGAGCTACAGCGATCCGGACCAGCTCTACGCTCTTTTACGGCAACGCGGTATGAGCCTCTTCACCCTCACCGACCACGATTCGATAGAAGGTGCGGAAAAACTGCGTCAGCATCCAGATTTCTTTGTGAGCGAGGAGCTCACTTGCCGGATGCCGAGCGGCACCGAAGCCCACATAGGCGTTTACGACCTAAGCGAGCGGCAGCATACGCAACTCTTGCGGCGGCGCAATGATGTGGTTTCGCTGCTGATGTATCTCACCGAGCGCAGGCTTTTCTTCAGCATCAATCATGTCTTCTCCAGGGTCACGGGAAGACGCGAAGTCGAGGATTTCGCTTGGTTTCAGGAATATTTTCC
>PKWH01000206.1 GCA_003131985.1 Acidobacteriota bacterium | reverse complement strand
GGACGAGCATTGGAATTCGTAGCCATATATGTGGGGCTAAAGCCCCGCCTCTACATGAAAGAATGGGGGTTAGGGGCGGAAGCTGCAATGGTACGGGTGTCGTGATTAGTACTAACCCTTGGGCTATGATTTTGCTAGGTCAGAGGTAATGGGAGGGATCCTGTGGCAGAGGCGGCTACTTATCCACCCTTCTAACTCTTTGACATCACTCAAGATAGCTAAGGCGCCGAGCTCGCGAAGCAGGGTACCACGCTGACGGCGTTCTTCGCTTCGTCTGGGTAGAATGCCCACGAACGCCATTCTTGCCGCCTGAGCGGCAAGAGCATCATCCACATTGTCGCCCACGTACAACGCAATGCTGGAATTGCGCCCATCCAGAATCTGCAGCAGGCCGTCGGGAGCCGGCTTTGGCCGCTTGACATTCTCCACACTGACGATCCTGTGGAAAAAATCTCGAGCTCCGCAGCGGTCCAAGGTGTAATCAAGTTCACGGCGGATCCGGCCGGTAAAAATATCCAGCTCCGCAAGTTTTGAAAGTCGCCGCAAATTCGCAGCCGGCAGCAGCCACTTCTCCTGCGCCACGTTTCCCTTGCCTTTCTTGCCCCAATAAAGCTCCACAAACTTGCGTTTCACTTCCTCGTACTCGATATTCCGTCCAAGCGCCTTCACCCAAGCTGTGGAGAGTTTCCAATCATCATTGAATCCGGGACGATTCTTCCAGCGATGAAGCTCCCGCCGCGTAACCCTCTTGCCCGAAAAGAATTTTACCGTTTCAAGCGTCGTGCGTTGAAACGACCCACGTGTGTCCACCAGAACCCCGTCCACGTCGAAAATAATCACAGCAGGATGGAATGTCATAGTCTAGGCGCGTGGAACATCAAGTTTGCTTTACGGTACGGGAATTCGTTTAGGAAGGCGATTCATCTGATTCGCTGGAAGATTCTGATCGTTCAAGCTTGTCGTCCGCGGAATCGGACTCTTCAGGATCCGCCTCGCTCCCGGTATCGAGCGATTCAGAAGACCAAGCTTCGCCCGGCTTTTGTTCGGTCGATGCCGGCTCGTGCGTTGCCTGAGCCGGCGCCGCGCTTGCCGCAGAAGCTTTGGGTGTAGCCGCGCTTGCGCCGGAGATCTCAGGAACCGGAACAACGGCCGCCACATTCAATTTATCCAGTCGGGCGCCAAGAACTTCGGCCAACAAATCGATAATCAATTTCGCCGCGCGCCCATCCGAGTCCTTCGCCGGGTTGTAAGCAGTTACTTCGATAGCCGCCAGATGTTTCTGTTGCACGAAAACCAGCAGAGCTTCGCGAACTTCTTCGATACTCAAGCCACCGCTACCGGGATAATTCGTGGCCTGAAAGTCCGCGATCACGTCCACGTCAAAGTGCAATATGAACTCGTTCCCATTGCCGCGAATCCGATCGAGTGCTTCTTGCGCCGCAGCCGTCGCGCCCCTGCGCTTCACGTCCTTCGCCAGATAACGCCGGAGTGGCGACTGTCCAAGCGAATTCTCTTCCGGAGGATCCAGGCGCTCCACTCCAAACAGCGCGAGATCCGGCTCGCGCACCAATGGCGGCTCACCCCAGAATCGCACAAGCTCGGGAGCGCCGCGGCCAGTCAGATGTGAAACCACCATGCCGTCCACACAACCCGAAGGCGTCGTAGCCGGCGTATTCAGATCCGCATCGCGATCCATATAAATCATGCTGACATGGCGAAAATAGCGGCGTACTCCAGCCACAGTGGCCAGCGCGATCGAACAATCGCCGCCCAAAATTAGTGGAAGCGCACCGGATTTTACGGCCTGCTCAACGCGCGGTTTCAGCGATTCGATTGCAGCAAGTACTCCGGACAGATTTCGCGCTCGAGGGCTGTTGTCGTCAGGTTTGTATCGTTGAGGAGGATCATCGCCAAGGTCGGTGACTATGTAACCAATCGAATTTAGCTTCTCGGCTAAACCCGCAGCGCGCAACGCGCCAGGGGCATCTTCGTGCCCGAGCGAAAGTCCGGCCGCGCTGGTTGGCGCACCGAGCAATGCAATCTTATTCGGCTGGCGGACTACTTTAACCGCCACTCAAAAGCTCCTTAGACTTTGCTTATACGCCCCCGCGACGCCCAGATTACTGCGCCACCGGGTTCTGCCGCGCGGCGAGCTCTGGCGGCAACGTAAAGCGCACGTCTTCGCGAATCAAGTCGAGATCGCGATGATTCGTAAAACCAAAATTCGAAAGCCGCTGGCTCACTTGCTCCACCAGAATTTCCGGAGC
Organism: Acidobacteriota bacterium; assembly: GCA_003131985.1. Lineage (GTDB taxonomy): Bacteria > Acidobacteriota > Terriglobia > Acidiferrales > UBA7541 > Palsa-295. The sequence continues at coordinate 4,090 of PKWH01000206.1, read as the reverse complement.
CGAGGCGCCGGCCGTCAATCCCAGGGTCTTCACTCCGGTAAGCCACGAGGCGTCTATATCATTTGAGTCTTCGATTAAACGCGCCGCCACGCCCGCTCGCTTTGCTACTTCAACAAGCCGATTCGAATTCGAGCTGTTCGCCGAGCCGACCACGAATATCAGCTCCACTTCGCGCGTCAACGCTTCCACCGCTTCTTGACGATTCTGCGTCGCGTAGCAAATGTCGTCAGAAGCCGGCCCCACGATAGTCGGGAAACGCAGGCGCAAGCGCGCGACTATTTCCTGCGTATCGTAAAGCGAAAGAGTCGTCTGGGTAAGGAAGGCGAGCCGATTCGGGTCCTCCACTTCGAGTTGATCCACTTCCTCGACGCTGCCTACCACCAGGGTCTGCTCCGGAGCCTCTCCCGACGTTCCTACGATTTCCTGGTGATCGCGATGACCGATCAGAATCAGCGTGCGCCCTTCGCGCGCAAATTTTAGGGCTTCCAGATGTACTTTTGTCACTAACGGGCAAGTGGCATCGATCACACGCAACTGCCGTTCCTGCGCTTCCGTGCGGACGCGCGGCGGCACGCCGTGAGCGCTGAAAACAAGCACAGCGCCTACCGGTACTTCCTCGATCGATTCCACGAAGATTGCGCCACGGCGCCGCAACTGATCCACCACATAGCGGTTGTGCACAATTTCATGATGAACGTAAACCGGACGGCCGTAAGCTTCGAGCGCGAGTTCAACGATATCCACCGCTCGAACCACGCCCGCGCAGAATCCCCGCGGCCGGACGCGCACCAGCGTCTTGCCCCCGTTTGAAGTGCCTTGTATGTTAGTTAAAGTCAATTCACTCTCCACAAAGAGTATTATTTTACCTGAACCGCCCCGTCCCTGCCAGTTCGTTCATTCTCCCGGTTCCTTACCCAACTCGAGACGCTGGCAGCCCCAGGAATCGTCCGGAAACGAAAATAACGCTAAACCTGGGGCATAGACTTGACGAAGATTTTCACGCAGACGGGGAACAGCATTTAAGCAGATGTTAAGAGGAATCCTGCAGGGCAGGCAGGCCGCGGACGGCAGATGAAATTGCGTCCGCGGCTCTGTTTAGTCTCGGCTCAATCCAGCACGGTTACTGGGCAGACTCTGACCGTGGATGGCGGAGCGGCTTTCTACTGAGTTCGTCCACCATGCTGTATCCCCGGCGCGCCGAACGCGCCATCACGCGAATTCCCGCTTCCGTCAGATCCAATCCTCGCTCGCCAATTGCTCCAAGAAGATAGGCGGTTCCGCCAATGATCAACAGTGCGCCAAAAACAACACCGAACAACAGTTCAGCGGCGAGCAACTCGCGCACAAAATAGATTTGCAGGAAGAAGAAAACTCCAAATACGACAAGCGCTCCCTTGCGCAGTTTCGCCTTCGCAGTAACCCCGGCTACAAATGCGTTAAACCGATCCAGGATGATTTTCATTAGCCCTCGTTTGCCTCACTCGTGTAGAAGCAAGCGGGAGACCAAAACGAACGGCCCATAAGTCATTGAAAACCCACGAATATCCCGGAACCAGAAAGCCAAATGGAGGGAAAAGAGAAAAGGGTTTCCGCAATGAGAACAAGTGCCGATTTAATAAAAGGCCCTTGCGTGGACGTTTTTTGTTGCCGCTTTTCGGCTACAGTTAACTAACTTTCTTTTTGTTTCGCCTCAAGCGAATCAGTTTTCTGATTTAACGCCCTTCAAACGGGTAGCGGTCCTGCACCAACACGGCATCCGCGACGCGTTGTCTAATCGCGATCGTGTCGATAGGAGCATGCTTAGCGAAACGACGCAACACTGCAAGCTGCGTTATCAGCATGTCACCCGCAACTGTCGCCGCTAGAGCCGTACGCGCTTGCTTCTCGACGCGGTCCATCGCGTCATATATGAACCCCCGGGCTGCATCGCACATCACGCTCGCCGATTCTCCTCGGGTCGCTGACGCCTTCTGCGCCCTGCGGAGCGAAGATTCCATGGCGTACACATCCATCACCGCGTTGGCCAACGCCGCCATCACTTCCTGCTCGTCGGCAAGTTTTTCGCGGAATTTCTGTACGGCAGTTCCTGCGGCGAGAAGAAAGATTTTCTTCGCCTGCGCCAGCGATCGCTCTTCTTCGGCAAAGGCTCCGGTTTCGGACTCCTCATACGACGGCCCGGCCAGTATTTCGTCCGCCAGCTTCATGGCCGCGGGAATCAAAGGCAAAATGCCGGCCATCGAACGCTTCATCAGCATTTGGATGATGAGCATGCGATTAATTTCATTCGTCCCTTCAAAGATACGGTTCACGCGGCTGTCGCGGTAGGCGCGCGCCACCGGGTAGTCTTCGTGGAAGCCGTAACCGCCGAAGATTTGTACGGCCTCATCGACGCAATAATCCAGCGTTTCGCTGCCAACCACCTTGCTTATCGAACTTTCGATCGCGTATTCCTCGAGAACTTGCATAGCTTGTTGCGTCTTGTCCACGCCGGCCTTCGGATTCGCGACGGCGGCTTCAACCATTCCCGCGGAACGGTAAATCATGGATTCGACGGCGAATATCCGAATTGCCATTTCGCCCAACTTCGCTTTGATCAACCCGAAGTCGCACAGCCGTTTGCCAAACGCCATCCGCTCCTTGGAATATTTCGAAGAAGCTTCCAGCACTTTCTTCGATCCGCCCAGGCACGACGCGCCCAGCGAGAAACGGCCTACGTTCAGTGTGTTGAACGCAACGATATGGCCGCGTCCCGCTTCGTGCAGAAGATTTTCTTTGGGTACCGGCGTGTTCTCGAAAAATATCGGCACAGTGGAGCTGCCGCGAATGCCCATTTTCTTTTCTTCCGCGCCGACCGAGAATCCGGGTGCGCCGCGTTCCACGATGAAGCAGGAAAACTTTTCCCCGTCAATCTTTGCGAACACGATATAAACATCGGCAAAGCCGCCATTCGTAATCCACATCTTTTGGCCATTCAAAATCCAATTCTTTCCATCCGGCGAAAGCACCGCGCGTGTGCGCGCAGCCAGCGAATCCGATCCCGCCTGCGGTTCGGAGAGGCAGTAGCAGGAAAGCAGTTCGCCTGTCGCGATTTTCGGCAGGTATTTGGCTTTTTGCTCTTCCGTGCCGAAGTACACGATTGGAATCGTTCCGATACTGGAATGGCCTCCGTGCGAAACAGCGAAAGATCCATAAGCGGAAAGTTTTTCTGCGAGGACCGTAGAGGATACTTTGTCCAGTCCTGAACCCCCGAACTCTTCGGGAATCGCGCCGCCGAGCAGGCCGATTTCACCGGCTTTCTTCAGCATCTGCGCCATCAGCCCTTCCTTGTGCTGTTCGAGCGCGGAAATTTCCGGCACAACTTCTTTTTGTACGAACTCTTCGGCGGTTTGGCCCACCAGGCGCTGATCGTCAGAAACGTCTGCGGGAGTAAAAATATCCTCAGGCCGGCACGGCGTAATCAAGAATGCTCCGCCGCGATTCAGTGCCGCCGAAACAGTTGTGCTCGCCATAATCTTGTCCTCCGTGAAACCACCGAACGATGCCTTAATTCTACGACAAAATCGAAGCTTTGTGACCTTCGATCGCCATAGTCAAGTGTCCGTTGCAGGATGAAGCTTTCCGCAGTTATATTCACCGATTGTGGAAGCTCGCGAGCTTCGCGTTTGAATACAGGGTAAATCGAAAATAATGAAGAACATTCTTACTTCGGCAAAGGAGACACATGGGAAATCCAGTGGTTCACTTTGAAATCGGATGCCGCGACAGCAAGAAGACCGAGGATTTTTACTCCAGCTTGTTNNTGTTTGACTGGAAGTTTGAGGCAATGGGCCCAGCCGTGATGATCCAGACTGGAGAAGCAGTCGCCGGCCACATCAACGCGCTCGGCCACGAACCCCATCACTACACGATCTTCTACGTCCGTGTGGACGATGTCCAAGCGTGTTTAGACAAGGCAAAAGGGTTGGGGGGAAAGGTGCTTGTACCTCCGATGGACATACCCACAGGCAAATTTGCCTGGATGCAGGATCCCGAAGGAAATACGGTTGGACTGTTCAAACCGGCAAAGCGCGAATGAGCGCGAATCCTTACG
>PKWH01000127.1 GCA_003131985.1 Acidobacteriota bacterium | reverse complement strand
GGCGTTCTTTCTCACCATGTGGTGATTAAGGATCACAAGATTGCCAATTATCACCCCTACCCGCCCACGCCTTGGAACGCGAATCCCAGGGATATCTATGGAACGCCGGGACCGTACGAAGATGCGGTACAGAACACGCCGATCTTTGAGGAGAACGGCCCCGACAAGTTCAAAGGTATCGACATCATGCGCGCGGTTCGCAGTTTTGATCCCTGTCTGCCGTGCGGTGTGCATATGTACCTGGGCAACGGCAAGGTGCTGGAAACGCATCATTCGCCGATGTTTGGTCTTCAGCCCTAAGAACGGCCCTGCGGAGGACCCAAGGCGCGTCCGGTAAGTTCTGTATTGCGGCGGACGCGTCGAATCCGTATCTTGTCTCCGGCGGACGAGCCAGGGAAAGGTGTCCATGCCCACAAAAGAAGTTCAGAGCCAGTTGAAATCGATAGAGACACTGGTCCATAAGATTGAAAACGTACCCGATCCTGCGCTGAAGGCAACCGCGAGGGATCTCGTGCAGTCGTTGATGGAACTTCATGGCGCGGGCATCGAGCGCATGCTCGAAATCGTCCACCAGGGCTCGACTTCTGGGCCGGCCATCATCGAAGCGCTGGGGCGCGATGATCTCGTCCGAAGCCTGCTTCTAATCTATGGGCTTCACCCGGACGGTCTTGAAACTCGCGTGAGCCAGGCCCTCGAAAAGACGCGTCCCTATCTGAAATCTCACGGTGGAAACGTAAGCCTCATAGGAGTAGACGATGAGGGAGCGGTGACTTTGCGTCTTGAGGGCAATTGCCATGGATGCCCCTCATCGTCGGCCACACTGAAGCTGGCCGTCGAGGAAGCTATCTATGAGTCTGCACCGGATGTTACGGCGATCATCGTTCAGGGATCCATTGAGGAGAAGTCACCGGCCATCGCATTTGTGCCGCTTTCGCAACTGGGCGGCAACGGCCATGAACCGAAAACGGAGCCCGAGCGGATCGGATGGGAAGAAGTGTTTGGCCTCGAGGCGATTCCTTCGGGAAGTTTGCGGAGGGAAGAAGTTAGCGGTCGCGACATTCTTTTCTGCCGGCTCGAAGAAACTTTGTATGCGTACAACAACTCTTGTCCTGGGTGCGGCCAGCCGCTCGGAGCCGCTCGACTCCAAGGCACGGTTTTGGCATGCCCCATCTGCAGCCAACACTACGATGTCGTACGGGCTGGGCGCGGCGTTGATTTGGATACTATTCATCTCGTACCTGTTCCGCTATTGAGTGAGAACGGCCGGGTAAGAGTGGCGCTGCCCCTCTCGAAAGCTCAGCGGAGTGGAATGTGAGCTTGCCATTTTCACCGGTCACGCAAAAAGACAGCGCGTTTGCAGCGCTGCGGCAATTTGCCCGGAAGCGGCCGGCGGCGGAGTGCTGCGAATTGTGCAGTTCTGAGCTGCCTGCCGAGCATCAGCACTTGATCGATCCTGCGGCCCGGAAATTAATTTGCGCTTGCGATCCCTGCGCTATTCTCTTCAGCAATCAAAGCGCTACCAAATACAAACGCGTCCCGCGACGCATCCGATTTCTTCCACAATTCCAGATGACCGAGGCGCAATGGGACGGTTTGATGGTCCCCATCGAACTGGCATTCTTCTTCAAGAGCGGAAGTCTGGGAAAGGTGGCCGCATTCTACCCGGGTCCCGCGGGCGCTACAGAGTCGCTGCTGTCGCTCGAGGCTTGGGCCGACATCGAGCAGGAGAATCCGTCGCTTAGAGAAATGGAACCTGAAGTGGAAGCCCTCATCGCGAATCGTGTGGGCGCCGCGCGCGGCGTAGCTGCACAGTACTACATCGTTCCGATTGACGAATGCTACAGACTTGTCGGTCTAATCCGCCTGAACTGGCACGGGCTTTCCGGTGGCACTGAAGTCTGGCGCGAAGTGGCCAAGTTTTTCGCTAGCTTGAAAGAAAGAGCGGAGAATGTCGGCGGGGAATCGAATGCCTGAATTGAACTTCCAGGTGGAGGAAGCGCAGGCCGTCCCATATGGCGCGGCTCCTTTGCTTTCATTCAAGCTGCGCGTAACCAATGCAGGCGCGGAAGAAGCGATCCATACGGTGGTCCTCCGCGCGCAAATTCAAATCGAGGTTACGCGCNNCCGCCACTATAGCCCCGAGGAACAGTCGAAGCTTCTCGACCTGTTCGGCGAGCCGGACCGTTGGGGCCAAACGCTGCGAAATCTGTTGTGGACGCACGCAATCGTCGTAGTGCCGCCATTCGCGAAAGAGACGGTAGTTGATCTGCAGGTGCCCTGCACGTTCGATTTCAACGTAGCCGCCACAAAATACTTCCACGGCCTGGCTGACGGAGACTTGCCCCTCAATTTCCTTTTCAGCGGCACAGTTTTTTATCCCGACCAGAACGACCATCTTCAGGTGGCGCCGATTTCCTGGGAGAAGGAAGCGAAATTCAAGCTGCCGCTGAAGGCCTGGAAGGACTTGATCGATCATTACTATCCCAACAGCGCGTGGCTTTACTTGCGGCGTGATGTGTTCGACCGGCTTTATCAATACAAAGTGCGCCACGGAATTCCCACCTGGGAGCAAGTGATCGAGCGCGTGCTGTCCGGGACCGAGGAAACGGTGCAGCTGTGAACGCGAAGCTTGTGGAAGACATTGCGAACGCTGTCCTCTACGAAGGATACATGCTGTATCCCTACCGGCCGTCGTCCGTGAAAAACCGTCAGCGATGGAATTTCGGCGTCGTGTACCCCAGGGCGTACAGCGAAATGCAAAACGGTGCGGATAACTGGTTCATGCAAACGGAATGCCTTGCGAGCGGAAGCTCCCCTACTGAGTTGAGCGTCAAGGTGCGCTTTTTGCAAGCAGTCGCGCGAACAATCGGCGAGCTCAAGGCACCGCTGGATGAATTGCCCGTCAGCATCGATCAGAGCGGCGATCCGGATTTTCAGATTGTTGAAACGTTTCAAGTGGGAGATCAGATCCTTCAAACCTGGCAAGAAGCGATTGAGCGCGAAATCGTGCTCCGTTCGTTCCATCTCGAAGATCTTCTTGCCTCGGGCCGCTCCACGGTTCTTGATTTCCCCGGTGGCAGGGAGTTGGAACCGGTTCGTGCGGCAGATGGACGAATCGCGGCAGTCATCGTGCGAACGAAAGACTCCGTCACGGGGAAAGTGGAAGTAATTGCTGAATGCGTCGAAGACGGACTGTTCAAAATCACGGTGCGCATCTTGAATATCACTTCGACCATGATTTCGAGTTCCGCAAACCGTGACGCCGCCCTCATGCAGTCACTGCTTTCCGCCCACACCATTCTCAATATTAGTGGGGGTGAGTTTGTATCTTCCATTGACCCTCCGGCTGAGCTGAAAAATGCCGCCTCCGAGTGCAAAAATGTGGGAACTTGGCCTGTCTTAGTTGGCAAAGAAGGGCAGCGCGACTGCATGCTTTCGTCGCCGATTATTCTTTATGATTATCCCCAGATTGCTCCGGAGAGCCCGGGTAATTTGTTCGATGGCACCGAGATCGACGAAATTCTTGCGCTGCGGATTCTGACCTTGACTGAAGACGAGAAGCACGAAATGCGACACGCCGACGAGCGCTCACGCGAAATTCTGGAGCGCACCGAGTCGATGCCCGCGGAACACTTCATGAAGCTTCACGGAGTCTTGCGAGGCTTGCGTCCCGCGAGCGAGGAACAGCGATGAACGAATGGGAGTGGCGGCTCCTGGAAGACAAGGCTCCCGCGGGAAGCTTGAGCATCGCGGGCGTCGAAGTGAAACCAGGACACCGAGTCCGCCTGCATCCCGGTAAGCGTGGCGACGTGATGGATATCGCTCTCGCGGGGAAGACCGCGATGATCGAGTCCATTGAGCAGGATTACGAAGGCAAATTTCATGTATGCGTCGTGGCCGATGATGATCCCGGTAGGGACATCGGAATCATGCGGCAACCCGGGCATCGTTTCTTCTTTGATCCGGAGGAAGTCGAGCCGCTCCCCATGGATGAGTCAGAACAAGAAGCGAAAGCACAAACGCCGTCTATTCTGATCGCCGGCATCGGAAACATTTTTCTCGGCGATGACGCATTTGGCGTCGAAGTAGTGCAGCGACTGGCAAGCCGAAAATTCCCCGGGCGCGTGAAAGCCGTAGACTTCGGCATCCGAGGTTTCGATTTGGCCTACGCACTGCTTGATGGTTCCGACGTGACGATTCTGGTGGACGCGTGTCCGCGTGGCGGAAAGCCCGGAAGCCTCTACGTGATCGAGCCAGACTTGAACGCTCTTGATGCTCCCGAAGCGGGGCAAGCTTCGGTCGATGCGCACAGCATGAATCCGATGAATGTGATTCGCATGGCGAAATCAATGGGCGGAGAACTGAAGCGGATTTTGCTGGTCGGCTGCGAACCGGCGACGTTGGGACCGGAAGAAGGCCAGATGGGCCTTAGCGAGGCTGTGGCGGCCGTAGTGGAAGAAGCGGCGAGGTTAGTTGAATCTCTAGTGGACAAGATTCAGAACGGCGAATGGCCACAATAAAGTGAAACGATGAGCGCTGACAACGAAATTGAGATTCCGCCGGGAGGATGTCATATGTGTCTAGCCATACCAGGAAAAATTGTCGAGATTGCCCCTGACAATCCAAATTCAGCGTTGGTCGACGTGGTCGGCATGCGGCGCAGAGTTGACCTCGGGCTTCTCGAAGACGACAGGCCTGTGCCGGGCGACTGGGTCCTGATTCACGTCGGGTTCGCCATGAGCAAAATCAGCGAAGTGGATGCTATCGATCAAATGCGTACGCTTGAAATGCTTGGCGAGTGCGAAGCTGCAGTTCAGGAAGTGCGCGGATATGGTTTGGAAGAAATCGAGGACAAGCAGGCGTCGTAGGCGCTTTTCCGAGGGCCGAAATGAAATACGTGGATGAGTTTCGCGATCCGGAATTAATCACCAGGGCCGCCGAAGAGATCCGCCGTCTGGCCGATCCCAATCGGCATTACAGGCTGATGGAAGTTTGCGGCGGCCACACACACGCTATTTATCGTTTCGGACTGAAAGATGTTCTACCGTCGAATATAGAACTGATTCACGGACCCGGGTGCCCGGTCTGCGTGCTTCCCATGGGACGCATTGACGACGCCTTGTCCGTCGCGAAAGATCCGGACGTGATTTTCGCCGCTTTTGGCGACATGATGCGAGTTCCCGGTACACACGGCAGCCCTCTTGAGCATAAGGCGCGGGGCATGGACGTTCGCATCGTTTATTCACCGACGGATGCGATCAAACTGGCAAAAATGAATCCGCAGAAGCATGTGATGTTTTTTGCCATTGGTTTCGAGACCACGGCTCCTTCTACCGCCTTGACCCTGATGCGCGCAAAATCCGAAGGCCTCCATAATTTTTCAATTTTCTGCAATCACGTCACAATCATCCCGGCAATTCGCGCGATTCTGGACTCTCCCGACATGCGCCTCGATGGCTTCATTGGCCCGGGCCACGTTTCCACTGTAATCGGGTGCAGGCCTTACGAATGGATTGCAAAGAATGAGCGCAAACCTATCGTTGTATGTGGATTTGAGCCGCTCGATCTCCTCCAATCGATCGTGATGCTCCTCACTCAGCTTCAAAAAGGCGAAGCCAAAGTCGAAAATCAGTATAAGCGCGTCGTTCCGTGGGAGGGCAATCGCGCCGCTCTACGCGCGATGGCCGAAACTTTTCAGCTGCGGCCGTATTTCGAATGGCGCGGCCTGGGTTTCATCTCCCAGTCGGCGCTCCGCATCCGCGAACAGTATGCAGAATGGGATTCCGAGCGGCGATTTCAGGTTCCGGGAATTCGCGTAACCGATCCGAAAGCCGCGCAATGTGGAGAAGTGCTCAAAGGCGTTCTGAAACCGGCGCAATGCAAATTGTTCGGCAGGGAATGCACGCCGGAAAATCCGGTGGGAGCGCTGATGGTGTCGTCGGAAGGATCATGCGCCGCCTACTACAATTACGAGCATCGGAAGGGCGGTCTCTTGACGACTATCAGTGCCTCAGCATGAGCGCCGGCGCCAAGCTCGGGAATCCTGTTCCCAAGATTCGCTTTCGCGAACCTCAAATCGAGATGGCGCATGGCGCCGGCGGGAAGGCCAGCCGCCGTCTCGTGGAAGGACTTTTTGCCCCACTCCTTTTCGGCGCGAGTTCCGAACCACTTGGGGATGCTGCTCATCTGAAAATTAATGGTACGCGGATGGCGGTAACCACGGATAGCTTTGTCGTCAAGCCAATCGTTTTTCCCGGGGGTTCCATCGGAGAACTCGCGGTCAACGGGACCGTAAATGATCTTGCGGTGTCAGGCGCGAAGCCTGAGACTCTTGTTCTTTCTCTAATCCTCGAAGCCGGATTGCGTACGGACGTCCTGCAAGCTGAAATTCAGGCTATCGCCGACGCTGCCCAAAAAGCAGGAGTGAGAATCGCTGGCGGAGACACAAAGGTAGTCGAGCACGGCAAAGCCGACGGCATGTATATCACGACGACGGGGCTTGGTGCTCCACTGCCGGGAGTCGAGATCAATACACAATCGGTCCGTCGCAGTGATAAAGTTTTGCTCTCCGGCCCGATCGGTGATCACGGAATCACGATTTTGCTGGCTCGTGGCGATCTAGACATGGAAGGCGATCTGCGCTCCGACACGCGTTCCGTCTTTCCGCTAGTCAGCGCAGTCGTCCAAGCCGCGGGTCCCGGGGTTCGCTGGATGCGTGATCCCACGCGCGGCGGCGTGGCAACATCTCTTAACGAGCTTGCCCGGGATTGCGGTTTGGGAGTAGTTCTTTTTGAGGACAGCATTCCGGTGCGCGACGCCGTGCGCGGAGCTTGTGAACTGTTGGGGTTGGATCCGCTTCACATCGCGAACGAAGGACAGTTTCTCGCCGTTGTTGCACCAGAGTTTGCTGACGCAGCGCTAAAGTCGCTGCAAGAAACACCGGGTGGCGACGAAGCCCGCATCATCGGCGAAATTCGCGAACAACCGGCTGGGTCTGTTCTGGTCACTACGCTTTATGGAGGCAGCCGTATCGTTGATATGCTCGTCGGCGATCCTCTGCCGCGAATCTGTTGATCGGAAGGCAGAATGCCCGAAGTAAGAAGAAAAATGGCAACGGATTGCCAGCTCGCCACGCAAATTGAACAGCGCCTCCTGGCGCGAAATCAGGTCCTGGAATCTTTTTTCGCGCGCGAAGCTAATCGGCTCGCTGTTGCGTGCCGCGAGATGTCCGACCGCTTTCTTCGCGGCGGCCGCTTGCTTGCCTTCGGTCAAGGCCCCTATGCGACGGACGCGCAACACGTCTCGGTCGAGTTCGTTCATCCCGTGATCGTAGGTAAGCGCGCACTCCCAGCGCTCGATCTTTCTATCCTTTTTCGGCCGTGGCTCGAAGCGATTGTCCGCTCCGACGATATCGTAATGGGATTCGGTCCGCCCGAAGGCGACCCGGAGGTCTGGGCCACCCTCGATGCTGCGCGGGCAGGCGGAGCGATGACGTTCGCGTTTCCGGGCCTCGAAGGTTCTTACAGCATTCCACCGGCAAATGCCGATCCGTTTATTCAACAGGAATTGGTCGAGGTCCTCTATCACACTCTCTGGGAGACGGTGCACGTCTTCTTCGAGCACCGTGAGCTGGGACACGATGTCGGCGCAGCCGAATTTCTCTACCCGTTCCTTGGACGCGAGAAGCAACCTACCGGCGATGTGATCGCCGAGGTAGCTAGTTCGATCCAAATGAAAGTGGCGGATGATGCAAAGCTGCGCGCGCAGGTGGCTGCCGAGGAGGCGGAACAAATCGGCAATGCCGTTTCCGCGATTTCGGAACGCATTCGTCGCGGCGGCAAGCTGATTATTTTTGGAAATGGCGGATCGGCTACCGACGCCAACGACTGGGCCATCGACTGCGTGTCGCCGCCATCGGGATGGAAGCCCATCCCGGCCGTTTCGCTCGCGCTCGAGCCGGCAAATATCACTGCGATTGCCAATGATGTCGGCACCGAGGTTATTTTTCTCCGCCAGATGATCGCGCAAGCTCAGCCGGAGGATGTCGCAATCGCAATTTCTACCAGCGGCGGATCGCGGAACCTGATCATGCCGCTCGAAGAGGCTCGAAAACGCAACCTTCTGACTGTGGCGTTGCTCGGCTACGATGGCGGTGAAATTAATCGGAGAGAATTGGCTGAGTTTCCGCTGATCGTTCGTTCCGATTACATTCCACGCATTCAGGAAATTCAGGCTTCGATTTACCACGTCATCCGCGAGGCCCTGGAGGTGCTCGGCCGTGGCGATTCTTGAACTGTACGGAACAAAAAGCTGCCAATACACCCAGGAAATGCGCGAGTGGCTCGAATGGAAGGGAACTGAGTTCGTCGAGTACGACGTGGAAGCGGACGTTGCGGCCCGCGAGCGAATGCACTCTCTTGCAAACGGCCAGCGCACGGTTCCTGTGCTCGTTGACGGCGGCAAGGTGGTTCAGGTCGGCTGGCAGGGCCGCGGCTGCATAGTGAACGTGGAGTAATTCGGAATGGCGAGCGCGTGTTCCATCAAAGTTCGCGGCGTGGTGCAAGGCGTGGGCTTCCGCCCGTTCGTGTTTCGATTGGCTCGCGCAAATGCACTGGCGGGCTGGGTATTGAATGGCGAACAAGGCGTTGAGATTTTCCTCGAAGGCGCGGATCAAGGTCTGAAAGCATTCGTTCAAGCGTTGAAGACCGAGCCTCCGCCGGCCGCGCAGATCGCGGATATCGAAATCCACACGTCGAATCCGGTCGGCTGCAATGAATTTACAATTCGAGAGAGCCGGCGGAACGAACAGCTATCGGTTCGAATCTCGCCGGACCTTCCCGTATGTGAAGATTGCTTGCGCGAGTTGTTCGATCCGGCCGACAAACGCTATTTCTATTCTTATATCAACTGTACGAACTGCGGCCCGCGCTACACCGTGATCCTCGGATTGCCCTACGACCGCTCGAACACCACGATGGAATCCTGGCCGCTCGACGAATACTGTTCGGGTGAATACAACAATCCTTTCAATCGGCGCTTTCACGCCCAGCCCGTTGCCTGTCCGCAGTGCGGCCCGGGATACTATCTGCAAGCCGGTGACAAGATGGTTCGCGGCAATGAACCTAGCATCCGCAGCGCCGTTGCGATGTTGCAGGCAGGCAAAATCCTCGCGGTGAAGGGACTGGGCGGCTACCATCTCGCATGCGATGCCAGAAATGCGGACGCTGTTCAGGCTCTGAGAAACCGCAAGTATCGCAAGGAAAAACCTTTCGCATTGATGGCAAAGAACCTGGAAGTCGCCGGAGGTCTCTTCCAGATTTCTGCCGAAACCAAAGCAGTTCTAACATCCGCGGCGCGGCCCATCGTGATCGCCCCTGCAAGAATCGCCCTGGCGGCCGTGGCTCCGGACAATCATGAACTCGGAGTGATGTTGCCCTACACGCCGCTTCATCATTTGCTGTTCGCGGCGGGTGCACCGGAAGCGCTGGTGATGACGAGCGCGAACCGTTCGAGCGAGCCGATTGCCTTCGACGACATCGAAGCGCTGGACCGCCTCTCCGATATCGCCGATGCCTTCCTGATCGGAGAGCGCCCCATCGCGCGGCGAGTGGATGATTCCATCGTACGCGCCGGAGTTTTCGGCCCGACTGTACTTCGCCGCGCTCGCGGCTATTCTCCCGGCGCGGTCGCTGTCTTCCCGTCGAAAAGGCCGATACTGGCCGTCGGCGCCGATCTGAAGAATTCGATTACGCTGGTGGTGGACGGGCAGGCATTCGTAAGCCAGCACATCGGAGACCTGGAACACTTCCAGTCGCTTCAAGCATTTCAGCAGACGATCGAGGACCTAGTTTCTATGTATGAGGTTCGCTCGGATGAATTGCTCGTGGTGCATGATTGCCATCCGGAGTACGCGTCCGTAGCGCACGCGGCGGCGCTTTCGTGTTCCGAGAAGGGCAGCGTCCAGCACCACCGCGCACACATTGCCTCCGTACTTGCGGAGCGCGGCGAATGGAAGAAACGTGTCGTCGGCGTTAGTTTCGACGGTGCCGGCTACGGAGACGATGGCACGATCTGGGGCGGCGAATTTTTCGTGGGCAGCATCAGCGAAGGTTTTGAGCGAGTAGCTCATCTTCGCCGCGCACTGCTCGCTGGTGGCGATGCGGCGGCGCACCATCCAGTCCAAGCGGCAGCCGGATTCCTAGCGCAACTCGATGGTCTGCCCGACATGACCTCAGCTCCCTTCAATTTTCCCGAGCGCTACCAGCACGCGATGGAGTTGGTCTGCAAACGAGTGAGAACGTTCACGACGACCTCGATGGGCCGGCTCTTCGACGCTGTTGCGGCGCTGCTTGGATTCACGCGCGAAACGAGTTTTGAAGGGCAGGCCGCGATGTGGCTGGAGCAATTAGCTCGCAGCGCCCCGCGTATGGAGCCTTACCCATTTCCGTTCGCAGATGGCGAACTCGACTTCCGTCCGTTGATGACGAATTTAGCTTGGGATCGCTTCCTCGGACGGGCTGCGAGCGAATGCGCGCGTGCGTTTCAACGAGGAATTTCGCGAGGAGTTTCCGACGCGGTGACCACCCTCTGCCGCGAACACAAGACCGACACGATCGTTCTTTCAGGAGGAGTTTTTCAAAATGAACTTCTTCTGGAGGATTTGAAATCGATGCTGGACTCGACGCCTTTCCAGGTTTGGACCAACCGTGCGGTTCCGGCGAACGATGGAGGCATCAGCCTGGGACAAGCGGCGCTTGCGTCGTTCGGCCGATTCGATTTCGTCGCGCCAGCGAACTCGAAGGAGAAAGCGTTTTTATAAGCAGCCATGCATGAACTTTCCATTGCGATGAGCATCGTGGATCTGGCTCAGGAAGAGGCAGACCGCAGAGGCGGTGTGCAGATTAAGGCTGTGCATCTTCGCCTGGGTCTCCTGTCCGGTGTAGTGAAGGATGCTTTGCTTTCTTCGTATGAAATGGCCTGCGAGGATACGCCGCTGCAAGGATCACGCCTGGTTGTCGAAGAAGTTCCAGTGCTGATTTTCTGCAGACAGTGTGATGCGCAGCGGCCAGTCCACTCAACCCAAATGTTCTGCTGCTCCGAATGTGGCACTCCCACAGGCGAGGTGGTGCAGGGCAAAGAGCTCCTGGTCGTGGGTCTGGAGGTGGAAGATTGAGCCCTAAGACTCGCATGATCGAAGTAAGGCAGAACGTACTGAAGCAGAACGACGTTGTGGCCCGCGCACTCCGGGAACGATTTCATGAAGCCGGAGTTTTTGTCGTGAGTTTGGTATCGAGCCCGGGCGCCGGAAAAACAGCGCTCCTCGAGAAAACGTTAACACTGCTGCGGCAACAATTTCGCGTGGCCGCTCTGGTCGGCGACCTTGCGACGGAAAATGACGCTGCCCGGCTCGCGCGAAGTCAGGCACCGGTGAAGCAGATCATCACCGGAACCGTGTGTCATCTGGAAGCTGCCATGGTCCAGAGCGCTCTCGAAGGATGGAACCTCGACGAACTGGATTTTTTATTCATCGAAAACGTCGGCAACCTCGTCTGTCCGTCCTCTTACGATCTTGGCGAGGATCTGCGCCTCGTTCTAATGTCGGTGACCGAGGGTGAGGACAAACCCCTTAAGTACCCCACAATTTTCAACAGCGCAGACGTGGCTTTGATCGCAAAGATTGACTTGGCTGCGGCAGTCGAATTTAATGCTGTTGTCGCAAATCGCAACATTCAGGCCGTGCGGCCCGAGATGACAGTCCTCGACGTATCGGCAAAGTCCGGCGAGGGCGTGGAAAAGTTTCTCGATTTCCTGCGATCGCGCCGCAATGCCGCTCGGGCCGTAGCTGCTTCTCAACGTGCAAAAGCTTTCGCAGCGCCCGATTAATAGAGGTCGCCGAGTGCAGGGCGAGCGCACTAGACAAAAATGATCGGCGTACTCTCCATCGTCGCGCTCGGCTTCTTTCTCGGGATGCGGCATGCCACCGATCCCGATCATGTGATCGCCGTTACAACTATCGTCGCACGGTACCGAAAGATCGGCCACGCTGCTGTGATCGGTGCATTGTGGGGCGTGGGCCACACGCTCACGATCCTGCTGGTGGGAAGCGGAATTATTTTGTTCGGCTGGGTTATTCCAGCGCGCGTCGGTCTCTCCATGGAATTCTCCGTCGGCTTGATGCTAATTCTCCTGGGCATTCTTAACCTAACGGGCTTGCTCCAGTGGATTACCAACACGTTTTCTCCCGCTGGCGGAATATCGGGAACAGCCCATTCTCACCCCCATAGCCATGGCGATTACATTCATACTCATCCGCACCAACATGAACCCGAGGCCCACACACACGCGTCAGAGCAAACGCCACTAGGTTGGTTCGATCGCCATTTCGGTCGGATCGGTCTCTATCAAGCCGTGCGACCTCTCATCGTAGGACTCGTCCACGGCCTCGCCGGTTCGGCCGCCGTCGCGTTGTTGGTTTTAACCACAATTCAGAATCCGAAGTGGGCGATTGCGTATCTCCTCGTGTTTGGGATCGGCACGATTGCGGGAATGATGCTCATCACCGGCGCGATGGTGCTGCCGTTTGCCTACGCGAACAAACGATTCTCGCGGCTTAATGAAGGATTGCGAATTGCTTCTGGCCTAATCAGTGTGGCCTTCGGTCTTTTCCTTGTTTACGAAATTGGCTTCGTGAATGGACTGCTCACCAGCCATCCGCACTGGACCCCTCGCTGACCCATCAAGATTGTTGAGGTCAGTAACCCGAATTAGCGGCGTTTTCTATTGGCTTCGTTTCAAAATGCTCTTCCCGCGCGTCCATGGCACTATTCTCGGGAGCAACCCACCCTTTCCGCGATTAGTACTTCGGTACCAGTAACTTACAGAGTGAATGCGACACGTGAGCTATCGACAGCTGCGGCAGGCCTCCCTACCTTAAGAATTGAAGCCACTACAGAGGTTCGTAAGGAACAAGTGCGACACTGGGCGAAATGCGCCTCGATTCGTTGCGTTAGCTGCGCACGTCGTACTTCGGACGGATAGGATGCGGACTTTACTGGCAGTGAAAAATTTGAGTGTCTCCTATCGCTGTGCTGACGCGAGCCAGCAGCGCGCGGTTGAAGATGTGAGCTTCGACATCGGCACCGGAGAAGTGCTGGGGCTGATGGGGGAATCGGGATGCGGAAAGACGAGCATTGCGCTGGCAGTGCTCGGCTTGCTTTCCAAAGACCAGGGGCAGGTTTCGGGGTCGATCGAGTTTCTCGGAAGAGAATTACCGACGATGGACAAGAATGCCCTGCGCGCGATCCGTGGAACGGGAATTTCGGCCGTGTTCCAGGAACCGGGAATGGCGCTGAACCCGGTGATGCGGGTAAGAGATCAGGTGGCGGAAGTGATTCACGCACACAGAGATTTGAAATGGCAACAGTGTCGCGCAGACGCGGAAGTGGTACTTGCTCGTGTGGGCTTGCCGAACTCGCAGCGGATTTTTTCGGCGTATCCGCACCAGTTGAGTGGAGGGCAGCAGCAGCGTGTGGCATTGGCGCAGGCGCTGGCGTGTGAACCAGCGCTGCTGATCGCGGACGAACCTACGGCTTCGCTCGACGCGCGCAGCCAATACGAACTGCTGGCCCTATTGCGAGAACTGCAACGCGAATTGCGCATATCCGTCTTGCTGATCAGCCACAGTGCAGAAGTGCAGGCCCGACTTGCTGACCGTCTGATGGTCATGGCGCAGGGGAGGATCGTGGAGCAGGGGCGATTCGAGGAGCTCTATCGGAATCCGGCGCACACCTGCACGAGGGCGATGCTGCGCAACAGTCCGCCGGCGGATGCGATCGAAGATTTCGATTTCGAGATGGTTACGTAGGCGATTGCCGCGGCGCGAGCCGGCGAAAGGCTCGGAGCCAAAATTAACAATTCAACATTTGACTTTAGACGTGGCGATGCGGGAGTGACCGGAAAAACAATGAAACCGGGTCTGAAATCTGAGGCAAACCGAATCGAGCCGCTATTGCGCGTCACGGGCTTGAGCAAGCAATACGTCCAGCGGCGCACTTTTTCACGTAAGGAATTGACCGTCAATGCGTTTCAGGATGTGGACCTGGCTCTCTTTCGCGGCAAGACGTTGGCGCTGGTGGGAGAGTCTGGCGCTGGAAAGTCGAGTCTGGCGCGGTGCATCGCTTTGCTCGAACGCCCCACCTCAGGAAAGATTGAACTGGATGGCGAGGATTTGCTCACGCTCGATCGAAAGGCTCTTTTCCCGATGCGTCGGCGGATACAAATGATTTTTCAGGACCCGGCGTCGGCGTTGAATCCGGGATTGAGCGCGTGTGAAATCATTGCGGAGCCACTTGCAATCCAGCGCGAAGGCACGAAGTTGCAGCGGCGCGCGCGCGCGCTGCAATTGATGGAGCAAGTGGGGTTGGACGCGAAATGCGAGCGGAGGCTGCCATTTGAATTCAGCGGCGGCCAACGGCAGCGATTGGCAATCGCGAGGGCTCTGGCGCTAAGGCCGAGTGTGCTGATTCTCGATGAGGCCTTGTCGAAGCTCGACGCGTTGAATCAAGCTCTGATTCTGGAATTGCTGGCGGAGCTGCAAGTGTCGCACTCGCTTGCCTACTTGCATATCTCACACGATCTGCGTTTGGTTTCGCAATTTGCAGACGAAGTTGCAGTGATGTACGAGGGCAGGATCGTGGAGCGTAAGAAAACGGATGACCTGTTTGCCTCTCCCGAACATTCTTACACCAAGGAGCTTCTTGCCACGGTGCATTCGGTGGAATCGATCCTATTGGAGCGCTCTGCCTAAGAGAACCCGATGAAATACTTGGCACGACGACTAGTCCACGCCACGCTTTTGCTGGCGGCAGTATCGCTTTTTTCTTTTGCGATTCTGCAATTGGCGCCAGGCGATTTTTTCGCGCCGATGGGCCTGAATCCCCAGATTTCTTCGCGAACGATAGCTGGATTGCGTTCGCAATACGGGTTGGATCGGTCCTTTCCAGTGCGCTATGGACATTGGCTGCACGACGCTCTCAAGGGAAATCTCGGGGCGTCCTTCGCTTACAACAGTCCGGTGGCTCCGCTTCTCGCGGTCCGAGCGCGCAATACACTTCTCTTGACCGGGACGGCAATGTTGCTGGCGTGGCTGATCGCGATTCCGCTCGGGATGTGGAGCGCAGTGTATCGCGGAAAATGGGGCGACCGAGCCGGAGCGGTGGTGACCTCGGGGCTGCTGACGGTCCCGGACCTGGTTTTGTTTCTCGTACTGCTGCTGGTGGCCGTGCGCACCGGATGGTTTCCTACCGGAGGAATGGTTTCGGCCGTGTTCGGCGACCTGAACGTGTGGAACAGAGTGAAAGACATCGCGGAGCATCTATTTCTGCCCGCTTTGGGATTGGCAATTGCCACGTTGCCGCCACTGCTGCGGCACGTCCGCTCGGCGATGATTGAAGTGCTGGAGGCTCCATTCATCCGCGCCGCTCGGGCGCACGGAATCACTGAACGGCGCGTACTGTTTCGCTATGCGCTGCCGGTTGCGGCGAATCCTCTGATCTCTCTTTTCGGCCTTTCCGTGGCAACGATGCTAAGCACTTCGTTGCTGGTGGAAGTCATCCTGAGCTGGCCAGGTATCGGCCCGCTACTAGTGGATGCAATTCTGGCGAAGGACGTTTACGTAGTGATTGGAACGGTGATGCTGTCGTCCGTTTTCCTGGTGTTAGGAAGTCTTTTCGCGGACCTATTGCTCTTTGCGGCCGATCCACGGATGCGAGTGGAGTGAGGAGTTGACACACCGGCAAAAACTCGCGGGATCACTGGTTTTGTTGACGTCGGTCCAGATCCTCATTTTGTTTGCCGGCTTTTTTGCCCCGTATAATTTTGCGGTTCAGGACCGCCAGCGGCCGTTTGCGCCTCCGACCACTCTTCATTTCATGGATCTCCGGGGAAATGTCCACATTCGTCCGTTTGTTTATGATCTTGAGGATTCGGGCAAAAGCATCCTAGTTAGTCAGTCGGATTCGGAGCATTGCTATCCGATACTTTTTTTCGTGCGCGGCATGCCCTACAAAATTGCCGGTGTGTTTACGTCAGAGGTGCATCTCTTCGGCGTCGAGGCGCCAGGTCATATTTTCCTGATGGGCTCGGACGCTTACGGCCGCGATCAATTCTCCCGGTTCCTTTTCGGCGGCCAAATCTCTATGCTCGCCGGGCTGATTGCCGCAATTCTTTCCCTTTCGATTGGAATTATTGTAGGGGGAATCGCGGGATATTACGGCGGCTGGGTTGATGAACTACTCATGCGCGGAGGAGAACTGTTTCTCGCATTGCCCTGGCTGTATCTCTTGTTTGCGGTGCGTGCGGCCCTGCCTCTGCACATTTCTCAATGGGAAGTGTTTCTTCTTTTGGTTTCGGTGATGGGGCTAATCGGGTGGGCTCGTCCGGCGCGGTTGATCCGCGGCGTGGTGTTAAGTGCAAGACATCGCAATTTTGTGGTGGCGGCGCGGGGGTTCGGAGCTTCGGACTTGTACCTGCTGCGGCGGCACGTGTTGCCGGAGACTTATGGAGTACTGCTAACGCAGATGACGCTCCTGATTCCGCAGTATGTGCTCGCTGAAGTGACTCTCACGTTCCTGGGTCTCGGCGTTGGCGAGCCTTTGCCGAGCTGGGGCAGCCTGCTATCATCCCTTCAGCAGTACTACGTTGTTTCCTCCTACTGGTGGATGTTTTTGCCCGCGCTTCTCTTGATTCCCCTGTTTCTGGTTTTTTATACCGCCGCCGATGCTCTGCAGGAACTTCACAAATCCGTCACGCTGTGAAAGCGGTTCAATCTCTGCTAAGAAGTTAAGGTATGGGGAGAGTCCATCCTTGGGCGAAATGCTTGGTCGTTGCGATCGCAATCGCAAGTGCTTGCTCTTACGCGCGGGCTCAGCCTCAGCAGGCAGGCGAAGAACGAATGGTCGCAGACGGCGTCCCGGGACACGCGGGCGGCAGACTGGTGGTCGCTCTGCGTTCGGAGCCCAAGACGCTCAATCCGGTTCTGGCAGTTGACGAGCCTTCCCGGGATGTAATCCGCTGCCTGACCGCCGATTTAATTCACATCAATCGCGGATCCTTGAAGACGGAGCCTTCTTTGGCAAAGTCGTGGACCGTTTCCCGCGACGGCAGGCAATACACGCTGCACCTTCGTCGTGGACTGCGTTTTTCCGATGGCGAAGCATTCAACGCGGATGATGTGATCTTCAGTTTTCAGGTTTACCTGGACGAAAAAATCAATTCTTCGCAGCGCGACTTGCTGGTCGTGGGCGGAAAGCCGATCGTCGTGGTGAAGCTGGATGCGTACACGGTCCGCTTTGAACTGGCACAACCCTATGCCGCCGCCGAGCGATTGTTCGATGGGGTCGCGATTCTGCCGCGGCATCTTGTGGAGAGCAGCTACCAAAGCGGGAGTTTCTCCCAGTCATGGAGCCTTTCCGTGCCGCCCAACCAATTCGCCGGTCTTGGGCCATTTCGATTGAAGGAGTACATTCCCGGCCAGCGCGTGGTGCTCGAGCGCAATCCGTATTACTGGAAGGCAGATACCGCCGGGAACCAATTGCCGTATCTGAACGAAATTGTGTTTCTGTTCGTGGCGAGCGAGGACGCGCAGGTGATCCGCTTCCAGTCCGGCGACACGGACGTACTCAGCCGATTCAGCGCGGAAAACTTTGCGGTGTTGCAGAAACAGCAATCGGAAAAGGGCTACCGCCTCGATGATTTGGGGCCGGGACTCGAATACAACTTCTTATTTTTCAATTTGAATGATTTGAGTCCGAAAGGGCTGCCAGAAATTGCGAAAAAGCAGGCGTGGTTTCAAGACCTGCGGTTCCGGCAAGCGGTCTCGACGGCAATCGATCGCGACGGAATCGTTCGGCTGGTTTACAGCGGGCGGGCGACTCCGATATGGGATCAAGTAACGCCGGGGAACAAACTGTGGCTAGACGATAAAATTCCCCGTCCGGTGCGATCTCTGGAACACGCGCGCCAACTGTTGCAGTCCGCGGGATTTTCCTGGAAGAGCAGCACTCTAGTGGATCCGCACGGCGAGCCTGTGGAGTTCTCGATCTTGACCAGCTCTTCGAACGCCCAACGCATGAAGATGGCCACCATCATTCAGGATGATTTGAGCCAACTGGGAATGACGGTGCAAGTGGTTCCGCTGGAATTCCATGCAATGGTGGACCGGCTGCAGAATAGCTATAACTACGAAGCAGCGGTGATGGGGTTGGTGAGCGGCGACGCCGATCCTACGTCAGAAATGAACGTCTGGTTATCGAGCGGAGAAACCCATCTGTGGCACCCAAATCAAGATAAGCCGGCGACACAATGGGAATCCGAAATGGATCAGTTGATGCAGGAGCAACTCGTCACGCTCGACTATGCGAAGCGAAAGCGGATATACGACCGCGTCCAGGAAATCGTGGCTGAAGACCTTCCAGTGATTTGTTTGGTGAGCCCTGACATTCTGGTGGGGGCAGCGAACCGCATGCGAAACTTCCGGCCGGCGATTTTGGTCCCTTACACGCTGTGGAATGTTGAACAGCTCTACATCCAATAAATGGCGAACGCGAGCCGCACCGCCCCGCGCAAAACCGAGCCGCTTGATGAGTTGCGTTCGGCGTGGCCAGACACGCGGTTGGTTCGGGAATGCCTCCGAGGGCGCGAAGAGGCTTGGTGCGCTTTGATTTTCAGATATAAGAACCTCATTTTTTCGATTCCCTTGAAGTACGGTTTCTCTGCGGACGACTCAACGGACATTTTTCAGGCAGTTTGTCTGGATTTATTGTCCGAGCTTCCCAAGCTACGAGAAGTGAAAGCTTTGCCGAAATGGATCATGCAGATTACTGCACACAAATGTTTTCATAGGAGACAACAGGAACGCCGTACGGAAGTTTCAGACCCGGATGCCAAACAATTCGAGCAGAGCACACCAGCCCGTGCGGAGGAAATTCTGCGGGAGGCAGAAGAGGAGCAAAGTCTGCGGCAGGCCATGTCTGAGCTATCGCCACGCTGTCGTCAACTGGTGCATATGCTTTTTTACGACGAGCCGGCTTGCCCGTATCAGGAGATCGCCAAGACGCTGGGAATTGCCGTGGGATCCATCGGTTTCATCCGGCAGCGCTGCCTGGAACGACTGCGCAAGAGCTTGCTGGAAGCAGGCTTCTCGTGAAGGGGAACAAAAAGAAGGAGCCTCTCTCCGAGCGATCGCTCCGCGAACTGGCAGGTCTCAAGACAGAATCCAGCCGCAACAAATTCTTCGCCGCCAACCGGCGACTGTTTGATGACAGCGTGGTCCGACAACTCAATGAAGTGGTGCGGAGCAAATTACGCGAAAACGCTCGCGAAGCCCTTGCTCTTGCAGAAGCCAGTGTGGCCATCGCGCGCCGCTTGCAGAGTAAAGAGGCGCTAGGCCGAAGCTTGCGCTCCAAGGCGAACGCTCTGTATATGCTGGGAAACAATCAAGAGGCGCTAGAATTCCACGCCAAAGCTTTGCGTATTTTTCGGGAAATTCACAATCCCGAGGAAGAAGCTCGCACCCTGATTCCATCCATTCAGCCCTTCATTCTGCTGGGCAAATACGACGAAGCGTTTGGGGCAGCGGAAGACGCCAAGAAAATCTTTCGGCAACTAAACGACGACAAGCGCTGGGCGCATGTCGAGATCAATGTTGGAAACATTTACCACCGCCAGGACCGTTTCGAGGAAGGGCTAGCTTGCTACGAACGCGCGTACGAGATGTTGCTGCCTTTTCGCGATTCCGAGGGGCTAGCGGTCGCGCTGTACAACATGGCTGTCTGCCTGATTACTCTGAATGATTTTCCCCGGGCGCTCAGGACCTACCAGCGCGCGCGAGAAATGTGCGTCAGCCACGGCATGACGCTGCTGGTGACGCAAAGCGACTACAACATTGCCTATCTTTATTATCTGAGGGGTGAATACAGCCGGGCGATCGAGATGTTGCGCGCCACACGGGACGAATGCGAGAAAAATGGGGACGCGCACGTCCTTGCGCTCTGTTATCTCGATCTATCGGAAATATATCTGGAATTGAACCTCAGCACGGAAGCCATGGAATCCGCTCACGAAGGCTATTTGCGATTCCAAAAATTAGGAATGGGATACGAGGAAGCGAAATGCCTGGCTTACGAAGCCATGGCGTTGAGCCAACTGGGAAAGGCGCTTGGCGCGCTGGAGTTATTTGCACAAGCTCGCGCGAAATTCGTGAGTGAGAAAAACCTGGTGTGGCCCTGGCTGATGGATTTGTACCAAGCGGTGGTTCTTTATAATGAGGGAAGGCTTTTTGAATCTCGACGGCTTTGTACCGGCGCGGCCAAGTTTTTCGACGACTCCTTCCTACCGAGTAAGGCGGTGCTTTGTCACTTGCTCTTCGCGCGGTTGTCTGTGCGAGCCGGCGAATTGGCGGCAGCGCAAGAGGAATCCTCCCGGGCGATTGAGCGGCTCGCGCATTTGGAGGCTCCCGTACTTCACTATCAGGCGCATTTTCTGAAGGGCCAAATTCAACAGGCTTCCGACGATCTTCCGGGCGCATACGATTCATTCCAAAAGGCGCGGGAATTTCTCGAGACTCTTCGGAGCAGCCTGCGAGGCGAAGAATTAAAGATCGCGTTCATGAAGAATCGCCTAGAGGTTTACGAGAGCCTGGTGGAGATTTGCCTGATCCGTGCGGAAAGACCAAATGCTGCGGAAGAGTCTTTCGGTTACATCGAGATGGCGAAATCGCGGAGCCTGGCGGAACTTCTGAAACGTTCGGGACCATCGGCTCGGCCTTCGGATTCGGGTCAGAGCGAACTCGTGCGGCACATCCGGGAGATGCGCGAGGAACTGAACTGGTATTACCGCCGCATTGAAGTGGAACAATTGCGCGCGGAAGCGCCATCACCTGCTCGAATCGAGAAGCTGCAGAAGGAGGCTCTGGCGCATGAAAACGAATTGTTGCACGTGTTGCGCGAATTGCCTCAGTCGGAAGAAAAGGGAAGCCGCGGCCCGGCGATAAGTTCGCTGAAAGACATTCGTGCGTGCTTACCTCAAGAAGCTGCACTGGTGGAATATTTCAGCCTGAAGGATCAATTCATCGCCGCGGTGGTGACGCGCGAAGAGCTGAAAATCGTCCCGGTTACGCCCGTGTCGCGTGTCGTCAACCTGCTACGGATGCTGCATTTCCAGATTTCGAAATTCAAACTGGGCGCGGAATACACGAAGACGTTTGAGAAATCCATGCTCAGCGTGGTGCAAGCGCACTTGCGCCAGCTTTACGAAGAAATATTGGCGCCGGTTCGACCTTACCTGCCCGCGGGACACTTAGTTATCGTGCCGCACGGTGTACTGCATTATCTTCCGTTTCACGCTTTGTTGGACGACACGGGCTACCTAATCGATACCTTCACAATTTCCTATGCGCCTAGCGCCAGTGTTTTTGCTCACTGCCAGGAAAAACCCGCGTACACTACCGGCCCGTCTCTCGTCCTGGGAGTGCCTGACATCCAGGCTCCGCTTATCCTGGAAGAAGTTCGCGCCGTGGCGAAGATATTGCCCAAAGCAGAATTGATCGTAGGAACTGCCGCCAACGAGCAAGCCTTGCGGGAGAAAGGGCTGAAGAGCCGGGTAATTCATATCGCCACGCATGGCAGATTTCGTCAGGATAACCCAATGTTCTCCGGCATTCGCTTGGGCGACGCTTATCTGAATCTTTACGATCTTTATCAGCTCAAGTTGAACGCTGAACTGGTGACGCTGAGCGGTTGTGCCACCGGGATGAACGTGGTCACCCCGGGCGATGAATTGCTCGGCTTGGTCCGCGGGCTTCTTTATGCAGGAGCGCACTCCCTGCTGTTGAGCCTGTGGGACGTCCACGACCAGAGCGCGACGGATTTTATGACATGTTTCTACCGGCGCTTCCAGGATGGCGATGGAAAGCCGTCCGCCATGCGGGGTGCCATGATGGAATTGCGCGAACGCTATCCGCACCCCTACCACTGGGCCCCTTTTGCACTAACTGGCAAGATTTCCCCGGTCTGACCTCCGCATTATTTTTTTACACCCCTATATTTTTTGAACAGGCGCCCACCCTTATGAGTTGTGGTGGAAGTAGGCGCCGGGTCTCTACACGGCAGGTCAGTAGCTCAAATCGGGGGGGACGGGATGCGACACTATTCGCTCGATAAGTGGGTCGATTTCGCACGAAACGTTATTCGCGAGGATGAAAAGGGAAAGATGCAAAGCCACTTGAATGCAGGTTGTGCGGAGTGCTTGAGGGAGTTGAGTATGTGGCAGCGTTTGCATCAAGTTGCGCAACGCGAGTCAGCGTACGAACCGGTCGAGTGTGCTGTTCGCACGGTGAACGCAATATTTGCGAACCAGCGATCGCACCGAACTCGCGGAGGGAAATCTGGAATCGCAGCGTTGCTATTCGATAGCTTCCGCAGCCCACTGCCGACCGGGGTGCGATCAGCAGCCGGAAGCGCCTCAAGGCAATTGCTTTACGGCACTGACAACTACCGCATCGACGTACGAATTGAGCCGCAGATGGACAAGGAAAGGGCCGTACTCATCGGTCAGGTTCTCAACTCGGCTGATCC
>PKWH01000294.1 GCA_003131985.1 Acidobacteriota bacterium | reverse complement strand
TTTCGGTAAGGAGCTTCGCATCACCGTCGTACAGTTGAATGTAATCCTGGGTGGCTGAACCGGTATCGAGACCGATGGCATGGCTGACCACATAGGCGACCGCCTCCGCCTCGGTCTCGCGCACGCATTTAGAAGTAATGCTCCGGCGCTCGGTGCGGTGCATCATTTCGTGTGCGAGTTCATGCGCGAGCGTTGCGAACTCTTCGGCTGCAGACTGGCCGGGCAGTAGTGTGATCTTGCCACCTGCGGAAGTTCCACGAGCCGGCGCGATGTCCGATGAATACTCGAGGGCAATGCCTTGCTTCGTGACAAGCAACGCCAGACGGTCACGATACTCCCGAGGATCGCCACGGACACTGCTGATTGCAGGCAGTTCCTCACCCTCCGTTTGGCTGATATCGAATACATAAGCGAGACGAAAACCGGCAGGCATAGACGATTCGTCAGTGTGGTTTTGTTCCGAGTCTTTCGTCTTCCTCCGAATGATGGGAGCCAAGATGAAGATGCCTTTCTCACCTTTCTTCACGNNCACGAATCGGCCCAGCTTTTTCCACGTACGGAAGCCCGCGACGTGAGTGGCAGCTGGTTTCTGCGAAGCAATGAGCATGACGTTTCGAAGACTGTAACGGTGGAATCGGGCGATCGCGGCGAGGTAGCTCGTGAGCGCTTCGCTGCGGCCCCCTTCGAGTGCCGCGATCAACTGGTCGGTAGCCTTGTTTGTAATCTGCTTGATTTCTTCTGATTTCATTGTTTTTGTCCTTTTGGTGTGTGAGATTTGGTTCCTTCACGCGTGCGCAGGAACCAAATCGAAGCGAGTCACCGAAAGGACGGGATGCGAAGCGTCAGGATTTCCGCGCTGGAGCGGATGGCAACGGGCGTGACGGGTTGCAGATTACCCGGCAAGACCGTGTGCGCGCGAAAGCCGCATTCATTGTTATGTAGTGCGAAATATGCAGCGAATGTGGAAACCTCTTACGGCTCTTGTGCCAATCGACGCATTTTCCCGAGGAGCCGCTTTAACTTCTGACGGAGGGCGTTCGTCGAGTTTCCGTTTGATCCGAGTTCNNAGGGCATTCGTAGAGTTTCCGTTTGATTCGAGTTCCGGTTCCAAAGAACCTCCATCGAGTTTGAATTGGATCAGCAGGTTCAATTCGAAATTCGTAATGAGGCGTTTTGTGACGCAGCGATTGAGAAAGTGACGCAACAGCAGATGACGTTCAAACGGATCCTCTTCTGCCAGGTTGTCCAGTAGCGCAGCGTCCGAGTGCGGGACGATTCCATTGCCTTTCGTCTCACGCTGCGCCCATTCAAACATTTTGCGTTTTACCGCACGCGAGATTGCGAACGCGAAATGCGTCTGTCTCGCCTGGAGTTCGTTGGAGGCCAAATATTGCAGCAGGAAGCTGAGCGCCTGCTGCGTGATGTCTTCCGTCGACAACGCCGGCTGTTGCCTTGCGACGCGGCGAACAGCCCCATGCAGCATCGGGAGAAATGTGAGAACGAGAAGGCTCTCGATGAAATGGGGATTGAGCGCGCGGATCGCGAAGAGTTCGCGCAGCAACGTATCTGAAGTCGCGTCCACCGGCGACGTTTTCAGATGCAAAACTAAACTCGAAACTGATGAATGCTGACGCAAGCCGTGGGACGCGGAAAACAGTTCGTCGATCGCATCGACTTCGGCGAAAGACAAATCAGAAAGCAGGCGCGTTTCGATGTTGCAGAGCGCGCAGTGGCATGTAACTTCCCGGGGCACGGCCTCACTCCCCTCACGCCCAGCGGCGGACTGGGCGCACGTACGAGAGCAGCGACACGCTCTCGACAACTTCGGAGCGCCAAAGGAACAGCCATCGGTTGCGGGGAGGAACCGGTGTTGGAAAGCCGCTAACTGTTGAGGATCAGCGGCGGAGGCGTATCCTCCGCGATACAGCTTGCCGCTGGTTAGATTTCTTTTCTTTGGCAGGAATGCAGGACAAACAAAAAGCCCTCCGGTCCTGGACCGGAGGGCTTTTGTACGCGGAGTTCAGTATGGAGCATCACCCGACTCAGCACCCGCTTCGGTGCTGGGGGCGGCCGTCGGTACTTCAGCTTCCGCTCGACTGAGACGTCGCACGGAGTTCGCACGAACGCTCCAGAAGATCGCGACTTTCGTGGCCTTGGCCTTTTTGGACTTCCCGCTCTCCCGCTCGTACTTCGAGCTAACCAGTAGTCCGTCCACAAGGACGTGATCGCCCTTGTGGAGGGAATCAGCTATGGACTCGCCGAGGCGATTGAAAGCCACGACGCGGTGCCACTCGGTTTTTGACTGCCACTCTTCGTTCGAGTCTTTCCACGACTGTTGGGTCGCGACGGACAGGACGGTGAAGTTCGCGCCGTTGCCGCGGACCTGCCGTTTCTCCGGATCTTTTCCGAGGAAGCCGATGAGTTGAACGTGATTCAGGTACATTTTTATTTCTCCTTTTTTGCCCCATTTCCTTGGGGCACCCAAGGGCGAAGTGGATACTGCTCCCAAAGCGAGCGGCTGCATTCTGGGAGGGACCCAAAGATTCACAGGGAGGAACCGGGAAAGCAGAAGCCGGGAAGCTGCCGGGCGCAGGAATTATCCCGAAGCCGTGCCCAAGGAAAAGCAGCGGCGGAAAATGAACATGGCTCGAAGCACTTGACACTGGTGGCGACCGCCGAGAAATGGGATCGAAGAATTAAGTTGAGGAATATGGCATCGCAACTTCAAAGAGGCTGGTACGTGCTCGACGAGGCCGCAGAGAAGGCGTCTCAATCGGAGCTTTCGTGAAAATGCCTTGAGCGCGGCGTCGGGATCTGGGCCTTCTTCGTCGTCACCGGAACTATTGACAGGAGTGATTCCGCAAGTCCCGGCCTGGTCACAGCGTGCTTCGCACCGTGACGCGCGCGCACGTCATCGCCTGGCGCAAGAACATGGAAGCCCGGAGCCTCGCGCGTACAAGCATCCGTGCAAGCTCTCGGCGCTTTCCTCGCTGTTCGATTATCTCTGTGAGCGCAATGCCGTGCTCGGTAATCCGGTGGACGGCGTCAAGCGGCCTGCTTCGAATAATAAAGAGAGCAGTGCGTCGGCGCTCGGCGATGCGCATGCGCGTCGGTTCCGTCTATCGCAGCATCGTCATGAAGTACGCCAGGCTGACGGGTATCGCGGCTCAGGCGGTCGGCGTCTGTGTGCATTCGATGCGGGCGACGGCGGCGACCAATGCGCTTTCAAACGAGGCGGACATCGCCAAGGTCCAGCAATGGCTGGGGCACGCGAATGTGTCCACGACACGGCTCTACGACCGGCGCAAGAGCAAGCCGGAGGATTCTCCGACATTTCATGTGAAGTATTAGAGATGTTAATATCGCGTCCGGAAAGTCATAGGTCCTTTAAGGAGGTCTGTGAAGCGAACGTTAGTTCTCCTGACTATTGCGTGTACCCTCGTTTCTTCTGCTGCGGCGCAAACTGTTGTTGTCCCCAAAGCGCAGCTCCAAAAGGATATTTGGATCGCAAACGCCAAATATAATATTGACACTACCGGCAGATACAAACTCATCGCGATTGCGGCAGGTCTACACGCAGCTTACTCAGCTGACCCGACCCTCACATCTGCTCAGATGCAAACGATTATCCACGACACTGAGACCAGGATCGATTCGTGGCAGGCTGGTACGGGATCAGGCGCCGATCCGTCTGAAATCTACCGCAAGGCATTGTCACTTATGGCCGACGTTACCGCGGACGCGTCGTTCAAGGCGGCAGCAGGAATAGCGAAAGATCTTCTGGAGTTCACACCGAGCGCTACGCCCGAAGACGATTGGAAATCTATCAATGCCTTCAAAGCATCTGAGTTCAGCGTAGACCGTGAGCGCGAGTCGGCGGTTCTAGACTCGGTGTACTCCGATTCACAGTCTTCGCCGGCGTTTCAGGCTGCATTCGATGCCGGGCTTGGGCATGAGTTGAACGGTCTGACGACTGACAGCGCTGCTACTCTTTTGGATCATAATCCAGCTCTCACTGAGAAAATAGGATTGAGCAACCTGACTGAACTGGTGAAGAGTGAAGGCGATAGCGTCACTGTTTCTTTAAAGGATTTACAAGATAACCTGAATCAACATATCGGAGAACTCGGCGGCGTAATCACCGGCGACACCACACTCCTGAACCAGCTGAATCAGCAACAAGCTGATATGAATGCTTATCTTAAGAATGCCGCCGCACAACAGGAAGCCGAGCAGGCTGCCCAAAATCAACAAAAGCTGGACCAATTGCAGATCGAGGCCGCGGACGCGGCATTTCAGATTTTCGGGAAGATAATCCCGGGCAAGGCAGGCACACAGGTTACTCAAGCAGGTCAAGTTGCCGTTAAGATCGCTAGCTCAATTTCGGACTTCGTTAACAATACGAGCAAATTATCATCGGGCCTTGGAGCGGCTGTTCTGACAGGTAATTTGCTTTCGGCCGCAATGAGCCTTGAGGGGATATTTGGAGGCGGCCCACCCCAAATGGACGTTATTTCCGATCAACTAACCAAACTGTCGCAGCAAATCGACGGACTTCAGAAAGATATGGATACCCGATTGAATCGCATCGACAGCGAACTAGCCCAGATATATGACCAGGAAAATAAAAACTTCCAGCAGATAATGATGTCGCTAAACGCAGTGCAGGCAACGCTCGGGGACATCAGAGGCCAACTTGTCGCGCTCCGTCAGCAATTGAA
>PKWH01000337.1:2346-3723 GCA_003131985.1 Acidobacteriota bacterium | reverse complement strand
TCGAGCTTCACCGCTGCCTGCTTCCGCGTCTCCGGGCTCATCCAGTCCAGCGTGGCCAGATCGTCGCGCAATGCCGCCATCAAATTCTTCACCATTACGATGGCTTTCGCCTTCGCTTCCGGCGGAAAATTATCCTTCACGTAGTACTGTCCCAATGCCTCGCCCAATGTTGCATCGGTCGCCTGCACGCACCGTCGCCATCGCGGCAGCAGTTCCTTCGTTCCTACCAGCGTCTTTCCGTAGAAATCAAAGTTCTCATCCACAAATTTTGACGAAAGCCCCGGCGCCGCGGTGTGAATCAAGTGCCAGCGCAAATAAACTTTCCAATCCGCCAGCGGAACCGACGTCAAAGAAGCATCCATCGCCTTGAAGAATTCGGGCTGCCCAATATTCATGTCCGAAACAGGCGGCGCGCCCACTTCCGTAAAAAATTCGGCCCACTGAAAATGCGGAGTCAACTCCTTAAGCTGCGCCAGAGTCATCTTGTGATAGACGTGCTCCGGATCGCGCGTCTCGACGCGTGTCATCGACGCTTTCGCCAGCGAAGTCTCAATGTCCATCACCGTCTTGGCTTCCGCAGCCGCTTTTGCATCGTCATCCCCGGCTAGCTTGAACATATTCGTCACGTGCTGCACATACGCTGCTCGCAACGTCACCGACTTCTCGTCGTCCTTCGTGTAGTAATCTCTGTCGGGCATTCCCAACCCGCCCTGCCGCGCTCCAGCAATCTCCTGCGTGCTGTTTTTAAAATCCTGCTGTGAACTGAAACCGAAAACCGCGCGCACGCCTTGCCGCTGTAGGTATGCGATCTCCGCTTGCAGCGCCTTCGCATCATTTATGTCCGCTATGCGCTGAAGGTCCGGCTGCAACGGCTGAATGCCCGCCGTTTCAATCGCCGCCTCATCCATGCAGCTCGCATAAAAATCTCCAATCTTCTGCCAGTTCGAGCCCGGCGCCGCACTCTTGTCCGCAGCAGCCTTGTCCAGTATCTTTTGCAGCGCATTCTCATTGTCTTCATGAAGTTTGTTGAACGTGCCCCACGACGGATACGCCGCCGGAATCGGATGGCTCTTCACCCATCCGCCATCGGCAAATTGAAAAAAGTCATCGCAAGGAGAAACCGAGCGGTCCAGATTCGCCAGATCGAATCCGTGCCCGGTTTGCTCGTCGGGAACGCCGGCCGTGTAGCACCCTCCGACGGCAGCACTCTCCCCAGAAACGGTCTCTAGCGTTTGGCCCGAGTCAGCACTCTGCGCAGCGAGCCCCAGCGGCGAAACCATAACCAGAATGCCGAGCAGAATGAATGTCGCGCGTCGAATCATCGAAGTGCCTCTTTCAGTCGGATTTGAATTTCACACGCCAGTGCGGAGTTGAGCA
>PKWH01000337.1:1829-2306 GCA_003131985.1 Acidobacteriota bacterium | reverse complement strand
GACCAAACCAATCTCCTCCAGGGCACTCTCGACATGATGATCCTGAAATCCCTCGCCCTGGACCAAATGCACGGCCTCGGCATCTCCCGCCGCATCGAACAAATCACCAAAGGCACCTTCCAAGTCAAGCCCGGCTCCCTCTTCCCCGCTCTCCATCGCATGGAAGAAGAAGGCTGGCTCGTATCTTCCTGGGGCGAGTCCGAAAATAATCGCCGAGCAAAGTATTACCGCCTAACCAGAGCCGGCCGCCGCCAACTCGATTCAGAAACCCAGCGCTGGGGCCGAATCTCCTTGGCCATCGCCCGCGCCCTGGAAGCTTCCTAGGTTCGCGTAGTCAGGAAGGAGCAGAAAGCATGCCCACGCTCTCGCGAATGAAAAACTTCTTCCGAAATATTTTCGCCAAGCGCCGAAATGACCTCGACCTCGACGACGAGGTGCATTCCTACGTTCACCTGCTCGCAGAGGAAAAGATGCGCG
>PKWH01000337.1:0-1777 GCA_003131985.1 Acidobacteriota bacterium | reverse complement strand
CCGCCATCTTCAGCGTCGTCCACGGCGTCATGTTGGCCCCACTGCCTTACAACGAACCCGACCGCCTGGTCATGGTGATGGAGAGCAATCCGCGTTTTTCCCACGTGTGGATTTCATACCCAAACTTTCAGGATTGGCAGCGCGACGCTCAATCGTTTCAGCAAATGGCCGCTTTCAGGCAGCAGGGATATGATCTGACCAACCCCGGTGCCCCTGAGCACGTTGATGGCAGCGCAGTCACCGCCGGTTTTTTCAATGTTCTGGGCGTGCGGCTAACACTCGGACGTGATTTCTCACTGCAGGAAGATCGGCATGGCGGAGCGCCCGCGCTGATCATAAGCGATCGTTTGTGGAGAAATCGGTTCGCTCGAAGCCCCCAAGTGCTGGGTCAGCTAATCACACTGGATGGCGTGGGTTACTTCATCGTCGGCGTTCTTCCTCACGAATTTCGCTTTTGGAGCGATGCGGATGTTTACACACCTCTCGGCCAGGGCGATCCGCTGATCATCGACGCTCGCGGAAGCCATGACGGCATCGGCGCCATCGCGCGTCTGAAACCGCAGGTGAGCATATCTCGAGCAAAGGCAGAGATGGCCACAATCCAGAATGGCCTGGACCAACTATATCCCGACGACAATCGTGACCTGGGAACGGACGTGATGCCGCTCAAGCAAGAGATAGTCGGGGATGTACGTGGAATTCTTTTGATGCTTTTGGGCGCGGTCGGACTGGTTTTGCTGATCGCCTGCTCCAACGTCGCCAATCTTTTTCTGGCTCGCTCGGCAGCGAGAAGCAGGGAATTTGGTATTCGCGCGGCGCTTGGTGCGAACCGCGCGCGCCTGATTCGGCAGTTGATTACCGAAAGCGTGCTTCTCTCGCTGGCCGGCGGCGCGCTCGGCGTGCTCATTGCCCTTCCGGGAGTCAAGTCTTTGCTCATGGCTTTGCCCGAAAGTTTCCTGCAAAGGGCGAATATCAGCGTGAACGCTCCGGTCCTGCTTTTTACATTTGGAGTTTCGATTGTCGTTGGAATTTTGTTTGGCCTGGCGCCGGCTCTGAAAAATTGGAGCACCGATCCTCAAGCCGCCCTAAAGGATGGCCGTCGCGGATCTACGACCCCGCATAGTCGGGCGCAAAGCAGTCTTGTAATCGTTCAAATGGCCTTGACGCTGGTGCTGCTAGTGAGCGCTGGCTTGCTTTTCCGCACGATTCGCCAACTGTCCGGCGTAGACCCAGGCTTCGACACCCAGCACATCATCACGTTCAAGGTGGGGGTTTCGCGTTCGCTGATGAAGACGGTCGCGAGCACTCGAGTCGCCTATCAGCAGTTGATTGAACGTATCCGGGAAATTCCCGGCGTACAAGCGGCGGATTTCACCGACACAGTTCCGCTGAGCGGGCAGGGCGGGACTATGCCCTTCTGGATTGGCTCTCAGAAGCCCGTTTCGCTTCAGGCGGCCCCGCGTTTGGTCGGCTTCCTTACCGGTCCGGATTACTTCCGCACGATGGGAATACCGTTGCTTCGTGGCCGCTTGTTCACCCAGCAAGACACTATTCAATCTCCATGCGTCGTAGTCATCGACAGTGTTTTCACCCGCATGTATTTTTCAGACAGCAACCCCTTGGGCCAGACAATAACATTCGGTTTCACGTCACCTACGGGCCCCTGTCGTATTGTCGGCGTAGTGCGGCACGTAAGGCATTGGGCGCTGGATGATCCCGCCACGTCCACCCAGAATCAGATGTACTTTCCACTCAATCAGGATCCGGACCAGTGGGT
>PKWH01000300.1:2273-3501 GCA_003131985.1 Acidobacteriota bacterium | reverse complement strand
TCGAGCGATCCCGCGCAGCGCGCTCGCGCCATCGTAAAGGCCACAACGCATTACAAGGACCCGAAAGTTGTGCTCGAAGCCTCCGAAGAGCTAGGCGACGCGATGAAGGGCCTCGATATCCGCCAGCTTGAAGAAAAAGACCTGATGCAAACCCGCGGCTGGTAATCGAGCCAGATGAGGCTCGCAGGTCAGCGGCTGATTTTCGTTTGGATGAAACGGACATGACTCCAGGCGGCGTCGACGTGAAAATCGGGATTCTCGCGATTCAAGGCGATTACGAAGCCCACGCCAAGATGCTTGACCGCATCGGTGCTGCCTACACGTACGTTCGCCGCCCCGAAGACCTGAAGGACGTTACCGGGGTAATTTTGCCGGGCGGTGAAAGCACGACGCACTTAAAGGTGATGACCGAAGAAGGCCTGTTCGATGCGCTGAAGCAGTTTGCTTCCAACGGAGGCGCGTTTTTCGGAACTTGCGCCGGAACGATTCTTCTCGCACGTGAAGTTCACGGCCCGACGCAGGAATCGCTCGCGCTGCTCGACGTTTCCGTCCTGCGAAATGGCTATGGACGGCAACTTGCGAGCGACGTTCACCTGGGACAGACAAAAATTGCCGAGGCGCCTGTGGAAATGGTTTTCATCCGCGCACCAATTATCGAATCCGTTGGTAAAGGCGTTGAAGTGCTGGCGGAAGACGCCGGGCATCCGGTCCTCGTGCGTCAGGGCAAGATTCTGGCGTCCACCTTTCATCCTGAATTGACCGGCGATCCGTCGGTGCACGAGTATTTTCTGAAGATGGCGGAGAGCGCCTCCTAAGCTATGCCGCAGCCGGTCAAGGTGCTCTTCGTGTGCATGGGCAATTGCGTCCGAAGCCAGATGGCGGAGGCGATTGCGCGCCATTACGCCTCAGACATTATCGAAGCACAGAGCGCCGGGGTCTCCCCACTCGGATTTATAGACAACACCACGCAGCGGGTTCTGCGCGAACGCGGCGTTTCGTTCGAAGGACAGTTTTCGAAAGGCCTTCGCACGCACACGCTGAAGAAACCGGATCTGATCGTGAACATGTCCGGCATTCCCGGAACTTCTCTTTTCGCGGGCAAGGCGTTTGAAGACTGGCGCGTGCAAGACCCGTTCGGCGAAGATATAGAAATCCACCGTCTCGTCTGCGATGATATCGAAGCTCGTGTTAAAGCTTTATCAACGCGCTTGCGCCGGACGCAGACGGA
>PKWH01000300.1:0-2186 GCA_003131985.1 Acidobacteriota bacterium | reverse complement strand
CGGCGCGATGGCCGCATCGTCCTTTCCGTGAAGGGGCAGGGAATCGCGCAGCACTTGGTTCTTCGCCATCGCCTTGCTGAAAAACTTCTCACCGACGTCATCGGCATTGATTGGTCGCGTGCGCACGAGGAAGCCGAGCGCCTGGAACACGGAATTTCGCCGCAGGTCGCCGCGCTTCTGCTGAAGCGGTTCGGCCGCGACGTCCGCTGCCCGCACGGCGTTCCACTCTTCGGCGGCATGTCCAAGCTGCGCCGGAAATTTGGCGCGGTGCGACTGTCTGATGCGGAGGTCTCGCGCTCCTACGAGGTCCTCCGCGTCTTCGAAAAAGATCCCAAGTTTCTCGAGTTCATGGAAAGCCTCAAGCTTCGCCCTGGCACGCGCCTGCGCGTCCACAAGCGCGAGTACGACGAGACCATGGCCGTATCCGTCGGCCGTCGTTCCGCGCGCGTCCACCTGGGCAAACCAGCCACCGAGCGCCTCTGGGTTCGCCGCGTGCCCTCCTAGAGGACGGGGCGCAGCCCGGCTATATCCGCTCCGACCGTCCGTTCATCCCTGCTTAGTGTTCGGCAGATACACACTCAAATCCCAAAAACGACCGCGGACGCAGGCTTCTTGGCGACCGATCTTTCTAAGTTCTTTGCTGCCGGAGCTTTCAAGCGTTGAAGTTCGGTACATAGCGTGCAATCTGCAAGCGGGCAAAAGTGTTCGGGAGGCGATGACTATGGGAACTCTCTGGCAGGATATTCGGTACGGAATCCGGATGCTGGCCAAGAACCGCGGATTTACGATTATCGCCGTCCTGACGTTAGCGCTCGGCATCGGAGCCAACACCGCGATTTTCTCCGTCGTCAATGCCGTACTGCTGGAGCCCCTGCCTTACAAAGACCCTGGAAAACTCGTCTTCGTCTGGTCCACGATGATTTCGCAGGGCATCGACATATCCGGTTCTTCGGCGCCGGACTTCCGCGACTGGCGCGGTCGCAATCACGTTTTCACCGATATGGTTGCTTCCTACTATGCCAACGTCGATCTTTCAGGCCCGGGAGAAGAACCCGCACGACTCCGGGCCGCAGCCATGACGCCTGGGTTTTTCCCGTTGTTGGGAGTGAATCCCGCCGTGGGGCGCGGGTTTTTGCCGGAAGAGGAGCAGTGGGGAAAGAATCGCGTCGTCCTGCTGAGTTATGCCGTGTGGCAGTCCAAGTTCGCCGGCGACAAGAACATCCTCAAGCGAACCGTCCACCTGGATGGCCAGGACTATTCCATCGTCGGCGTAATGCCGCAGGGAATGCCGTTCTTTGACAACCTGCCGCTCGTAGATCTTTTTATGCCTCTCTCTTACGCGCCAAAAGATGACATGAACACGCGCGACAACCACTATCTGTATGTCGTAGCGCGTCTGAAGCCGGGCGTGACGGTGCCGCAAGCGCAGGCGGAAATGTCTGGTGTCGCCTCGGAAGTGGAAAAAGAATTTCCAGTTAATAAAGGCATTGGCGCGAAAGTGATGCCGGTGCGCGAACAACTTGTCGGTGACGTGAGGCAGGCGCTGCTGATCCTGCTCGGGGCGGTGGGATTTGTTCTGCTGATCGCTTGCGCAAATCTGGCCAACCTGATGCTCGCCAGAGCCACCACGCGCGAGCAGGAATTTGCAGTCCGTGCGGCCCTTGGAGCCAGCCGCTCGCGCCTCGTGCGCCAATTGCTCACGGAAAGCCTGCTGATCGCCGCGGCGGGAGGACTGGGCGGAATATTGCTAGCGATTTGGGGGATGGGCTTCCTTGAATCTCTTATGCCAAGTTCGCTTCCTAAGTTTCGTCCAATTGGAGTGAATACTCCGGTATTAGCCTTCACCGCGGCGCTCTCGTTGTTGACCGCTCTATTCTTTTCGCTGGCTCCCATACTTCATGCCTCGAAGCGGGACGTCCAGAGCACCCTGCGTGAAGGGGGCCGAAGCGGCGCGGACGGGAGAGGCCGCCGCCGTCTGCGGAGCGTTCTGGTCGTTGCAGAATTAGCGCTAGCGATGTTGTTGCTGGTGGGTTCGGGGTTGCTGATAGCGACGTTCGGTGCGCTGCGTCACACGGATCCGGGTTTCTCTTCCGCGCATGTCCTCACCATGAGCATTCCGCTCTCACCGGCATATTTTCCGGACGGCCACGTCGATCAGGCCATTCAATTCTGCCAGGATCTGATCG
>PKWH01000185.1:12388-12517 GCA_003131985.1 Acidobacteriota bacterium | reverse complement strand
TTGCCGCAGGATTTCGGGGTGTATCCGCATCTGACGGCGCTGGAATTTCTGGAATACATGGCGGCGGTGAAGGGGCTGGATGCGGCGTCGGCGCGGAAACGGATTGACGAGCTTCTGGCGGTGGTGAAT
>PKWH01000185.1:0-12357 GCA_003131985.1 Acidobacteriota bacterium | reverse complement strand
CCGGCGAGCGAATCGTGATTTTTTCCACGCACATTGTTTCAGACATCGAAGCGATTGCTACGGACATCGCCATCCTGGGCGGCGGGCGGTTGCTGGCGCATGCCGCGCCGGAAGAATTGCTGCGCGCGGTGGAAGGAAAAGTGTGGGAGTGGGTGATCCCGAGTGCGGAAGTGTCCGCGGCAAAGCAAAAATTCCTGATTTCCACGAGCGTGCGGCGAAGCGACGGGGTGCACGTTCGGATTGTGGCGGCGGAACGGCCGGGCGCGGGGGCCGTGCAGGCGGCGCCTACGCTAGAAGACGCTTACCTGCACTGCATTTCGAGCCAGCGAGCGGGAGTGGTGGTATGAGCAACGCGTCCCACGACTTGAGAATGGTTTATCACCTGGCGCGCGCGGATTTCTTGGAGCGCGTGCGGCGCTACAGTTTTCTTTTCATCATGGGAATTTCCCTCTACTTCGGNNGGCGCTGGTTTCCACCACGTTTTTATCGCTCGCGGGATTTTACATGGTGAAAAACACGATCGAACGCGACCGATCGACGCGCGTGGGCGAGATTCTGGCGTCGACGCCGATGTCGAAGACGATGTACGTGATGGGCAAGGCGATCAGCAACTTTGTGGTGCTCACGGCGATGGTGGTGATTCTGCCAATTTCCGGAATGATCATGCAATTCTGGCACGCGGAGGATTCGCACGTAGAACTTTGGAAGCTAGTGGCTCCGTTTCTGTTGATCGCCTTGCCCGCCATGGCGGTGGTTGCAGCAATCGCCGTTTTATTCGAGACGATTCCCTGGCTGCGAGGCGGTTTCGGAAACGTTGTGTATTTTTTTGCGTGGACGGCGGCGCTGACGCTTCCGGTTGTCGGAGCCAAAAAGGGAGGGACCCAATATTTTGACTGGTCCGGACTGTCGGTTATCTGGAGCAGCCTGCAGGCGGCAGCAAAGGGGCCGGCTGAACACAATGGGTTTTCGCTTTCGATTGAGTCCAGCTCCGCCGCGAAGGCTGCCGCTACATTTCAGTGGGACGGAGTTCAGTGGACTGCGAGTCTGGTATTCGCGAGACTTTTCTGGGTGGCTGCGGCCATAGCGATCGCGCTTTTGGCGGCGCTGCTATTCGATCG
Source organism: Acidobacteriota bacterium (assembly GCA_003131985.1). Lineage (GTDB taxonomy): Bacteria > Acidobacteriota > Terriglobia > Acidiferrales > UBA7541 > Palsa-295. Next base: position 11,239 of record PKWH01000185.1, on the reverse strand, counting down.
ATTCGATCCCTCGAAAGAGGGCTGGCGACGCGCGGCTACGCCCGTAGCTGCCGAACCGGTTGAGAGCGGGGCGGCGGCGCAGATGGCGGCTCACGCAGCATTGCTGACGCCACTCGCAGCTAGAACGGGACATTTCAGATTCGGAGCGATACTCGTTGCCGAGCTGCGATTGATGTTAAAAGGGCGGAAATGGTGGTGGTACGCCGTGGCTGGGGGCCTGATCGTCGCTTGTGCGGCGACGCCGGATGCATCGGCGCGGGGAATCCTGTTGGCATGCGCGTGGTTGTGGCCGGTATTGATGTGGTCGAGCATGGGCGTGCGCGAAGTTCGCGACCAAACCAGCCAGCTTCTTTTTTCCGCGCCGCATCCGATTGCGCGGCAGCTTCCAGCGGTGTGGTTCGCGGGAGTGGTGCTTGCCTTGCTAACTGGCAGCGGATTCGGGGCTCGCGTTTTGCTCGGCGGAGATTGGCGCGGGCTGCTCGCGTGGTTGACCGGCGCGCTCTTTATTCCGACATTGGCTCTAGCGCTAGGAGTGTGGAGCGGGTCGAGCAAGCTTTTCGAAATAGTTTATACGCTGCTGTGGTACCTCGGGCCAATGCACGCGACGTTGAAACTGGATTTCATGGCTTCAGCACCCGGAACGGCGGCCACGCGGGTACCCTCTTTCTATTTTGCGCTCACGCTGGCGATAGCAGCAGTTGCGGTACTCGGCCGGAAGCGCCAACTACAAACTTGAACGCCAGAGCCACGAAACGACCTCAGGGGCGCTGGGAGAGCGAATTTTAGCGCTACTGACTGGAAGGACAGGGTGCCTCTTTGGGTGCGGAGAGGGATGCGAAACGCCAAGGCGGGGCGCGGAGCGGCTAGGATGTATATGTGGCAAGGTGTGTCACTGTAGCCGAGGGAAGACCATGAAAATTGCGTACTGGGGACTGGGAATACTGCTGGTAATGCCGCTGAGTGGCTGGGCGGGGCAGCAGCAATCGACCCAGCAAGCGCCGGCGGATCCGGTTGCGGAAGCTGCTCGGCGGGCACGCGAGCAGAAGAAAGATGAGGCGAAAACTCCGCATGTTTGGAACAACGACGACATCCCGAAAACGAATGGCGTAAGCGTGGTGGGGGAAACACCTGCTGCCGGAGCTGACGCGTCCGCGGGCGATACGGCCAACGGCGTGAATCCTCCAGCTGCGGCGGCCGTTGCGCCAAACGGCGACTCCGCTGCCGCGCCGGGCCAACCCGCTGCTTCGGAAAAAACCGGAGCGATTGCGGCCGAACTCGTCACGGCCAAAGAGCAGCTAAAAAGCCTTCAAACCGACCTGGACATTGCGCAGCGGAAATATGCGCTGGACCAGCAGACATATCTGAGCAATCCGCAACATCAAGACGACGTAGCAGGCGCCTCGCAGCTGAAAGATGAAGAAGATCAAATCGCAGCAAAGCAGCAGGAAATAACCGACGCGCAAAAAAAGGTGGATGAGATACAAGCGAGACTGGCAGCGTCCGCGCCCGCTGTGCCAGCGCCGCCCACCAATCGCGACTGAAGCGGTTCGCGCGGGCACCTGGGGACTCAGGGGTTGAAACCCCTTGCTTCCGGTGACTGTGCGGCACGACTGCCCTTCGCTGGCTCTGCGTAAAAAGCCGTACCCTGACGGCTCGCAAAATTAAGTAAGCTTCATGGATTTCCAAATCTGCCTTCGATGCGATCCATTTCCGGAAGAAATTTGAGCTGGAAGCGGACCACTACTAATCGCGGACATTTTTCTTGACACACTAGAGGCATCGGCGCACAATCCCGCCAGTTTTACGGGCGCATTGATTTTTTTTTCAGGCGAAGCGGCATGCAGTTCCCCCTTTTTTGAGGCGGCCCAAACTTTACGCGCTAGGAGGTAAAATGCAGCTTCCAGGATGGACGGTGCAATGTTTGAATCCGGAATGCGCCGCGCGCGGGCACTGGATGCGCGTGGAAGAAACGCCGCGGGAATGTTGCAGCCACTGCGGCGGTCCACTGCATAGAGTTTCGCCGCCGCTGGCGCCGCGGTTTCGAATGCGGACGCGTCCGCTGGCGAGTTACAGGCCGATGGGCCGCCGGCGTTAATCTATCTGCCAGGCAATTCCCCTAAAGCTAGACACCAATCAGTCCTTGCCATTTAACCTGAGAGCACATTTCTGCGAATGGCGTTTCGTTGGCAGCCAATCGGGAGATTGGCGTTCCCGCGATTGTTCTGAGCAGAAAAAGGGGAGCGGCCGGTGGGGGTGCCGGCCGCTCGTGGGCATGGGGTGATGGAGGTGCAGACATTCGAGACGCCTATGCGGGTCCCGAACTCGTAGTGATTCTGCCTGCGGGGGTTGCGCGGGTCGATAGGCCGAAGGGTTCAATCCTTCCCGGTACCTTCGTACCTTGGATATGCTTCGCGGGCTATTCGCTGGCCTAGCGGGGATTGCCGGGAGCAACGCGCAGTGATACGCTCGGCGCAGTAACAGAACGCCAGCGCGGCGTTTGAAGGCGTGTTGAGCCGCACCGTTATCACTCGTTTTCGCCGATATAAACCTTGGTAGTTCAGCAGCGGTCTATGGGCGCCACAGGAACAAAAATCGATCGCACGGCGGCAGTCGGTACGCAGACGCTCGACACGTTGCGGCAACTTTTGACCGAGCTAGGCGGAGCGCGCGGGCAAGGAGAACTAGCGGCGCGGGGTCCCGCGGCGCATCTGGAGCGCGAACTGGGGCTCGGAAGTCTGGAACGGGTGGAACTGATGTTGCGCCTAGGGGACACTTGCGGCGTGCGACTGCCCGATCGTGTGGTTGCCGAAGCCGATACCGTGCAAGACCTGATCGACGCCATCCTGCGGGAAGAGGCGGGCGGGAATGCGAGCGGTGCGAGCTCTCGGGTTCGGGGCACTGGGGCAGCCGGAACAGCGACTGCCGTTGCGCCAGCGTTTTCGCCTGCCATTCGCGCGGATCTCGAACAGCAAATACGCAATGCGGAGACTTTGACGGAGATTTTGCGGCTGCGCGGGCGCGGCGAACCTGCACGCGCGCACATTCATCTGTACGAAGAAAACAACCAGTTGCGGACGATCACGTTTGGCGAGCTTTATGAACGCGCTTCGACGGTCGCCGCCGAATTGCAACGCCGAGGGCTCGAGCCGGGGCAGACCGTTTCGATCATGTTGCCTACCTGCGCGGAATTCTTTTGGACGTTTGCGGGCATTCTGCTTGCCGGCGGAATTCCGGTGCCAATTTACCCTCCATTCCGCGCGGACCGCATCGCAGAATACGCAAAGCGGCAATCCAACATACTGCGCAACGCGGAAGCGCGTTTTCTGATTACATGGAAGCAAGCTGAAGGGCTGGCGCGACTGCTGAAGCCGGCCGTTCCCACGCTCCGAGAAGTGTTGAACGCGCAGAGTCTTGCAAGCGCCACCACGGCGAAGGTGACGGCAGAAGCGGCTGCTTCGGAGCAGTGGCGTCCGGTTGAAAATCTTGTGCATCACGCGCGCGGCGAAGACATTGCGTTTTTGCAATACACATCCGGCTCGACGGGCGATCCAAAAGGCGTGGTCCTGACGCACGCAAATCTGTTGGCAAATATTAAATCGATCGTGTCGGGCATCGAAATAAAAGCAGACGATGTGGCCGTGAGTTGGCTGCCGCTCTATCACGACATGGGACTGATCGGGGCATGGTTCGTTCCGATTTTCACGGGGATTCCGCTGGTGGTGATGTCACCACTTGCATTTTTGAGCCGGCCGGAGCGGTGGCTCCGGGCGATTCATAAGCATCGCGGAACGATCAGCCCGGCGCCGAATTTTGCCTACGAGCTTTGCGTGCGAAAGATTCCGGACAAGGATTTGGCGGGGCTGGACCTGAGTTCGTGGCGCGCGGCGACAAACGGCGCGGAGCCGGTGCGCTCGGAAACGCTTGAACGATTCGCGACCCGCTTTGCGCCGTACGGCTTTCACCGTGAAGCGATTACTCCGGTTTACGGACTTGCGGAGGCGACGCTGGCCGTTTCGGTGCCGAGACTGGGCGCGGGTTACAAAGTAGATCGCATCGAGCGCGCGGCCTTTGAATCTGGAGGCAACGCAAAGCCTGCCAGGGCGGACGATTCCGCTCCGCTCGAATTTGTGAATGCCGGCAGGCCGGTACCGGGAGTAGAAGTCCGCATCGTGGACGGCGAAGGCCGCAATCTCAGTGAGCGAGCGGAAGGGAGTTTGTGGTTTCGGGGAGCGTCGGCAACGAGCGGTTACTATCGCAATCCGGCGGCGACGCAAGCATTGATGCGCGACGGCGACTGGCTGAATTCCGGGGACCTTGCGTACTGGGCTGACGGCGAAATTTATATAACGGGACGCGCGAAGGACATCATCATCAAGGCGGGACGAAATCTGTACCCGCATGAGGTAGAGGAAATTGCCGGACGCGTCCAGGGAGTGAGAACAGGGTGCGTGGTTGCGTTCGGCGCTCCGGACGAGCGCACCGGCAGCGAGCGGCTGGTGGTGACAGCGGAAGTGCGCGATATGGCGAGCGCGAAGCGCATCGAGGATGAGATTGCGCGCGCGGTGAATGATGCGCTCGGGATTCCACCTGATTTGGTCACGCTCCTGCCGCCTCAATCGATCCCGAAAACTTCCAGCGGTAAGTTGCGGCGCAGCGAGACTCGGCGGCTTTTCCTGGAAGGAAACCTGGGGAAGCGCCAACAACCGACATGGATGCAAGTTGCCGGACTGGCAGTACGAGGCTCGGGTCCGAATGCCTGGTATTGGATGAAGCAAGCGGCGAAAAACACGTTCGAATTTCTTTATGGCGTGTACGCAATGACGGTCTTCACGATTCTTCTATTTCCGTTGTGGGCTATCGTCGCTCTCACCTGGAACGAAAAGCGCGCGGCTTGGTTCACGCATAAGGGCACACGCTTTATGTTGATGATGGCGGGCGTGCCGGTGCGAGTGGAAGGGAGCGAGATTCTAGCGCAACGCAAAACATCCGGGCCTTGGATTTTTGCTCCGAATCACTCGAGCTTTCTCGATATTCTGATAAACCTTGCGTTTCTGCCGCCGGATGTGCGATTCGTGGTGAAAGGTGAGATACACGATATGCCGGTGTTTCGCACCATTGCTCGGCGGAGTGGGCAGTTTTCGTTTGATCGCAGCGATCCGCAAGCTCGTATTCGGCAGGCGGCGCAGGTGAATGCAGCGCTTAAGAGCGGCGAATCTGTCGTGATTTATCCCGAGGGAACCTTTACGGCAACCACGGGTATTCGTCCGTTCCAGCTGGGCGCGTTCAAATCCGCCGTGGATACGCGGTGTTCGATTTGCCCGGTCAGCGTGCGCGGCGCTCGGCAGATTCTACGAGATAAAACGAAATTGCCGCGGCCCGGGCGCGTCACCCTGACGTTCGGCCCGCTTGTGACGCCCAACCCGGCGGCGGGGAATGATTGGCATGAGATTGTCCGTTTGCGCGATTCCACCAGGGACGTCATCGCGAAGAATTCCGGCGAACCTCTCCTCTGATGGCCAGATAACTAAGTGCTGCACTCCCCTGTAGATTTTTTAGGAACGTTGGTAACCCCGGCGATTGAGCCGGCATCTTAATTTTTCCCAGCCCAAATCGGTGGCTTTATGCCCCGGTTAAACGGCGTCTGGAATGGCACGGAAAAGTGAATGGAACATCGTGGCGGGGTCTATCGCCCACAGATGGTCCTAAATTCGATAACTCTGAGGAGGGATGTCTATGTTTAGGAAGCTTGCAATGTTATGCGGTATGGTTTTTCTAATTTCTCTGACTGCGCACGCGCAAGATTCCGACAAAGTGGAGGTGTACGGCGGCTACGCTTTCTTGCACTTCGATAATTCTCCCTCGTTCAATCAGAACGGTTGGACAGTTTCCGGACAATACAAGTTCATGCCTTGGCTGGGCGGTGTAGCGGATTTTTCAGGCGACTATGGCAACAGCACCCACACAACATATTTTCTTTTCGGGCCTCAAGTGTCGTGGCCGGCGCGAGTTTCGCCGTTTGGGCATGTGCTGATAGGCGGAGCGCACGTTAGCAGCAACTTCACGGAAGTGCTGGATCCTCCGACTGTCGTGACATTCTCGTCATCGGACACATCATTCGCCGCCGCTATCGGCGGAGGAATTGATGCGAAGATCGTGGGGCCGTTTCACTGGCGAATTTTCCAGGCGGATTGGATCCACTCGAGCGTCTTTGGAACCAGCCAAAACAATGCTCGGATCTCGACGGGCATCGTTGTTAAGTTCTAGCGGTTTGCGTGGATGAATCTGAGGGCGTCTTGAGAAATTGAGACGCCCTCGCAATTCCTTTCAGTTCTGGTCTAGAACGAAATTCACTGTAATGTACGTCACCACTTCCACAGTTTCGTTGTTCAATCGAGTTGGACGGTAGCGCCATTCGCTCACAGCAGCGACCGCCGCTTGCACGAGAATCGGATTCCCGCCGAGGACTTCCAGTTCGCTCACGCTGCCGTCTTTTCCAATGATGGCACGCAAACGCACCGTTCCCTGAAGGTGCATCAGGCGAGCAGCTGCGGGATATTGCGGCTGGACTTTGTAAATCAGAGCCGCTTCCATTACGCCTTCGCTCATGGGGCGCGGCTTTTCGGGCCTGGCTAGAGGCGGAATCGGAATCGCTGGACCTGAGTTGTTTCCGCCGGGCAGAAGATCTCCAGGACCGGAACCACTTCCCGGCAGGTTTGGAGAGCCGAAACCCTGGCCGGAGCCAATTTCCGGCGCGCCGTCCGAGGGCGATTCCTGCACGTGAGAAGGAATACTTGGAGGCTGCACCATTATTTCGGGAAGCTTCGCGGGGCCGTCCGGATGATTAGTTGGATTCCCGCGCGACGGTGCCCGTGCCGCGGCTGAGCCCCCATGATAAGGCGGGGCTGGAGTTACGAAGAACTGCCGCGGGAGCTCGCCCGGCGTGATGAGGGGCCACAAGAGCAAAGCTGCCACCAGCGCGGCCTCTAAAATGATCGAGGCGAGCAGCGCTCTTCGCCGAAGCTGCCGCGCCCTTTCGAGTGATTGCTCATCGCCGTCAACCAAGCATTGCGAAAATCCTTCGCGCTTCTTCATCGCACACCTCCTCCGCAAAATCCAGCAAGGGGAACCAAACCTTAACGACGAAACTTCTCCGATGAGGGAGACTAGTTCGACGTAACCTTCGTCGTTGTGCTCGGCTCCGTCGAATCGGGAGCGGTTCGGAGTTCGCGCGAATCTCTACTGGGGATAGACACCGGGACGGGTTACTGGTTCCCGGCTTCAGGAGGTACTCGTCTGTAAGGCCAGAATTTATCGTTCCGGGCCTATAACGTTTGGTATTTCAGTAACTTGTAAGAATTGTTGTGGAAATGCATCGCTTTTAGCCCGGCGTGCGTCTAAAGCATTGTAAATATTCGACTGGCGGTCAGTTTTATTAAGACCGTGCTGGGGGAGGCATTTATGGAAAAAGAGTCAATAGAAACTATAGGCGTTCGATATACCGGTTGGGCGGCGTTGCATCGCGACCCGCTGGAAGATCGCGTGGAGTTTACCTGCCCGCAATGCGGTGAGAAGGGTACGAAAGCAGCGAGGCGGCCGCGGGCGGCCTATCACTTCACCGATGGATTCGTCCAGGATCTGCAGGGAGAGGCGACTACGTGCAGGAGCTGCAAACATTCACTGCGCGTGGTGCCTGTCGTCATGCTGCACGATCAGGACGAGAAGCGGCGGTTTCAGGCGGTCTTCGCAGTCGAACCGTTCTCGAACAACTAAGAGTTTGAAATCGGCGGTTAGTTTCGCCGGAAATGAAAAACGGGGAGGGAGTCTTGGGCTCCTTCCCCGTTTTTTATTTGAATGAGACTTACGAAGAACGCCTACATGCGGCGCATCGGCTTGGTATATGAATCGGATTCCACTTCGAGGTGATGCGCTTCGAGATCCTTGCGGATGTGATTGAAGGCTTCGTCCACGTTGTCGGCAAATTGAAGCAGCTTGAATTCGCGTTCGTTAATGGTGCCAGTGCGGACCATGTGCCGCCAGTCGATTACTTTGTCCCAATACTTCCTTCCATAGATCAGAATCAAGTGGTGCTGGGAGAGTTTATGGGTTTGCATTAGCGTGAGCATTTCCCAAAGTTCATCCATGGTGCCGAATCCGCCGGGAAAAATGATCAGAGCCTTGGCCATTTGCGCGAACCATAATTTGCGCATGAAAAAATAGTGAAAGAGGAAATTCAGATTGGGCGTGATGTACGGGTTGGATGCCTGCTCGTGCGGAAGCTGGATGCTGAGGCCGATTGATGGACCACCAGCTTCGGCTGCGCCGCGATTGGCCGCCTCCATGATTCCCGGTCCGCCACCGGAACAGACGACGAAGCGGCGCGGGCTGTCACCCAAGGTCATAGACCACATAGTGAGCCGGTGAGCGAGCTCGCGGGCTTCTTCGTAGTAGCGCGACATCGAAACCAAAGATCGCGCAGCGCTAACTTTCTGACGCCATTCCCGCGTACGGCGGCCTCGCGCATCGCGTCGCACTTGCTTCAGGTGCGCGAGCGCGCGATCTCGGGATTGAATTCGCGCGGAGCCGAACATCACGATCGTGTCGCTTACGTTTGCGCGACGCAGGCGATTCAGGGGGTCGAGGTATTCAGCCATAATGCGAAGCGGCCGGGCCACCAGGCTTTCCATGAATTTCGGGTCTTCGTAGGCTAGTTTCTCGTGGGGCCGGTGACTGCGACGACTCATGTTCTCTCCCTGATACAAGCGCGAACAATCATTTTAGGAGAACGTTGCGGCGAAAAGCCAGTCGGCGCGCGGCGCGCTATTACACTCCAAGCAACGCACCCGAGTTCCAGAGAATCAGATAGACTGAATTTCAATGGGGCGAAAAAGAGGCGTGGGAACAACAGGCTTTTATCGTTTGGCGGCGGTCGTTTCTTTGGCGCTGGCAATGCTGGGGGCGTGCGAGCCGGCATGGTGCCAGGCTCCTCCTGGTCCGCTAAAACAGAAGCCGGGAGCCCCGCCGGAGAATCTGCCCACGGCTGAGCAGCGCAAGAACGCTATCCGCGTGCGAGTGAACGAAGTAGTCGCGCCGGTGACGGTGACGAGCCATTCGGGAGAAATGATCCTCGATCTTTCCAAAGATAATTTCCGCGTTTACGACAACGGCGTGCAGCAGAAAATCGAGCACTTCGATTTGGGCGGAGATCCGCTTTCCGTGGTGCTCGCAGTTGAGACAAGTTCGCACATCGAACCGATGCTTCCCGCGGTGCGGCAGACCGGGATCATCTTCACGGAGACGGTGATGGGGCAGACGGCGGAAGCCGCTGTGCTCAGCTTCGACAGCACCGTAGAGCTGCTCGAGAAATTCACTACGGATGTGAACGGAGTGCAAAATACCATCAATCACTTGCAGATCGGCGTCAATCAATCGCGGCTTTACGATGCGATGTCGCGTGGCATTTCGTTGCTGGAACAACGGCCCGGAGTGCGCCGGCGAATTCTGGTGGTGGTGGGTGAAGCGCAGGATGAGGGCAGCGAGGATACACTCGGCGAGGTCCTGCGGCACGCGCAACTGGCGAACGTGACGATTTACACGATTGGTTTGAGCACCGCGATGGCTGATTTGCGCGCGAAGCGAAATCCGTACCAAGGACCGCAGATAGGGCCGCCCGGAACGTTTCCTGTTCCGGTGGGCCCAGGTAGAGCGCAGACACCGGACAACGAAGCAGCGGCGCAGGGACAGGGGAACATAGATTTAGAGGCGCTCGCCGTTTGGCTGGTAAAAACCGGGAAGAATGCGATCGGCCCAAATTCACTTGCTATAGCGAGTAAAGCGACTGGCGGGCTGCACGTGAACACCGCGAAAGATAATTCAATTCAAAAAGCGATGGACGAAATCGGCGGAGAGCTTCACGCGCAGTATACTTTGGGATACCGACCGCCGGGCGATGAGCCTACGGGGTACCACGAGATTAGAGTGGAAATCGATCGGCCCGGCGTCAGCGTACGAACCCGGCCGGGGTATTACATCGCGCCACCTGAATCGTAGCTCGCCGGTCGGAACTCACTCATTTTTTCTCGGGCTCGGGGGCGGCGGCTTCTTCCTCCTCAAGGATGGAAGCGGCGGCGGCGATGCGGTCGCCTTCTTCGAGACGCAGTAGGCGGACGCCCTGAGTCGAGCGGCCGGCTTCGCGAATTTCGCCGGAGTGCACGCGAATCACCTTACCTTGCCCCGTGATGATCATTACGTCGGAATCCTCGCGGACTTGCAGAGCGGCTACGACGGAGCCGTTGCGATCGGTGGATTTTAGATTGATGACGCCTTTGCCGCCGCGTGATGTGACGCGGTACTCGGCGAGCGGTGTGCGCTTGCCGTAACCTTTTTCCGACACAGTGAGCATCAGCGACGTAAGTGATTCGCGGATCTGGTCGCTTTCGAGCTCGTCGAGATTCTGCGTGTCCTTTTTGTATTCCTTCTGGATGATGACGAAGTCGGGCTGCGCCGCGTCCATGCTGACCACGAAATCGCCTTTGCCGAGGTCCATGCCGTTTACGCCGCCGGCGGCGCGTCCCATGGAGCGAACTTCGGTTTCGCGGAAGAGAATGGCCTGGCCGTGGTGGCTAGCGAGGAAAATCATCTGCTTGCCGTCGGTGAGTTTTGCGCCGATCAGTTCGTCACCGGCGTCGAGGTTTATGGCGATAATGCCGGAGGGACGCGGGTTCGAGAATTCTGCGATGGCAGTTTTCTTCACCGTGCCATTTCGCGTGGCCAGGAAAACGTAGCGGTCAGCCTCTTCCAGGTTTCGCGCGGGAACCACGGCGGTAAGTTTTTCATTCTCCTGCAGGCGCACGAGAGTGCCGATTGCCTTTCCGCGCGTAGCGGCGGCGGCTTCGGGAATTTCATAGACCTTCAGCCAATAAATACGGCCTTTCGACGTGAACAGAAGGATATAACTGTGGGCCGAAGCGACGAAGAAGTGCTCGACGAAGTCGTCTTCGCGAGTTTTCGCGCCGATGCGGCCTTTGCCACCGCGGGATTGATGGCGATAAACGTCAACGGAAGTGCGCTTAATGTAGCCGGCGTGGCTGACGGTAATGGCCATTTCTTCGTCTTTGATCAGGTCTTCGAGCTTGATTTCCTCGACGCGATCGACGATTTGGGTGCGGCGCTCGTCGCCATAGGATTTCATCACTTCGCGCAGCTCGGCGATGATGACGGCTTTCAGTTTTTTCTCGCTGGC
>PKWH01000136.1 GCA_003131985.1 Acidobacteriota bacterium | reverse complement strand
GTTCGCGAGCGCATCGCCGTGTGCATCAGCGGGAATCCGAAAGCGCAATATCTGGTGGCGCGAGCGGCGCGCATAGCGCGCCGTATGGACGCGGAACTCTATGCCATACATGTTGACGACCGTCCGACGGAGGGGCAGGAGGAAAAAGCTCTGGTCGCGAACCTGCAATTCGCGGAAAGCCTGGGAGCCAAGCCGGTGCGCCTAAAAGGTGACAATATCGCCGACGCCACAGCCCAGTTCGTGCGAGATAAGCACGTGACGCAGGTTATTTTCGGCCGGTCGGCGATAGAAGGCTGGCGAAAACTGCGCTACATGAATGCGATCAACCGGTTTCTGCGTGATGCTCCTGCGGTGGATGTCCACATCGTGACGCAAGAGCCCGACTAGTCACTCGCTATTGCTATTCGTTTTCGGCGGGAACGTCGAATTTTACCAAGTCAGACTGGAAGCCCTTGGTCTTGACCGCTCCGTAAGCGATCCCGATTACCATCCAAATGCCGCCCGCAATTTGCGCGGCCGGGCTGAGATTCAACCAGATGAAAAAACAGATTAGAAATCCAAGAACTGGCGAAACCAGGTCGGTCCAATGCTTTTCTTTAGCGCGCAGGTAGTAGCGAGTGAATGCCGCAGCGTTCACTCCCATAAAAGCTATCAGTGCGCCGAAATTAAGCAATTCTGCGCCGCGTTCGTAGCTGATTAGGAAGGCGCCAGTCAGCGCCAGAGCGCCGACGAAAATGACGTTGTTTCGCGGGATATGATTCTTGGGATCGATCGCGCCGAAAAATTTCTTGGGGATCCCATTGCTGCGTCCCATTCCGTAGAGCAATCGCGACGCTCCCAGTTGCGAGCCCATTCCCGATCCGATGTTCGCGATCAACACAGTAAAGTTCAGTAGATGGAAGAGAAAGAAGCCGCCGGCTCGGAAGGCCACCAGCGGAAACGCAGATTCCACTTTGTCCGGAGGAAATGCACTCGAGCCCCACACAAGCTGTGCCGCATAAACTTCGAGTGACGCCAAAACTCCCGTGATCACGCAGACCAAAACCGTCGCCAGCATGATATTTCGCCGCGGATTTTCGACTTCCTCTGAAAACGTCGAAATCGCGTCGAAGCCGATATAGGTGAGCACAGCAATCGAAGTGCCGCGAAAAACGCCGCCGAAACTGAAGGTCTGCGGATTATAGAAGGGCTGCCAGAAAAAGCCGGCGCCGTATTCGTGCAACCCCCAAACGAAGCGGATTACGAATGCAAAAAACACCACGACGACGATAGACATCCCCGCCGCCAGCACATCGTTGATTCGCGCTGAAGTTTTCACCGCGCGCAGGTTAAGCACTGTGAAGCCGACCGCATATGCCGTCGCCAGCGCCCAGTAAGGCACACCAGGCAAAATATTCTGCGTCAACTTGCTGCAGATCACCGTGCAGATCAACGGGTTCAAAATGTAGTCCATCAACATCGCCCAGCCGGTCACATACCCGAGCGAGGGATGAATCTCCTGGCCGACGTAGGTATATGCCGAGCCGGCACTGGGATAGGCGCGCGCCATTTTTCCGTAACTGACGGCGGTGAAAAGCATGGCCACCATGGCTATCAGAATCGTGGTCACCACGTGCCCTCGCGCCACATTACTGATTACGCCGTAAATTCCCATCGGCGCGATCGGCTGAATGATCACGATGCCGATGATGATGAGGTCCCAAAGGTGCAGAGTGCGTTTGAGTGTGACTGGGGCGGCTGAACCTATTTCATTGCTCATTCAGTGGTGACCGACTTTACGAGGTTCCTGGGGTGGTCCACATCGCAGCCATTCAGCGTGGCGAAGTGGTATGCAAAAAGCTGCAGCGGCACAACTTCCAGAATCGGCAGGAGCAATTCCGTCGCGGCCGGAACGTGAATGACGCGGTCCGCAATCGTCGCAATTTCGCGATCCCCTTCGGACGCAATCGCGATTGATTTTCCGCCGCGGCCCTTGATGTATTCGAGCACCGAAAGCGTCTTTTGGTATCTCAGCACGGAATCCGGATCGGCCAGATCGCGCGTAGCTAGAACGATCACCGGAAGCTTTTCATCCACCAAAGCGTTCGGGCCGTGGCGCAGTTCGCCGGTTGGAAGGCCTTCCGCTTGAACGTAAGAAATTTCCTTTAGCTTCAGCGCTCCTTCACGAGCGATCGCATAATGCACGCCGCGGCCCAAAAACAAGAAAGCTTTTGCTTGCTGGTATTCGCGGGCGCACGCGGCAGCCTGCGCGTCCCAGGAAGGCAGAGCTTTCTCGATTTCCGTGGGCAGCGCGCTGAGAGAGTCCAGGTGCGCGCGCACAACTCCGGAAGTGATGCGGCCGCGCTTTCGCGCCAGAAATAATGCAAGAAGATACAGAATCGTCAACTGTGACGTAAAACTCTTCGTTGCCGGAACTGCTTTTTCGAGCCCGGCAAACGTATGCAGCGTGGCGCTCGCTTCGCGCGCGATGGTGGAATCGGCGACGTTCGAGATCGCCACGGTTTTAGCGCCGCGGCTGAGCGCTTGGCGCTGTGCCGCTATGGTGTCGGCCGTTTCGCCGGATTGCGTAATGACTATTACGATAGGCTCCGAGTCCGCGTGCGTGGAGCGGTAGCAATATTCGCTCGAGTATTCCACGTCCACCGCGATTCCAGCGAGATCCTCCATCATGATTTCGCCCGCCAATCCCGCATGGCGGCTGGAGCCGCTAGCCGCGATGATGATCTTCTTGAAGGCGAAAATTGCGCTGTCAATGGGTTGAAGCGCATCGGCGAAAATGGACTCGTCTTGTATGTTGCGGCGGATGCATTCGCGAATCGCGTGCGGCTGTTCGTAAATTTCGCTGAGCATGGAATTCGGAAAGCTGCGCGGCGCCTCATGATCAGGCTTGGCGTGTTCATTGGGCATCAGCGCCCTCCGCCTGAGCCTCGCGCGGAGGTTGCGCCAGCTTCCTTCAGCGAGATAGTCGTCGTGTCTATGTTCCAACCCGCGATGGTGAGTTCAAGCGGACCTGAAATGCCCGAGGTGGGAAGATATCGCGCGGTAATTTCGCGAGATTCTCCGGGCATCAGCTCAATGTAGTTATCGTCCCAAAAGACCGGAAGGATGTATTCAGTTTTGCCGCTCTTCTGAATTCCGAATCGCACTTGAAACGCCAAATGATCGCTGGAATTCTTAACCGTAAGGCGAACCGCGGGGCCGTCAGGGGCTGTGGTTCTAGCTTCGTTAACATCAAGTTTAACTTTGGGCAAATTCTGAAGCGCGGTGAAATCTTCGTACGAAGCTACGGGTGTGTATTTGTAAGTGGTCTTCGCCCATTCGTACACGTTCTTCTTCGCAGAAAGCCAATAAAAATTAGTGCTTGCCGTTTTTCCATCGCTGGTCTGAAGCTCAAGCTTCACGAAATATACAGCAGACGCGGGACTGAAAGCCTCCGCTGGGAGCGTGAGAACCTTCGCGACACCATCTGCCTCCACATCCGTTTGAACTTGTTTATAAAACCTTTCGTGCAACGAATCGTCGTAGAGATGCGCGGTTACAGTTAGTCCGGTAAATTTCTGATACATGCTGTTCACCACCACAATGCTGTTGTCGTCATATGAATACTGAACGTGCAAAGGCTCGCAAGCCTTCTTCGTGCCAAAATATCCACCGGCCGGCTGCTGGTAGTAATCGTAAAGATGCCAGATCAATGAAGGCCACGCGTTGTTCAGCATCCACTGGATCACGCCGGTGGAGGTGTATTTGTTGCGGGAATAAGCCTCGAACATGGCGCGCTCACCATCGTAAGCCATGGCTTGCGATTTGATTTCGTAATCGTCAAGTCCGGCGGGAGGGCCGTAAATTGATTTCATCGCGCCGTCAAAATGGCTTAGGTCCTTGAAGCCCTC
>PKWH01000296.1:6667-9196 GCA_003131985.1 Acidobacteriota bacterium | reverse complement strand
GACGTGCGCTAGAATGCTGCTTGGCGAAAACGCCAAAGCGCGCTTTTGGCGCAGCGCGACCGAGGAAGAATGAGTCCCGTGCCGAACAAACCAGCAGCCACAGCCGCAGGGCCATCGCCCAAAGGCGATTTCGAAAAGTCGCTCGCGCGGCTGGAAGAAGTTGTGAAGCGCATGGAAGGCCCCGACTTGTCACTCGACGAGGCGATGAAGCTTTTCGAAGAAGGCGTGACGCTTTCGCGCGAATGCCAGAAGCAGCTCGAAGAGGCCGAGGGCCGTGTGGAGATTCTGCTGAAGAAAGCGGACGGAAAAATCGTGGCTGAGCCGTTCAACACGGACAACGGTCCGTCTCAAAAGGCATAACTTGCCTGCGTTCTTCAATCCATTTTCCAGCATCGCGACGGGAAGCGCATGAGCGCGCCGGATTTTTTCCAGCAGGACCACGCCGCGATTGAGGCCGGACTCGAAAAGCTTTTGCCGGCCGATTCCACGCCGCCCGCGTCCATTCACACTGCCATGCGCTACAGCGTTTTCGCCGGGGGCAAACGCATTCGCCCGATTCTGTGCTACGAATCCGCAAAACTCTTTGGCGCGGATCCCGCCGGCGCGATCCCAGTCGGCTGCGCTCTCGAATTCATTCACACCTACTCATTGATCCACGACGATCTGCCGGCGCTCGATAACGATGATCTTCGCCGCGGAAAGCCGACGAATCATAAAGTGTTTGGCGAGGCCGTTGCCATCCTCGCAGGCGATGCGCTGTTGACGCTCGCATTTCAAACGCTTGCAAATGCGGCAATCGAGCCCGCGCGGCGCGTTCGCGTGATTTCCGAGATCGCCTCGGCCGCCGGAACGGTTAATGGAATGGTGGGCGGGCAAGTAGCGGACATCGAAGCGGAAAAAAAAGCCGCGGACGCCGCCATGCTGGAGTATATCCATCGCTCGAAGACGGCCGCTTTGATTTGCGGCTCCATCGTAGCAGGCGCGATCGCAGGCGGCGCGGGAGATGAAGACGTCGAGAGGCTTCGGCGTTTCGGCGGACAAATCGGATGGGCGTTTCAAGTGGTGGATGACATCCTGGATGTTTCGGAATCTTCCGCGTCGCTGGGGAAAACGGCGGGTAAGGATCAAGCGCAGCAGAAAGCGACCTACCCGGCGCTGTACGGCCTGGAAAAATCACGCGCGATTGCCGCGGAACTCGAAACCAAAGCTTTACGCGAACTGGATTTTTATGGCGAACGCGGAACGCGGCTTCGGCAAGTAGCGCAATTCTTGGTAGCACGCCGCAATTAGTTTCGCCGCTGTAACCTGCATATGAAATCCACTCGCCATCAAGCGGGAACTAACATTCGGCAGAAACAATCTCGGCCGGGAAAATCGCGTCTCGATGTATTGATTGCGGAACGCGGCCTGGCGCCTTCGCGCGAACGGGCGCAGGCGCTCCTTCTTGCTGGAAACGTACTCGTGAACGGACAAAAAATGGAAAAGCCCGGCTCGCAAGTCGCAACGGATGCGCAAATTGAAATTATCGGCGAGACTTTGCGCTACGCGAGCCGCGGCGGTCTAAAACTTGAAGGCGCGCTGGAAGATTTTGGCGTGAGCCCACAGGATAAAGTTTGCGTGGACGTCGGAAGCTCGACCGGCGGCTTCACGGACTGTTTGCTGCAACATGGCGCGCTGCGCGTTTATGCGGTTGACGTGTCCGCCGATCAACTTGACTGGAAGCTGCGCAAGGATCCGCGGGTAATTACGATCGAGTGCAATGCGCGCTATCTGCGACCCGAAGATATTGCCGAGCGGGCTGCGCTGATTACCATGGACGTGTCGTTCATTTCGGCGACGAAAGTCTTGCCAGCGGTTGTTCCAGCGGCAGCGGCCGATGCTGATTTCTTAATTCTGATCAAGCCGCAATTCGAACTGGAAAAGCGCGAGGTGGGCAAAGGCGGTATCGTGCGCGACACTTCGCTGCACCAGAAAGCTATCGAACGGGTGATCGCCGCGGCAGCCGAGTGTTCCCTCGAAATTCTCGGCGTGCGTCCGAGCCATCTGACCGGCGCCGAAGGCAATCAGGAGTTTTTTCTCCACGCCCGCGCACGCGGGTAGAGTAGAATTTGCGTCCAAACATATGATTCGAGCCGCGGGCATCATTTGCAAACCGGTCAAAGAAATGGCGTCGTCCGTCGTTCCGCCGCTGGCGGAATGGCTGCGAGCTCGAAATATCGAGGTGTTTGTCGACCAGGAGACCGAAGGCTGCATTCACACGGCTTTTCCAGCGTTCGCTCGCGAAGCGCTGGGCCAGAAAGCGGACCTCATTATTGTTCTCGGCGGCGACGGCACACTTCTTTCCGCGGCGCGCGCTCTTCACGGACAAAACGTACCGATTTTAGCTGTCAATTTGGGCGGCCTCGGATTCCTCACCAGCGTTACTCTCGACGAACTCTATCCGCTTCTGGAGCAGGTTTTGAAGGGCGAGCATCGCATCGGAGAACGCATGATGCTCGAAGCAGAGATTTTGCGAAGCGGAAAAGGCGC
>PKWH01000296.1:5371-6638 GCA_003131985.1 Acidobacteriota bacterium | reverse complement strand
GCTTATTCACTCGCTGCGGGAGGGCCGATTATTCAGCCGGATCTCGATGCGTTCGTGATCACGCCGATCTGCCCGCACATGCTGACGAATCGGCCGCTGGTGATCCCGGACACGTCGCGAGTGGAGTTGGACTTCACCGCAGCGGACGAGCCGGTGTATTTGACGCTCGATGGGCAACTCGGATTCCAACTCGAGCCCAAGGATCATGTGGTCATCACCAAGTCTTCGTCCAAGGTGAAGTTTGTGCGGCCGCCGCGAAAGACCTATTACGAAGTGTTGCGCAGCAAGCTTCGGTGGGGAGAACGCTGAGGGTTGAAGACGGAAAGAGCGACAAGAGCAGATTCCTCGCTTCGCTCGGAATGACAGACTGGGCGCGTGGTAGTGGCTGTGCGGGCCGTGAGATTCCCAAGGTAAATAGCCGCGAGCGTCATTTCACTTTCAACACTACAAGGGTGCGGTCGTCAAACGCATGGCGTCCATCCGAGAAAGCGTCGACCGCTTCCAAAATATGGTCGGCGATACCGTCAGCCGTTAACTTGTGATTTTCGGAAATCAGTGTCCCCAGCCGATCGTGGCCATAAAATTCCGAGGTTGTCGGATTCTGCGTGTCGCCGATGCCGTCGGAGTAAAAAACCACGATATCTCCCGCGTTGAGAATGTAGCTTTTCTGATCGTACACAGCCGTTTCAAACATGCCGAGCGGAAAGCCTTCCAGCGGGATTCGTTCGCAGCGGCCATCGTGATACAGGAAAGGCTGCTCCTGGCCTGCATTCGCGACGCGCAGCTTGTGACGCCCGCGATGCCACGTTGCAAAACATAAGGTCATGAAGCGGCCTTCGATACGGCGGTCGCCGAGAAATCCGTTGATGGCGGTAAGCATTTCGGCGGGACGATGTTTTTGCGGAGCAATGCTGCGCAAAGTGCCAATCGCGACAGCGCCGTAAAGCGCAGCAGCGCTTCCCTTCCCGCTGACGTCTCCCATCGCAATGGCCAATTCCTGGGGACCGTAACGCAAAAAATCGTAGAGGTCGCCGCTAAGTTCGCGCGAAGAAACCACACGCGCGGCAATATCGAGGCCGAACTCTGGCCCAGGCAAACGAGGCAACAGCGCGCCCTGAATGCGCCGCGCGGCGCTCAGGTCGCGTTCCATGCGCGCTTCGTCACGCGCCACTTGTTCGTAGAGCCGCGCGTTTTCAATCGAGACGGCCAGATGCGCGGCGAGAATCGAAAGCGCCTGCACGTGATCCGGAGTGAAATAGTTGAGCTG
>PKWH01000296.1:0-5353 GCA_003131985.1 Acidobacteriota bacterium | reverse complement strand
GTGACGCGATGGTGAAATAGCTTGTCGTTCTCGTCGTAAAGCAAAATGGAAAAAATCTGGTAATCGATCAGGCGCTTGGTGAGTTCCGCGGCGCGACGCAGGACTTCTTCGACGGAAAGCGAAGAGTTCGCTTCGCGAGCCACTTCATTCAGAAGCAACAGCGTTTCGGATTGATTTTTTTCGTGTTCGAACAGCCGGGCATTTTCGATTGCTCCGGCAATGCGGCTGGCGACCAGAGTTAGGATGTTCTGTTGATCGCGCGTGAAATAATCGACCTGGCTGCTTTCGATGTCGAGGACGCCNNTTCAAATAGCGCGGGTCCTTGCGAACGTCGGCGACGCGGATCGGCTGACCCGTGGCTGCAGCCGAACCGATGATTCCCTCGGCCATGGGAATTCGCCAGTGCTTCACCACCTCCGGACGATGGCCGATGGCAAAGCGAAAATACATCTGATCGGTCCCCTCTTCGGGCAACACGACCGCGAAGATTTCATAATCGATCAGCCGCTTAATTTGCGCCGCAGCGCCTGCAAGCACTTCGTCCAAATTTAGCGAGGCGTTAATTTCCTCGCTAATCTCCGCGAGAATCGCGAGAGTCTCCGCCGGAAGATCCAGCTTCGGATTGAGGCCTGTAGATTCCATTTTTCTGTGGACGGAGCGCCTCGGCCCCCGCCAAGGTAGTCGCAATGACCGCGCGCAGCAAGAGACTATTCGCGCGCCGCGAGTGTCGCAATCGATTAATTATATCAGGCGTACGACGGTTGCTTGGGGCAGAAATCCGGACAATTTAGCGTGCTTAATATTTGCCGCTCGCGCCGGATGAATCAGCGCCACCGTCGGGATTCGCCCCGCGGAGTTGTTCAATGATCTTCACGCCTGAGCTTGTGCCGATGCGGGTGGCTCCCGCTTCCACCATTTTTCGCACTTCTTCCAGCGTGCGCACGCCTCCGGCGGCCTTGATTCCGGTGCCGCTGCCGACGGTCTCGCGAATCAGGCGCACATCTTCCACCGTGGCGCCTCCGGAGCCAAATCCAGTAGAAGTTTTGACGAAATCGGCGCCGGCTTTTTTGGCAAGGAGCGATCCGCGAACTTTTTCTTCGCGGGTCAAGAGTCCGGTCTCGAGAATCACCTTGCACAGCGCGCCGGCGCGATGGCTCGCGTCCGCGACTCCGCGAATGTCAGCTTCCGCCAGAGCTTCCTGGCCGGATTTCAATGCTCCGACATTTATGACCATGTCGATTTCCTGCGCGCCGGCTTTGAGCGCTTCTCCCGCTTCAAATTCCTTTACGATGGGAAGCGTCGCGCCGAGAGGAAATCCAACTACGGCGCAGACGCGAACTTCCGTTCCGCGCACCAATTCGGCAGCCTGCGAAACATTCCAGGGATTCACGCATACGGAGGCAAAACCGTAGTCGATGGCTTCCTCGCACAGCCGCTGAATATCTTCGCGCGAGGCTTCGGGCTTCAGCAGTGTGTGGTCGATCAACCGCGCGATTTCGGATTCTTTTTGCGGCATGTTATTCCGTTGGAAGGCTGAGAATGCAGACGTCTTTTAAGTTGCGATAGCGCTCTGCGTAATCCAGGCCGTAGCCGACCACAAATTCGTTCGGGATTTTAAATCCGATATAGTCCGCCTTCACATCTTTAATCCGGCGCGAAGGTTTATCGAGGAGCGCGGCCACACGTAATGTTTTCGGTTTTCTCTGCTGCAAAATGCGCAGGAGATAGCTTAGCGTCAAGCCCGTATCCAAGATATCTTCGACCACTACGACGTTGAGGCCCTGGATGCTGCTGTCGAGATCCTTTAGAACGCGCACCTGGCCCGAAGATTGTTTTCCTTTGCCATAGCTGGATACGGCGATGAAATCGATCGAAGTATCCAGGCTGAGCTCGCGGACAAGGTCGGAGAGAAAGATGCACGCGCCTTTCAACACTCCGACGATATGGACGCGCTCTCCCTTGAAATCNNGATTGACAAGGCACACCGTCGGTAACTTGATGATGCTCAGCTTGAAAGACTAAGATGCGATAGGCTGGCCGGAACGCTGCTCACGGCCGTGGACGCGCGAACAGCGGGGAGAAACCCATCGTGAAACGATTCGTGTTTGCGGCTGTTTTTGCGGCGCTACTTGGCGGATCTTCAACACCCGAGTATTCGATTCAAGCGATACGCTACGCCAGCTCTCCGGGTGTGCCCGTCTCTGAACTTATGGTGGGCGGACCTAAGGATGTGAAAGTCGATATCGCCATGGTGGTTTGGCTAATCCGGGGCGGGGGTCATACGATTCTCTTCGACAGCGGTTTTCACCGTGACACTTTTCTGAAATATTTTCCGATGACGGACTATCTTCGGCCCGACGAAGCTGTGAAAACCGCCGGAGTGAAACCCGAAGAGGTGACGGACATCGTCATCAGTCATGCGCACTGGGATCATCTGGGCGGCATCGACCTTTTTCCCAAGGCAAATATCTGGATTCAGAAAGAGGAATATCGCTACTACACCATGGACGCTTGGCAGCCCGGCGGACAACATGGAGGTATTGATCCGGAAGACGTCAAGGAACTCCTACAATTAAATACCGAGGGGCGCGTCCATTTGGTCGATGGCGACAACGTCGAAATCTTTCCTGGCATTCGCGCGTATACCGGCGCGCGGCACACCTATGCTTCGCAATATCTCCTCGTGGAGGGGAGCCCACCATTTGTGCTGGCTTCGGACAATTGTTATTTTTATCTCAACCTGTCGTCTCACTTAGCCAGCGCTACGTTCAGTGATGCCGATCATGCGGCCAATATTGCAGCACAGTCGCGGATGATCGAGCTGGCCGGGTCGCCGGATCGTGTCGTGCCTGGCCATGACGCTCTGCAATTCCAGAAATTTCCCACCGAAGGGCGCGTAGCCAAAATTAAATAGACCGCTGAAATGTCGCCATGGGGAGTTCGTGACGACGGCGCCGCACCGAGAGGACGAAACTAAATGGAAGCGAACAAATTAGCTGAGCCGTGGCTGCGCGGCACGTTAGCTGAGGTGCCGGCGGTGCCACGGGCTGTTTTGCACGCGCTGGAGCTTGCCGAGGAAGATCTGAAGCGATGGTGCGGGACGCTGAGCGATGCGGAGTTGAACGCGCGGCCCGCGGGGATTGCGCCGGTTGCGTTCCATTTGCGGCATATTGCGCGCAGCGTCGACCGGCTGCTGACTTACGCGGAAGCAAACGAACTGAACGACGCGCAAATAGCGGCCATGAAGAGTGAGTCAGATGCGGGCGCGAAACGCGAGGAATTATTTGCAGAGTTGGATACGGCGCTGCACGGGGGCGCGGAGCGAATTCGCGCATTCGATGTCGGCCGATTTAATGAGGCGCGCGTAGTAGGGAAAAAGGAATTGCCAAGTACACTGGGCGGCTTGCTCGTTCACGTGGCGGATCATACGCAGAGGCACGTGGGGCAAGCCGTGACAACTTCGAAAATCGTGTCAGCGCAACACAGCTAGTCAGCGGCAGTAGCAGCCGATTTTGCTGCCATTGCCGGCACACGGCGCTCCGTGGGTTTCGGCGTCTGCGCAGACTTCGCTTCGCTTGCGGGCGCGACCGGCTTCGAATGATCGAATTGGGCGGATTCAGTCGAGCCTTCGAGCGCGGTGGTGGAAGCGGTGCCGCTGGTAATCACCTGCTGGACCGCGTCGAAATATCCGGTGCCGACGAAGCGCTGGTGCTTCACGGCTTCGTAATCGTGATTCCGCTCGGAGTCGAATTCCTTCTCTTGCAGCTCGCAGTAGGCGGTCATGCCGCTCTGTTTGTAGGTGCGCGCAAGATCGAACATGGTCAAGTTGAGCGCGTGGAAACCGGCCAGGGTGATGAACTGGAATTTGTAGCCCATGGATGCGAGTTCGCGCTGGAATTTAGCGATGGTGGCATCATCGAGATTCTTCTTCCAATTGAACGAAGGCGAGCAATTGTAGGCCAGCATTTTGTCCGGGTACTTTGCGTGAATCCCTTCTGCAAACTTCCGGGCTTCCGCGAGATCCGGCTTGGAAGTTTCGCACCAGAGCAAATCCACGTAGGGGGCATACGCCAGGCCGCGAGCAATGGCGGAGTCGGTGCCGCCGCGAATACGGAAGAATCCTTCGGCGGTACGTTCGCCGGTGATGAATTCACGGTCGCGCGGGTCGATATCGCTGGTGAGAAGCGTGGCGCTATCGGCGTCCGTACGCGCCATGAGCAAGGTGGGAACCCCCATCACATCCGCGGCTAGCCGGGCAGCGACTAACTTGTGAATAGCTTCGATCGTCGGCACCAGAACTTTTCCCGCGAGATGACCGCACTTTTTGGCCGAAGACAATTGGTCTTCAAAATGGACGCATGCTGCGCCCGCTTCGATCATGGCCTTCATCAATTCAAACGCATTCAAGTTGCCGCCAAAGCCAGCTTCGGCGTCCGCAATCATGGGAGCAAACCAGTACGTATCGTCCTTCGCTTCGGCGTGATGAACTTGGTCGGCGCGCATCAGAGCTTGATTGATTCGGCGCACGAGACTTGGAACGCTGTTGGCGGGGTAGAGACTTTGGTCCGGGTACATCTGTCCGGAATCATTTGCATCGGCGGCGACCTGCCAACCGCTCACGTAAATCGCCTTTAGACCGGCCTTCACCTGTTGGACGGCTTGATTGCCCGTCATGGCGCCTAACGCCGGAACGTATTCTTCTTCGTGCAGCAATTTCCACAGACGCTCAGCGCCCAGTTTCGCCAGGGTGTGCTCGACGTGAACCGACCCACGCAATTTTTCGACGTCGGCGACGGGATAAGGTCGAGTGACGCCCTTCCAGCGGGGATCCGTTTCCCAGTGCATTCCGTGGTTTGAGGAATTGCCGTTCGAAGATGTTCCGTTGCTGGCCATTGGTGTCGCCTCTCTTTGACTATTTTCGCGGTTGAAAATCTCTGCTGAGAGCCCAGGTCTAAAACCTTGCGAGGCAAAACATTGTGCCGCGCGGAGCCATGCGGCGACAGACGCGAGTGTGAGGCAACCGGGGCTATCAGTCAAACTGATTGTCCTTATCATATTGATAGAATTCTGTTATCGGTTCCAGTACAATAGTTCCACTGGAATTCTGCAAAGGGGTACCGGTGGAAATCGACCAGATAGAAACATTTCTAGCAGTCGTGACCTACGGGGGATTTCATCGCGCAGCGGGAGCATTGCGCGTCAGCCAGCCCGCGGTCAGCGCGCGCATTCGCGCTTTAGAAGATTCGCTCGGCGTGAAGCTCTTTACCCGCGTGCACTCCAACGTCTTACTATCCCCTGCCGGAAAGGCGCTGCGGCCGGTTGCCGAGCAATTGCTGCGGACCGTCGCGCTGGC